>NZ_AUCC01000024.1 GCF_000429565.1 Arsenophonus nasoniae DSM 15247
ACCTTTTGGTGTTACGCGAACTGATAAACCCTCTCTGTCTGATTTAGTCACCATTTTAGCTTGTGGCTTACCATTTACCGCTCTTAACCATGAATCACTTACCGCCATCTTTTTTCTCCTTGCGTCTTTTTTATATAATATTTTATGTACACCAATATGTACATAAATTTGATGACACAAGGAATATAATAGGTGACTGAAAACAGCTATTCTATGCTGAGATAAGAAATAAAAATGATATAAAACAGTTTATTATCTATAAAATATCTCCTATCGATGACGGTTAACGGCTATTACTGACATTTTAACTCTATTTATTAACAGAATGAGTTAATTAATTTCAAATCAAATATATATTTACTGTAATTAGGTATTTTTGTTAATTTATTCTGTTCTAACCATCACTTTTTAAAACTTATTACTTGTTTAAAATATGGGTAAAATTAACGGCTTAAACTAAGGAAAGTTATGTTCGCCATTAATAAAATAACCCCCAATCAAATATCGACTTACCAAACCGATATCCAAAGAGCCCCCCCCCTCTTTCATCTATTGAAAAACAGCATATTAACTTTCTGGATTCTCTCTATGCTAATGAGAATATTAGTCAACCTCTACATTCTTATGATGAAGCGTTAGCACTTTTAACCCCCATTTTTGATAAAGATTATGTTGAAAATAAATCTAAAATTAATTTTGTGTCAACAATGAATCGATTTAATCAATTAGAAGGTTATAAGAAGTGTCATTTTATTGATTGGTATAGTATTCAAGATTACCAATATAGCAGCTACACTTATTTAAATAGTATGTTAAAACTCGGGACAGCAGTTAATCATCATCACCCTTTAGTTGCCCAATTGAATTTATCTTTAATGCATTTATCATTATTCGATAACTATCATAGCCAATTTACACCGAGAATGGTTTATCGAGGTGAAGTCAGAAAAACGGCTGATATGATGTTTTTGCAAACTAATAGTTCTTATAAACTAGATACTTTTTTCAGTACCTATGAAATTCAAGATAAAGTCATACCATACCTAAAAGATAAAACAACATTAGCTAATGATAAAATTAATGTCTTATATGAAATTCAATATACTGAACCTTTAGTCGGCGCTAATATTTCCGCTCTATTAAAAAATGGCAAACATGATGTATTATTTTGGCCAAAAACGGAATTTATTATCACCGATATAAAATCTAATCCTAAAGATACAAATATAACTATACGAATGACAACAGCCAATCTTGAGCAATATGAATGGGATAATCATTTGCACTCTCTATTTTGATTCTATGTATAATAAAATTAATAGCTGCTAATATTAAGCCATTAATTTTATTTATAAGGTGGTGCTAACTTAATATGTTAACTTTAGAAAATAGTATAATTTACTCAGTTAGCCAACTTAATCAATCAGTTCGGCAATTACTTGAACTTCAACTTGGTCGAGTTTGGCTTAATGCAGAAATTTCTAATTTTTCTCAGCCTGCTTCCGGCCACTGGTATTTCACTTTAAAAGATGAAAAAGCGCAGCTACGTGCTGCAATGTTTCGTGGCCAAAATATTCGGCTCAATTTTCGACCGCAAAATGGCCAACAAGTGTTAGTTCGAGCGACGGTTACCTTGTACGAACCGAGAGGAGAGTACCAATTAATTATCGAAAATATGCAACCTGCAGGTGATGGATTATTACAACGACAATTTGAAATATTGAAACAGAAACTTTCAGCTGAAGGATTATTTGCTCAACATTACAAACAAGCGCTACCAATGCCGGCCAAACGCTTGGGGGTTATTACGTCAGCAACAGGCGCTGCATTACACGATATTTTAAATATATTAAAACGCCGCGATCCCTCATTACCTGTCATTATTTATCCCACCGCCGTCCAAGGGGAAGATGCTCCGCGACAAATTGTTCGTGCCATTGAGGTGGCCAACCACAGGCAAGAATGTGACGTACTGATTGTCGGCCGGGGTGGTGGTTCATTGGAAGATTTGTGGGCCTTTAACGATGAAAAGGTTGCACGAGCGATTTTTGCCAGTCAATTACCGATTATCGCTGCCGTGGGTCATGAAACCGATGTGACTATTGCTGATTTTGTTGCTGATTTACGTGCCCCGACGCCCTCAGCAGCAGCTGAGCTAGTAAGTCGTAACCAACAAGAATTACTTCGCCAACTACTTGAACAAAAACAGCGACTCGAAATGGCGATGGACTATTTCTTGGCACGTAAACTACGTGTCTTTAGTCAATTACATCATAAACTACAACAACAACATCCTGAACTGCGGATAACACGACAACAAAATTATCTAATCCAATTACAACAAAAACTTGTTAGCGCCACCCAACACTATTTACAGCAAATTAATCGTCAACATTATAGCCTTGAACAACGTTTAATACTGTGTGATCCGCGACCACAATTACAAACTTGTCGTCAACGTTATATTCAACATGAATTCCAACTAAAACAATTGATTAATCAAACATTAAGTCAATATCGAGAAAAATTTGCTATTAACTGTTCCCGCCTTGAAGCAGTAAGTCCATTAGCAACATTAGCACGCGGTTATACTATCAGCGAATTACCTAATGGCAAGGTTTTAACCAATACACAGCAAGTAGATGTCGGAGTAAAATTAAAAACGCGCTTACAAGACGGCTGGCTTGAAAGTAAAATTTTATCTATCAATAAAATTGCTTAACTCAAACAAATCATCATACATAAAAATAGATTTATTAGCCTTATATTAAATTATTATATAAGGCCACAAAAATTTATTGGATATCAAAATCAGGGAAATATTTTTTATTATCATCTAGCATCAAAATAAAAGCATATTCTAGTGCCGTATCCTTTAAGCGGTTAAAACGACCCGATTGTCCACCATGTCCGGCTTTCATATTTGTTTCCAGCAATAAGACAGTATTACCCACTTTATATTCCCTTAATTTAGCCACCCATTTTGCCGGCTCCCAATATTGGACTTGAGAATCATATAGACCTGTCGTAACCAATAAATTGGGATAACGTTGATGCTTAATATTATCATAGGGGCTGTAAGATTTTAGTCGAAAATAAGCTTCTTGTTCAGCAGGATCACCCCACTCATCATATTCTCCAGTTGTTAATGGAATAGAGGGATCAAGCATCGTCGTCACTACATCGACAAAAGGAACTTGAGCAACAATGCCTCGATACAGTTCCGGTGCCTGGTTAATTACCGCCGCCATCAATAAACCACCAGCGCTGCCGCCCATCGCATAAACCCGTTTTGGGTCAGCATAACCCTTGGCAATCAATATCTTAGTTGCATCAATAAAATCACTAAAACTATTAGCCTTATTTTCAACCTTACCTTGCTGATACCAAGTTTTACCTAAATCACCGCCGCCACGAACATGGACTAATGCATATACAAAACCCCTATCTAACAAACTCAAACGTGGTGAACTAAAAACCGGATCTACATTGATACCATAAGCACCATAACCATAAATCAAAATAGGATTTTTGTTTTTTTGCCATAGATCTTTACGATATACTAACGAAATAGGCACTTTTGTCCCATCTTTTACTCGAATCCAGATACGTTCACTGGTATATAGTGACTGATCAAATTTATTAACTTGTTGTTGTTTTAGTAATTCACGTTGCCCTGTTAGCATATTTATCTGCATAACAGATATTGGTGTAGTTAGTGATGAATAGCCATAGCGTAAAGTCTCACTATCAGGCTCTGGATTATAACCAATCCACGCGCTATATACCGGCTCATCAAATTCAACCATTTTTTGCTGTTTTGTCTGCCAGTCTATCTGACGAAGATTAACCAATCCATTGTGACGTTCTTCAACCACCAACCAACGGTTAAAAAGGGCAAAATTTTCTAAATCGATCTCTTTATTTGGTGCAATCACCGTTTGCCATGGCTGTTGAATTGACTGTGTGACATATAAGCCAAATTGCTCCGATTGATGGTTAGAGCGAATATAGAAATTATCACGAAAATGATCTAAGTCGTACTCACGACCTGTTTGACGTGGTGAAAATACTTTAAGCACTTCAGCGGGGTTATTGGCATTAATTAATCGATATTCTGATGTTTCTGTACTGCTAATCGACAGCAAGATATACGCTTTTGAGCTACTTTTAGCGATGCTCAAATAAAATCTATCGTCACTCTCCTGATAAACTTTTTTATCTTCAACACCCTCTTTTCCATATTGATGGCAATAGACTTGATAAGGTAACAATGTTTGAGGATGATTACTAATATAATAGAGTGTTTGATTATCATTAGACCATACAATATTACCAGAAGTATTTTTAATGACTGCATTCTGCCATTTTTTACTATCTAATTGTCTAAATGAAACCTCAAACTGACGACGCCCTTGGAAATCTTCAACAATTGCCAAACGATTATTATCTTCAGAAACAGCAATACCACCCAATGAATAAAATTGATGTCCCTTAGCACGCTCATTACCATCAACTAATATCTGCCAATCACTATTTCGATTAACAGGCTTACGTTGATAAATAGGGTAATCTTGACCTTCTTGATAAAGGGTACGATAAATATAACCATTATAAATATAAGGCACCGATTGATCCTGTTGCTCCATACGAGCGACCATCTCACCGTATAGTTGTTCCCTTAATGCGGTGCCTGATTTTAATACCGTATTGGTATAATGATTTTCCTCAGTCAAATATTTGATAACTTTTTTATTTTTTCTTGTATCATCTCTTAACCAATAATAATTATCAATGCGGGTATCGCCATGTAACACCATTTTATGTGGTTGCTTTTCAGCCATTGGAATTATCATTTTTTCTCCTGCAAAGCTGGTAAACGCGATGATATTTAACAACCAAGTCATTAGTACAAGGTTTAAATATTGATAAGAAAAGTGCTGGTTTAATTGCATCATTATCAAGAACACTCTGTTGGCAATTTCTAAGTTATTTAATAACAAAAATTTAATAAATAAAAGACAGCCAGCGCAATTAATTAACCCACCTTTTAAATAAATATCTAAATAATTAACTTAATTTATAGCGCTATTTTTATTGTCGTCACACAATAAACCTCTGTAATGGATATTACAGAGGTTTAAATCAGTGGCTAATTTTAAACTATAATGGCTGAGTTTGTGCTTCTGCTGCAGCAAGAGCCACCATGTTTACGATACGTCTTACCGATACAACCGGTGTTAATATATGTACTGGTTTTGCTACTCCCATTAATACCGGCCCCACAGTGACTCCATTAGAACTTGTAACACGAAGTAAGTTATAACTAATACGTGCAGCTTCCATATTAGGCATAATCAATAAATTAGCCGATCCTTTTAATGTACTATCCGGCATAATATCTCGTCGAATGCTTTCAACTAACGCTGCATCGCCATGCATTTCACCATCAATTTCCAAGTTAGGATCGGCACGTTTAACTAAGGCCAATGTTTTACGCATTTTTTGCGCCGATGGACAGTCTGATGAACCAAAACTTGAGCGTGATAATAGAGCCACTTTAGGCTCGATGCCAAAACGCCTTACTGCCTGTGCCGCCATTAGTGTAAGTTCTGCCAACTCTTCCGGTGTAGGATTATCATTCACATAGGTATCTGCAATAAAAGTATTTCCTGTTGGCAACATAAGCGCATTCATTGCACCTGCTACCGAACTATTCTGCCGGAAGCCAAGCACATTTTTTATAATGGTAAAATGTTGATGATAACTACCTATAGTACCGCAAATCATACCATCTGCTTCACCTTGGTGGATCATCAATGCACCAATTAACGTTGGATTATTGATAACTTCTCTACGCGCCATTTCTTGCGAAACCCCATAGCGCTTCATTAATTGATAATATTGTTGCCAATAGGTTTTGAAACGCGGATCGTTTTCATTGTTAATCAACTCAAAATCTTCACCAATTCTAATTTGTAACCCAAGCTTCTCAATCCGCTTTTCAATAACACTGGGTCGACCAATTAAAATGGGATAAGCTAAATCTAAAGATATTAATTCCTGTGTTGCATGCAATATGCGCTCTTCCTCACCTTCCGCTAACACAATCCGTTTTTTCTCTTTGCGGGCCAAAGAAAAAATTGGCTTCATAAATAGGTGGGTGCTATAGACAAATTCATTAAGCTTTTCTATATAAGAATTAAAATCTTCAATGGGTCGTGTCGCTACACCTGATTCCATCGCTGCTTTAGCGACTGCCGGCGCAATCTTAACGATTAGCCGAGGATCAAAAGGTTTTGGAATAATATAATCAGCACCAAATTTTAACTCCTGATCACCATAAGCGGAAACAACAACGTCATTCTGTTCAGCTAATGCCAAATCAGCAATAGCCTGAACACAAGCTAGTTTCATCTCTTCATTAATGGTAGTTGCACCAACATCCAATGCGCCACGAAAGATGAAAGGAAAACAGAGTACATTATTTACCTGATTAGGATAATCTGAACGCCCAGTGCAGACAATCGCATCAGGCCGCGCAGCTTTTGCTAATGAGGGGAGAATTTCTGGTTCTGGATTGGCTAATGCTAAGATAAGCGGAGCATTAGCCATCGATTTTACCATTTCTGCCGTCAACACACCTGGCGCTGAACAGCCTAAGAAAATATCCGCACCTGGAATAACATCTGCTAAGGTACGTAATCCATTATCTTCGATTGCATAAGCGGCTTTGGTTTCATCCATCAGTTCATCGCGGCCACGATAGATAACCCTTTTTGAATCACAGACAATAATATTGCTACGATCAAGACCTAATGCAACCAATAAATTCATGCAGGCAATAGACGCTGCACCAGCGCCTGAAACAACTAAACGAACTTGTTCAATTTTTTTATTAACAATGCGCAAACCATTCAATATTGCGGCGGTTGAAATAATGGCCGTACCATGCTGATCATCATGGAACACGGGGATTTGCATTTTTTCCCGCAGCTTTTTCTCGATATAAAAACATTCTGGTGCTTTAATATCTTCCAAATTGATCCCGCCAAAGGTTGGCTCCAATGCAGCAATAACATCTATTAGTTTATCTGGGTTAGATTCGTCTATTTCTATATCAAACACATCAATGCCGGAAAATTTTTTAAATAAAACACCTTTGCCTTCCATAACGGGTTTACCGGCCAAAGCACCTATATTTCCAAGGCCTAATACTGCCGTACCATTAGAAACGACAGCCACTAAATTAGCCTTAGCCGTGTATTTGTAAGCGGCCAAAGGATCTGCGGCAATTTCAAGACAAGGGTAAGCAACACCGGGAGAATAAGCAAGGGCCAGATCGCGTTGTGCCGTTAATGGCTTAGTGGGCGTAACTTCAATTTTACCTGGTTGGGGAAACTCATGAAAATCAAGCGCACTTTGTTTTAATTTTTCATCCATTGTGTGTGTCCTTAGAGAATTTTATTAGCAAAAAACATCCCCATTATAATAATCTCTATCAATGAAATCATGACATATGCAACAATTCCGATAGAAACTAGAAAAACATAAACATCATATCAGCAAAAATAACATAACTAAATAATATTAAAATTAAAATGTAAAACTAATTACATTTATAATATTAATTTTTTCATAATTATAAAATTTAAGATTATTGAATTTAAAATTATTAAATTCCATGTGTTTTTTATTTAAGATAATTACCTTTTGGTTATTTCATTAATATTGTTTTTCTTATATTCTTGCACTGTTTCATTTTTTCAAAAAACTTTTAAGACTAATAATTAAAATCAGTTGTAAAAACACCATTTATTTCTACAGGCTTTTTAAAAAGGAATATACTATGTCTAATCATTCAATAATGTTGGTTGATGAACATCCCCTAATACGTCATAGTTTAAAACAACTCATTAAAGCTGCACATGAATTTAGTGTTGTTGCCGAAGTCAGTAATGGTATTGATGTTATTAATATAGCTAATCAATTAAAACCAGATATTATTATGATGGATATTAATATATCTAATATGTATGGTCCTGAAGTTATTCGTCAAATTCGAAAAGAAGGTATTAAATCTTATATATTAATTCTCTCTTTTTCTGCTAATAGAATTGATGTTTATAATGCTATCGATGCTGGAGCTAATGGTTATTTATTAAAAAATTGCGAATTAGATATGTTAGTTAATAGCCTAAAAAGTGCTGCAAATGGTTTACCGGTTTTTAGCAATCAAATTCATCAGTATTTAAATAATCGTCATCAATATCAAGATCCACTTTCTTCATTAACAAAACGTGAATTTGAAGTATTACGTGAAATTGCTAATGGATTAAAAAATAGAGAAATATCTAAATATCTTTTTATTTCTGAAGAAACAGTCAAAGTACATATTCGTAATTTATTGAAAAAGCTTAATGTGCGTTCTCGCTTAGAAGCCAGCCTAGTTTATATGCGCGCTAAATAAATATAGCATAAACAAAATATCACTAAAGGAAGAAGAAATGATTTATTAATAAAAAATCACATTACACATAGTATATGTATATGCATTACTTAATTAATGCATCATTTTATATGATGTAAAATATATTTTATTAAATATTTTTATATTCGATTTCTCATAAATTTAATAAGTATTGTGCTTAATTGTAGCCTTATATAGATTATTATCGCATTTTGCAGCATTATAGAGATCTTAGTGCTTCATATCCAAAAAGGAAATTATGATGTCAACATCAACAAGTTACGTACTTTATGGTATAAAAAATTGTGATACTATTAAAAAGGCGCGTCAGTGGCTCGATAATCATCATATAATCTATCAATTTCATGATTATCGCACGGATGGGATCTCAATTGAATTACTCGAAATTTTTATTCAATATTTAGGATGGGAAGCCTTGATCAATAAACGTGGTATGACCTGGAAAAAATTGTCCGATGAGCAAAAAGCGAATATTATTGATGCCACAACTGCTAAAGAGTTAATGTTAAAATATCCAGCAATTATTAAACGCCCATTATTAACAACTACCAATAACGATTATCTACTTGGATTTTCAATAGACGAGTATCAACAATTTCTGCATCACAGAGGCTAACTATGATTTGTCCTGTTCTTAAGCTTGCGCAACAACTTATTCAACAACCCTCTGTTAGCCCCAATGATCATGGCTGTCAAACTATTTTAATCAATCGATTGAAAAAAATTGGTTTTTCAATTGAAGTCATGCCCTTTGACGATACCGCCAATCTATGGGCATATCATGGGGAACAAGGTGAAACGCTAGTTTTTGCTGGACATACCGATGTTGTTCCGGCAGGTGCAACTCAGAATTGGCGTTATCCTCCTTTTACACCAACATTAAATAACGGACTGCTCTATGGCCGTGGAGCAGCCGATATGAAAGGTTCCCTTGCGGCAATGATTGTTGCCGCCGAAAGATTTATTATTGATTTTCCCAACCATGCTGGCCGATTAGCCTTTTTAATTACCTCAGACGAAGAGGCTAAAGCGACTAATGGAACGGTAAAAGTGGTTGATAAATTAATGATGCGCAACGAACAAATTGATTATTGCATTGTAGGTGAACCGACTAGCCAGGTTAAGCTTGGTGATATTATCAAGAATGGTCGGCGAGGTTCACTAACCGCCAAACTCACCGTCCAAGGAATCCAAGGGCACATCGCTTATCCACATTTAGCCAATAATGCAATACATAGTTCATTACCTTTTTTAAATGAACTGGTTAATAAAAAATGGGATGACGGTAATGCTTTTTTTCCTCCCACCAGCATGCAAATTTCCAATATCCATGCTGGCACTGGCAGTAATAATATTATTCCTGGTGAATTAGTTATACAATTTAATTTTCGCTTTAGCACCGAGCTCACCGAGCAACAAATTCGCCAGCAAGTTGAAACAATCCTAAAAAAATATCAACTTAATTATAAAATTGAGTGGTCATTATCCGGTCATCCTTTTTTAACAGAAAAAGGCAAATTAATTAATATTGTTAGCCAGGTCATAGCGCAATATTGTGGCTATCAACCTCAGCTATCAACCGATGGCGGCACATCTGATGGCCGTTTTATTGCTAAAATGGGTGCACAAATTGTTGAATTAGGCCCTATAAATGAAACCATTCATAAAGTTGATGAATGTGTAAGCGTTGTTGATCTACAGCAATTAAGCCTTATTTATCAGCAAATTATGCAAAAAATATTATTACCGGCATAAAATTTTAGTTAACTAGCTTTAATCTTAATCCGATAAAAATTGGACTAATTTTTCGACCCATTGATTTCTGGCAATCTTGACATATAACCGAGTAATATCACTAAGATAATTAATAGTCCCCCTCTGATCCACCAAGCTTTTACTAACCAAAGTGAGAACATAAAAGTAAATAAAATAATAATAATTAGCTTAATTTTAACGCCTTTAGGCAACGCTTTATGCTGTTGCCAATGGCGAATATATTGACCAAACCATGAGTGATAAAGTAACCAGTGATGAAAACGTGGCGATGAGCGAGAAAAACACCAGGCAGCTAATAGCAAAAAAGGGGTAGTAGGTAATAAGGGTAAAAGTAAACCAAATGTCGCTAAGACAATACTAATCCAGCCCACAATAATAAGTAAAATTCGTTGTAAATGCATACTGAAATCAATAATAGTTATACGATAAAGAAAAACAGAGTATACTTTTATTTACTACATTTGCTAATGGAAAAAGTTTATGCATTGGTTAGCTGATTACTGGTGGATTATCATTCTGATCCTGATTGGTATTATCTGGAGCGCTGTCAAACAGATGCAAAAAATTGATCCTAAACGTTTTTTAGATAATAAACCCAAACTTCCTCCTCATCGTGATTTTAATAACAAATGGGATGATGAAGATGACTGGCCTAATCAAAAGAAGCATTAACCCATGATTTAAGTTTTTCTGCTCGCTGCCAGTCTAATTCTAATAATGCGTCTGCAATATCATTGCGCACCTGTTTTAACCATATTTTTTGTCCTGTCAATTTTAACTGCTGACAACATATCTCAATAGATAAATTATGTTCACAATGAATTCTAGTCGCTTTTAAAGGCAGTGACGACTGCATTAATAACCGTCGAATTGCTGAATAGCTAGCTGAAAAACTTCTATTGCCGTAAGCAAAGCCGGCCAAAACCTGCCAATCTTCATCATTTAATTGATCATCTTTAATCGCTGCTAGTGTTAAACCAGTTAACTGATTGATATAAAAAGCGTCCCGCTTTAACAAATACTGCGCTCGTGACACCCATTGTCTAGCCTTTGGTGATAAGGGCAATACCGCCATAGCAGTATAAAATCCACTGGTCGCTTCTTTACGGCTACCGACCCTGACCAAATGAAAACCATTTTGCTGCCATAAGGCCTGCAACTGTTCACAATAGCCAAAGCTAACAGAAAGAAAATCTTTTCCCTCGTTAATCGCCTGCTGTTGACAAAAAGTGAGTAATTTTGTTGCTACACCCTGGCGACGGAAAGCAGCAATAACGGCTATACGGCTTATTCGCTGAGAATTCATTTGTGCCGCTTGCGGAAAATAACTGTGTGCTGCTAAAGATTGAGCAACTAAATTACCGCTAGGTCGACGCCGTCCAGCCCATACTTCATGAGCAAGCGATGCAGATAGTCCCCCTTCATCAACTAACCATAATACCGCTAGCAGTTGTTTTTTTTGTTGCGCAACCAATAAGTGCATTCCTTGCGCATCCAATAAACGTCTTAAATCAAGGGGTGAAGTACGATAATGCGCGTTAGTCAGCAAACTATAAATGGCTGATAATAATTGCGGCTTTTCAATCAATAAAGATTGCGTTATGAGTAACAACGTAATGTGATGGTTATTTAATTTAGTTATCGTTGTTGGTTTGGGTAAATATTCTTTTAATAATAAGCTATTATTTAACCAATTTTCCAATGGATCATTCGATGCCCAACGGATCGGAGTGGTTAAAGAGAGAATATGACATTGTGCTAATTGAGCACAAAGTTTTAGCAAAAATCCTCGCCCTGTACCTTCATAACCATCAACAGTCGTCGTAAACAGTAAGCGTGGAAAATAGTGTGTTAATTGATTTAATTGTCCAATCGGGAGCATCGCCGCTTCATCAACAATTAACCAATCAACTTCATGTGGTTTTTGTGATTGGCAATCAGCCAATAAATTATCAATTGACCAATAGCGAATTTTTTTGTTGGTATAGTGAGTTAATATCATTGACGCTGATTTTGCTGGTGCACAAACCCAACATGTCCCCTGCCACCGTTCAATCAGCATACCAGCCAAGGCAGATTTTCCTCTACCACGCGGCGCGACTAATGCCCAAATTCCTGCCTCCACAGTCAGTAGACGCTGCAAAATTTTTTCTTGTTCGATGGTTGGTTGGCCAGTGGGCTGATGCCAAGCCGTTAATTGGGGTAGCGCATCAGCAATAAAAGGTTTACCTTCACGCCATAGCAAGGCATTCGCATCTTGTTGTAGATGATATTTTAACCAAGAAACAAAATTTGGCACTGCTATTATCGACGCCATTTCATTCCAGCGTTGACTATCTTGATCTGGCTGCTGAGACCAGGTTGCCCATTCAGGTAGGCAAATAATAAGATAGCTACCCGCTTTTAGCGTCCCTGCCAACATTAGCAATGCTTCCGTATGAAGTCCCTTTGTGGCATCAAAAACACCATGTAAGAATTCTTGTCCTAATAGTGACGCCGCTTTTTGTGGCGGTATAGCATCAGGCCAATGCGGTGAAATGGTTTGCCAATCCCCAATCATCCCTTGTTTAAGCGCTATTAGCTGTTCAAGGATCCAGTTGCTATGACCACTTAACACCAGTAAGCGGCGTTGACCATGAATGGACAACTGAGATTGTAAATTAATTAGGCTGGTAATTGTCACTAAAACTTGCCAATCAATAAAGAGAGCAGACCTGCTGCGATTAATGGACCAACAGGAACACCACGAAAAGCAGCAACACCTATCACCGTACCAACTAATAATCCAGCAACTGTTGATGGTTGATTCGACATCAAAGAAACGCCTCTACTGCCTAACCAAGAGACTAAAATGCCAATCACTATCGCCAACAACGATTTCCAGTTAAAAAAAGCGTTAACAACCTCATGGGGTGAGATTTTGCCACTTGCGATGGGAGCCATTACACCAACAGTTAAAATCAAAATACCTATGCTCAAGCCATATTTTTCAATCCAAGGGAAAAAATTATTAAGCGGCGTAATGCGAACTACCAGCAAAAATAACATTGCCAGTGTAACCGTCATGTTATGACTAATTATTCCTAAGCCGGCCAACACTAATAAAATCAGCAAGGTTGGATCAAAATTACCCATAAAATTATTTACCAATAAAAATATATAATTAATTATCCTATCAATAAATCATGACTGAGCAAAATAAATAATAAAACTCTATTAGTCGCTACAAGGATGCTAACTTACAGCGACTTTTATCGTACTAAAGTGCGCCAAAAGTATTGCAACTTTTAAAATCACCACTGTCATAGCCTTTTTTAAACCAAGTATAACGCTGCTCTGAGGTACCATGAGTAAAACTATCGGGCACAATACGTCCCTGGCTTTGTTGCTGTAAACGATCATCACCGATTGCCTGAGCGGCAGCTAACGCTTGTTGTAAATCTCCTTCTTCTAGCAGACCTTGCTCGTCCATTTTATTCCCCCAAACGCCAGCAAAACAGTCAGCCTGAAGTTCAAGCTTCACCGAAAGCTTATTCGCTTCGGTACGACTCATACTTTGTTGCGCTTCTCTCACTTTCTGATCAATACCCAATAAATGTTGCACATGATGACCCACTTCATGGGCCACAACATAGCCTTGTGCAAAATCACCACCTGCCCCGAGTTTATTTTTCATCTCTTCATAAAAAGACAAATCAATATAAACTTTCTGATCAGCCGGACAATAAAATGGTCCCATAATTGCCTGACCAGTGCCACAGGCAGTAGTAGTATAACCTCGATAAAGTACTAATTTAGGCTCCGTATAACTACGCCCTACCCGACTAAACTCTTTTTGCCAGACATCTTCAGTTGAAGCCAATATAACTGAAGTAAAATCAGCTAACTGCTGATCTTTAGCACTGATCGGTTGGTAATTGGCTTGTTGAGAGGAATTGATGTTGGAGTCGCCTGTAATAAAACTGGTTAAATCGATACCATAATAGCCGGCAACGAAAACAACTACCAAAATGAATAAACCACTTTTTCCACGTAATGGCAACCGCATTCCACCGCCACCAAAAGGTGATCCCATTCTGCCCGATTGATTTCGTCGGTCTTCAATATTATCGCTTCTACGATGATCCCGCCAGCGCATATCATCTCCCAATATGACATGAATAATTAGCCCTTGATGGGATTATAGCGAATCATCTTGATTATTGTGTAATTATTAACTCTCAATAGGATAAATTTAATAAATTCATTTCAATGCTGCGGAACAAATAGAAAAGAGCTATGTAATAAAAACTAAGCACAAAAATTAATTGCAGGTCAAAGAGAAACGATAAAATATTGATGCACAACCGTATTGAATATTTGCATAATTACTGTTGTAACGGCGAGGATATCGTGACTAATCACTATCATAGCCAAATATGCTAAATTGATTTTTTCATAAGTATTGTAGACATTATTAACTATACTATTATCTAATTAATTTTTAATTTTGCCGTTATTTCAGTTAATAAATGGAATATTAAAATTCATCTATCTTATTGATAAATAACAACATAATTAACGCTAAAGAATTTAAGCCATGCATATAATTTAATTTTTTCATACCTAATTGCTTTATTTAGTTATATTTAACTATTTTAGTTTATTTAATAATAAAAATATTAATTTAACACGATAAAAATCCAGTAAAAACAATCACCAATTAAATTAAAAAGTAGCCAAAAAAAACATAAATTTCATATTTATAAAAAAGATTAAAATTTTACCATAGCAATTTACCCTGTAGTCTATTTATCTCGTTAATCTAATAAAACCCTGCGAGCAGCCAATAAATACATAAGCTGCTCTTACAAATTAATTATTAAAAGTAATAGCCAATATGAGCAATCAATAAAATAATGTTGGTTGTTAAGCAATCCCTTCTTGAGGTTTTTTGCCAAAAACTTCTTTAATCTAAGCAAACACCTATACGCTTAGCAACCTCTTCATAAGCTTCAATTAATCCACCTAGACGCTGACGAAAACGATCTTTATCTAATTTATCCTTGGTTTTTTTATCCCATAAACGACTACCATCTGGTGAAAATTCATCACCTAAGACAACTTGACCATTAAACAGGCCAAATTCAAGTTTAAAATCAACCAGAATCAAGCCTGCTTTATCAAAAATTGTATTTAATACTTCGTTTGCTTTATAACTTAATCGTTTCATCTCACGAAGATGCGCCTTGCTAACCCAGCCAAAAGTTTCACAGTAAGACTCATTAATCATTGGGTCATGCTGGGCATCATTTTTCAAAAACAGATCAAAAATTGGTGGCTCAAGCAACTTACCCTCTTCGATACCCAGCCGTTTAACTAATGAACCGGCTGCTCGATTACGAATTACGCATTCAACGGGGATCATGGTTAATTTTTTTACTAATGATTCAGTATCTGACAGTAAGCGTTCCATTTGGGTTGGAATGCCGGCTTGCGCCAGTTTTTGCATAATGAAATGATTAAATTTATTGTTTATCATTCCCTTACGTTCAAACTGCTCTATACGCTCACCATCTAGTGCCGATGTATCATTGCGAAATTCTAATACTAATAAATTAGGATCATCCGTAAGATATACGGTTTTCGCTTTTCCGCGATACAACTCAGCTTTTTTCTGCATTTTATTGACTCCGAACTTTGATCATTTTAATAAAAAAACGCTTTTATGGGACATTAAAGCAAGACGCAAACGTTTACTTCGTTAGATGAGTGAGAATAACAGATTAACGGTTATATATGTTAATTAAATAACTATAAAGGAAACATTTGTTAGCCCAAAACCCAGAGAATAAATAAAAAAACAGATGATCTATAGTGAATAAACCACTATAAACCATCTATCATTTATTTAGGCAATATTATAAGTAAGCGTAATAAACTCAGTTTTATTAACTAATTACTGCTCACTTTACTAAACGCCACTTTTAATGCCGCGACCATTTCATCATTTTGTTTTTGTGTTAAGGTGGTCCCTTTCACTGCCATAAATTGCAGACTACTACGATTATTCATATCACCCACTTGCAATTTATAATCGCCTTTTGCCATAGTTGGATTATCGACGCCAATCGCTTGCCAATCACTATCACTCATACCATTATAAGTGAGGTTAATCGCTCCCGTTGAACGACTACGATCACCAACTTGCATACCAATACTTTCAAGCACAGAGGGTAATCTATCCCAAACAACATCATAAGGTGCACGCACGATAATTTGCGGTAATCCACTGCTATCACTACCCGTTTGCACATCTATAATGGCATAACGACCCTGGGCATCAGAAAGGGTTGCGTTATTACGTAATTTATTTATTGAATCAATCAGCTCATTTAACATTAAAATATTATAGCGTTGGATTTCTACCGGATCGGCAATTGTCTCTTCACCCTGCTTTATGCCTTCATTAGTGACCGTGATGACTATTTGATTATTTTGTGGAGTCAACTGAATTTTGTGCCGAGTTTGTAGAGGAATATCTTCATCTCCTCGCGGCCAGGTAATCCAATCGGTTATCAAGAAATGGTCAGAATCATTTTTTTGCGTAACGTTAATCGCTTTTTGTGGCAAAATAGCGTTAATTTGCGACCAAAGAGCGCTGTTTTCAGCTGTATTACTTAAAAATAAGCGACTTGCTGTTGGACTATTTTCGGTATGGGTGTCACTAAGTAACGAAAGGGTTTGAATGGGAGGGCGAATATCTAATGCTTTACCTACAGAACCATTTTGATTAGCGGGCGGAATATCATATTCACCGTTTTGTAATGGTAACGACATACCTTGAGGAATAGTCAAATTTTTTAACGGTGGTGTATTTAAATATGACTCGTCACCACTTACTTGACGCTTATAACGTTGATTAGTCGTGCAAGCGACCAAAAATATCGCAAGTGACAGTCCTGCCAGCTTAACAGCTTTTGATTTGTGCAATAATGTTGCCATTAAATTTCCCTAAATTTTTTGTAAATCAGCGATCTTTAGCGCCCTTTGTACCGCTATCTGACCGGTCTGTGTTAATGGTGTCATCGGTAAGCGCAATGTATCAGAATTAATAAGTCCTAACTGATAACAAGCCCATTTAACTGGAATGGGATTAGGCTCAATAAATAATTGATGATGCAATTCACTTAGTCGATAATTTAACTTATGCGCTTCGGCATACTTTCCTGTTAATGCTAGCTTGCAAATTTCAGCCATTAATTTGGCGGCAATATTGGCTGTTACAGAAATTACCCCTTGCCCACCTAATTGTATAAAGTCTAACGCAGTTGCATCATCACCACTTAGCAAAATAAAATTATCATCATTAATTAATCTGCGGATGCGATTCACGCGACTTAAATCACCACTGGCTTCCTTAAGAGCAACAATATTACCTAACTTTGCTAATCTAGCAACTGTCTCAGGTAATAAATCACATCCGGTACGCGAAGGAACATTATATAAGATTTGCGGCAAATCTGTCTGTTCAGCAATGGCTTTAAAATGCTGAAAGAGTCCTTCTTGTGAGGGTTTATTATAGTAAGGTGTTACCGCCAAGCAAGCAACAATACCCGTTTTTTCCAAAGATTTAGTGACTGCAATCGCTTGTTGGGTGGCATTTGCGCCACTACCGGCAATAATCGGGATTCTACCATCAGCATACTCTAAGGTCATCAATACCACCTCCAAGTGCTCTCTATGCTCAAGAGTCGCTGATTCGCCAGTTGTGCCAACAGATACGATCGCGGTTGTACCATTATCCACATGATAATTAACTAGTTTTTTCAGACTAGGTTTATCTATTTGTCCTTTTATGTCCATTGGGGTAACAAGCGCAGCAAGACTTCCACGCAAAAAATTCCGATCTGCAATAGAATTATTAACCATAACCTTTTTCCTAAATGAGATATTAAAATTATGGTACTTTTTCAGTCTAAAGAAAAAAACCTTCTCATACACAATATTTAATGAAATTTATTAATAACTTCTCTATTTTAAGAAAAATAAATAATGATTTATCAGCCTACTTTCCGTTTATTTTTCTCGCCCTATTTATTATTTTATCAGCAAATAAATCTTTTAAAATTAAAAAATTAGTCAAAAAGTGCCTATTTTATTCCATTAAATATCATTTAATCACTCCTCAGTCTGTCAGCGTATTATATTGATATACTTGTTTTTTATCTTGGCATGAGCTTTTTTTTATGGTTACCATACAATATTCAAAGTTATTGTTTATGTCGCTAGGTATAATTAAACAATTTACTTGATTATTTATTAACCATAACTTCAAGCTGGCCGGACTAGTATTAAAAAAGATCAAGCCATAGACAAGTAGGATGAAAACTTGAAATTGCTATAAATGCCCAAAATTTTATTGATGCTAATGTATGAATTAGCAAAAATAGATTTAAACAATTGTGCACAAAATTAAATACCCAAGGTACAATTAGCATTATCAGCAAATCGCAATAACATATAGCATTAAATGGAGAGAATCTAATGAGCCCATTGAAAGCCGGTGATAAGGCCCCTCAATTTAGCCTGCCTGACCAAGATGGCGAAATAATCAATTTATCTGATTATCTTGGTCAAAGAGTTTTGATTTATTTTTATCCCAAAGCAATGACTCCCGGTTGCACAATACAAGCTTGTGGATTACGTGACGAATGGGATAAATTAAAACAAATGGGTGTCGAAGTCTTAGGCATCAGTACTGATAAACCAGAAAAGTTATCACGTTTCGCTGAAAAAGAGATGCTAGAATTTACATTACTATCGGATTACAAGCATGAGGTTGCGGAAAAATTCGGTGTATGGGGAGCAAAACAGTTTATGGGAAAAACGTTTGATGGTATTCATCGTATCAGTTTCCTAATTAATACCAAAGGCGAAATTGAACATGTTTTTGACAAATTCAAAACAGCGGATCATCACCAAATTGTAATGGATTATCTCACTACCCATCCGTGATTAAAATCGATTGTTAATTGCCTTTGCATGTTTTGCTGGCAATTAACAATTAAACACTATTTTTTAGTTACTAGATTATCTTCCGGCCAAACATGCATTACGGCTTTAATTAACGTTGCCAATGGAATGGCAAAAAATACGCCCCAAAAGCCCCAAAGCCCACCAAAGACCACGACAGATAAAATAATAACCAGTGGATGCAAATTAACTGCCTCAGAAAATAGTATGGGCACCAATAAGTTGCCGTCGAGCCCCTGAACAATTAAATAAGCGATGAGTAAAGTCCAAAAATCGGGTCCAATACCCCATTGAAAAAGCGCAACTAATACTACAGGGATAGTAACCACCACTGCGCCAATGTAGGGGATCAAAACAGAAATACCAACCAGTACTGACAGAAATAGCGAATAGCGCAAACCTAAAAAAGCAAATGCAATATATGTACAGATACCAACAATCATCATTTCAATAACTTTACCACGGATATAGTTAGTGATCTGTTGGTTCATCTCCTGCCAAACTTGTCCGACTAATAACCGATCACGAGGTAAAATACGTTGTAATCCACGTATCATTCTCGTTTTATCTTTCAACAGAAAAAATACCATTAGGGGTACTAAAACCAGATATATTGCTATGGTAATAATGCCAATAAGTGAGGCAACAGAGTACTTAACGACAGATTCACCTAACGTTGATAAACGATTGCGTAAATTATCCGCTATCATATCAATAATACCGGCATCGACCAAAGCGGGGTAACGTTCAGGCAAAGCCTTGGCATATTCATTAAAGCTATTCACCATTGAGGGTAAATCAAATAATAAATTCATTCCTTGCTGCCAAACAATGGGCACAATAATTAAAAAAACCATGGCGCTAATACCCATAAATATTGTCAGCACAATGGACGCCGCCGCCAGCCTTGATAAGCCTAACTTACCCAGTTTTTGGGTTGGCCATTCAAGTAAATAAGCCAACACGATAGCAACCAATAGAGGAGCTAAAATATCATGAAAAAAGAAAATGATACAAAAACCGATAATCAGGCTGATAAACAATGCAACGACCTGAGGATCTGAAAATCTTCGACGATACCATTGCAAAAACATCTCCAGCATATATTCACTCCTGAATGTGGTAAATTAGCCTTTTAATCCACGAAATTATACCAATTGACAGATTATCCAGTAAGGTTTGCTATCATAAAAAATGTCATTTAATAATATAATCAATCATAAGGGATACTTTCGGTTTATGAATACAAAATTTACTAAACCACTCATTACTCTTGTAATAACAATAATGTTAGCAGTTCCTATGAAACCTGTTTATACCGCTGTTGACGATAATCTGCCGGATATTGGTACTACAGCAGGTGGTACATTAACTATTGATCAAGAGATCATTATTGGTGACGCATTAACCCGCCAATTACGTGCTAGCACACCACTTATTTACGATCCCTTATTAAATCAATATATTAATCATCTCGGCATGCGCTTAGTAAAAAATGCCCACTCAGTAAAAACACCGTTCCATTTTTACATGATAAATAACCCTAATATCAATGCTTATGCTTATTTTGGTGGTAATGTCGTTCTCCATTCTGCCCTTTTTCGTTATAGCCAGAATGAAAGTCAACTAGCCTCAGTGATCGCGCATGAAATTTCTCATGTAACACAAAGACATCTTGCCCGTATGCTAGAGGATCGTGAACGAAATGCACCCTTGGCCTGGATAGGCGCTATTGGCTCAGCACTGTTAGTGATGGCTAATCCACAAGCAGGTATTGCAGCGCTAACGGGAACATTAGCCGGAGTGCAGCAAGGTATAATAAGCTTTACGCAATCTAACGAGCAAGAAGCTGATCGAATTGGCATACAAACTTTACGTCGAGCCGGATTCGATCCGCGCGCCATGTCTGACTTTATGCAAATTTTAGCCCATCAGAGCCGTTATATGTCAAAACCACCTGAAATGCTATTAACCCATCCATTACCCGATAGTCGTTTAGCTGATGCGCTAAATCGTTCAAATCAATACCCGAAAATTAATCTTCCTCCATCACTGGATTTTATGCTGGCTCGAGTGCGCATTCTTGCCATGTATACAGACGGGCAAAAAACCATTCTTGAACAAATTTTATCACAATATAGTCAGGGTGATGCTAAAGAAAGAATGGCGGCTGATTATGGTCATGCACTACAACTTAATAAAGATAAAAAATATCAGGCTGCGAGTAATATTATGAACTTACTTTTAGCTAAACAACCCACTAATTCCTGGTTTATTGATCTCATGACCGATATAGAGATTGGGTTAAATCAACCCCTAAAGGCGATTTCTCGTTTACAAAGTGCACTAACCAAAACTCCAAACGACCCAGTGTTACAAATCAATTTGGCTAATGCCTACCTTGCTAATAATCAGTATCAACAAGCTAGTCAATTGTTACGTAAATACACCTTTGATAATCCCAATGACTTAAATGGTTGGACTTTGCTGGCTGAAGTTTCAGCTAAACAAGCTAAGCGAAGTGAAGAGTTAGCTGCTTATGCTGAAGGTATGGCTTTACGTGGCAATTATAATACTGCCATTCAATATCTTACTGATGCCAGTCGGTTAACAAAAATTGGCAGTTATGATCAAGCCAGATATGATGCGCGCATTGATGCACTACGCCAGTTACAAATTCGTGATAAACAATTACAAAAACGCTAAGGAACTTATCCAATGACTCACCAAGTGACCATTTATCATAATCCTCGTTGTTCAAAAAGCCGACAAACCCTACAACTATTAGAGGATATGGGGGTTAAACCGCGCATCATTGAATATCTTAAAACACCACCAAGCACCAATAGCTTAAAAACCTTACTTTTACAATTAGGTTTCACTGAACCTCGTCAATTAATGAGGCGCAATGAAACAATTTATCAAACACTTAATTTATCTGACCACTCGTTATCAGACGATATGTTACTCCAAGCAATGCATGATAATCCGATATTGATAGAGCGACCGATTGTTGTTGTCAATGGTCATGCTCAGCTTGGTCGTCCACCAGAATTAGTCAAAAAGCTATTTAAATAGTTTTCTATCTTGAAGAGGTAAAACAAGTTTACCTCTTAAATCAAAGCTTAAGAATATCTTTAACAAAGGGAATAGTCAGTTTACGCTGAGCAACAATCGAAGCATGATCTAACTCATCTAACATAGTAAATAGTGTACGGGTTTTTCTATCCAAACGCTTTAATACAAAACGACTAACCTCTTCAGATAATTCAAAACCGCGTAATTTAGCGCGTAATTGTAGTGCCTGGATCTTATCTTCATCACTAAGTGGATGAAGTTTATAGATCTGCCCCCAATCGAGTCTGGATGCTAAATCAGGTAAAGTTAAATCAATCAACCTTGGCGGCTTATCCCCGGTGATCAATAAACAGCTTTTACCGTTTTCTAAGATACGATTATATAAATTAAAAAGTGCTATTTCCCACTCTTCATCATCGGCAATGCAATGAACATTATCAATGCAAACCAGCGCTAAATGCTCCATACCATCTAAAACATCAGGGACAAAATAGCTACGTTTATCCAGAGGAACATAACCAACCGCCTCGCCTTTTTGTGACAATTCAGTACATGCGGCATGCAATAAATGGCTTTTACCACTACCTTCTTGCTGAGACCAAAAATATATATAGCTACTATGGAATTGATTAATAGCAGATTTAATGGCCGCTAATAAAATACCATTTTCGCCAGTAATAAAACTGGCAAAGGTTTCATCATCGGGCGTAGATAAAGGTAATGAAAGCTGCGACGGCGTATTCAGAAGCACCTCTTTCTGTATAGATAAGAAAACACATACAGCTTAACACAAAAGTTGTAATTAGATGAACTTAAACAATATCATCCGATGAAACTAACAATCTCGTTATTATTCCAACAAAAATAGCTATTTTTTAATCGGGTCAATCGACTCAATCTTAGCGGTGATATAAGTTTTTTCTGGCCGAATAATATTAATTAGGCGAAAAATTAACGACATTATAATACCGATAATGGTAGCAAGTGCCATCCCTTTCAGTTCAGCCGCACCAATATGGATCGTCGCACCACTTACGCCAATAATTAGAATAACTGAAGTCAATATTAAATTTTGTGGTTTGTTGTAGTCTACACGAGAATCAATTAATACTCGAATACCTGATGCTGCGATAACCCCATAAAGTAATAAGGAAACGCCCCCCATCACTGGAACGGGAATAAGCTGAATTGCCGCCGCTAATTTACCAACACAGGAAAGCATGATAGCTAAGATTGCCGCGCCGCCAATTACCCAAGTACTATATACTTTAGTGATCGCCATCACACCAATATTTTCACCATAGGTGGTATTCGGTGTTGAACCAAAAAATCCTGAAATGGTGGTTGATAAACCATTGGCAAACATTGAACGATGTAAACCGGGATCTTTTAATAAATCTCGCCCAACAATATTGGCAGTTACAACCAAATGACCCACATGTTCCGCAATAACAACTAGCGCAGCAGGCAAAATAGTCAAAATAGCAAACCACTCAAATCGTGGAGAATAAAATGTGGGTAATGCAAACCATGGCGCGGTAATAACCGGAGTTAAATCAACTTTTCCCATTAAAAAGGCAAGTAAATAGCCGACAACCACTCCAATCAAAATAGGAATAATCGCTAAGAAACCGCGAAAAACCACCGAACATAAAATGGTCACAATCAACGTCACCACTGAAATAATTAAACTACTTGAATCAACCGGTATATCCGCTTTAGGTAAAAGTCCTGCCATACCAGCTGCCGTTTGCGCTAATTCCAGCCCAATAACAGCCACAATCGCACCCATTGCCGCAGGAGGAAAGATAATATTGATCCAATTTCTACCTACTATTTTTACAATGAGTGATACTAAGCAAAAAAGTAGTCCACAAACAATAAATCCACCCAATGCTAACTCATAACCAAGGGGTAATAACAATAAAACTGGCGAAATAAACGCAAAGCTTGAGCCCAGATAAGCAGGAATACGCCCCCGACAAATAACCAAATAGAGCAATGTACCAATACCATTAAACAATAAAACGGTTGCAGGATTGATGTTAAATAAAATAGGGACTAATACTGTCGCACCAAACATAGCAAACAGATGCTGAAAACTTAATGGAATCGTTTCTCTTAACGGCGGCCTTTCTGCTACGCCAATTACGCGGCGGGTCATGAACACTATCCTCTCAGTAACTCATTATTGATATATTATTACTCATCAAAAGTGATCAATAAAGTCCACTTGTTAATATTTTAATTTCATCACAGAAAATTGTATTAAATATTAAGTAAGCTCTGGTAATATAAAAACCATTTCTTTGGACTAATCACTAAGAAAAAGCAAATTTTATTGTCATATAAGATAGCCAGATTAACACTTCATTTTATGGATTTTAACTTATCACCTGAAGATATAAAAAGTATTATTCAGGTTAAATTTACCCTACTTTTTGATTGGTTAGAAAAAATAACACTAAGGTTGAAAATAGCAAATTATTGCATCGCCTTAATTAATATATTTTATTATTTATATCATAAGATAGATAATGAAAATGATTTTTTATCACGCTTTTATAAATTATATAGTGTATTAAATCTAAATAATAATATAACTAATTAAGTTATATTAGCTAATTTAGCAAAATAAAATTGTTAAGATTTATATTAATCTAATGGCTATAAAATTCATTTTAAACACTAATTAAACTAAATTAATTATTTTAATTAAAGGAATCTTTATGATAAATACAAATAAATTTAATAGTATCGATAATTCTATTGATATATCAAAATATAGTAGTGAAAATATTAGTCATTTATTAGGTTGTGCTGAAATATTTGGTCACGGAAAAGAAAAAGCCATCCAAGATGATAATCAATGGAATGAAAATAATGATAGAGACACAAATGCCAAAAAACTGGCCGCTTCACCGACAAATTTCGTTACCACAATAATAACTAATATCCGTGATCAATCAAAATGGGCGCCGACTAATTCATTAGATAATGCATCGCTTTATTTAAGGAACTACTTAGATTATCTCTATCAAATTAGAACCTGTAACTATATTTCAAATTTTAATAGCCGTTCAAGCAGCTTCAAAACGAATAATCCAGACCAATTAGCTGAACATATTATTGCCACGCATAAATTTATTGACAATGATGAACGTGCTAGCTTAACTAAAGAGTTAGCAGCCAATCTAGCAGATTTTGTAAAATTTAATGAAGAGGATCATAATTTTATTCAGTTTATTGAACCAGTAATAAAAGCAGACAAACAAGCTAAACTATTCTATTACAGTTTGTATTCTAATCCCGCTTCCGGCTATGATTTTAATTACATAGCACAAGAGTTTATTTTTGATCCCAATAAACTGACAATAGAAAATGCCAACATCGAACTAAATAAAAATTATGAAGGGCTAAAACGTTGGTTGGATAAAAATAGAGCGAAAAAAACGCCCCAAAATTAACTAATTAAATTTAAAATAATAATTTTCACGCTTAATAAGATTGGTATCGCAGCCAATCTTATTTATTTTCAATGACCATCAATAATAAAAAATAACTTAAACGATAAAAGTTACTTAGTACCAAATATCTTATCGCCCGCATCACCTAAACCCGGAACAATATAACCATGTTCATCCAAATGATCATCAATCGATGCGGTATAGAGTTCAACATCGGGGTGGGCTGCTTCTAGTGCTTTAATACCCTCGGG
Source organism: Arsenophonus nasoniae DSM 15247 (assembly GCF_000429565.1). Classification (GTDB taxonomy): domain Bacteria; phylum Pseudomonadota; class Gammaproteobacteria; order Enterobacterales; family Enterobacteriaceae; genus Arsenophonus; species Arsenophonus nasoniae. The sequence continues at coordinate 26,079 of NZ_AUCC01000024.1, forward strand.
AGCGGCAACTAATACCAATATTTTGATAACCTGACAGCCTGCTTGTTTAAGTAAATCAATCGTAGCAATCATTGAACCACCGGTGGCCAACATCGGATCAACAACCAATGCCATGCGTTCATTAATATTTGAAGCCAGCTTTTGAAAATATGAAATAGGCTCCAATGTCTTTTCATCACGATAAACACCCACAACACTTATACGGGCACTAGGAATATTTTCCAATACCCCATCCATCATTCCCAATCCAGCACGTAAAATTGGCACAACGGTAATTTTTTTTCCTTTAATTTGCTCGATGTTTACCTGACCACACCAACCTTCGATTGCAATGGTCTCGGTTTCTAAGTTAGCTGTTGCTTCATAAGTTAAAAGACTGCCCACTTCTGAGGCCAATTCACGAAAACGTTTAGTACTAATATCTTTATCCCGCAATAAACCCAATTTATGTTTAACTAACGGGTGTTTTACCTCAACGATTTTCACGCTACTCTCCTTCAGTACAAACTATCTACAAATAAAAAATTAGCAAATTATAGCCCTTTTTCTGCCCTCTTCCACTGCTAGATTAAGGTTCCCCATATATAAAATTTATTTTACGCCCTTTTGCACTTTATTATCAAAACCAATAAAGAGTCTCGCAAACGTTTGCTTAGGCTGGTAGAATTATGCCGTTTCCATCTATTTTACTAAATGCAATCGCCTTGGGAGCTTGCTGTGACAGATAAAATTTCTCTCAGCTATAAAGATGCTGGTGTCAATATCGATGCAGGTAATACACTGGTCGAACGTATTAAAGGGGCAGTTAAAGAAACCCGCCGCCCAGAAGTAATGGGAGGATTAGGGGGATTTGGCGCACTATGTGCCTTACCACAAAAGTATCGTGAGCCAATATTAGTTTCCGGCACCGATGGTGTTGGAACCAAACTGCGATTAGCTATGGACTTAAAACGCCATGATACCATTGGCATTGATTTGGTTGCCATGTGTGTTAATGATTTGATTGTTCAAGGTGCGGAGCCCCTATTTTTTCTCGATTATTATGCAACTGGTAAACTAGATGTAGACACAGCGAGCAGTGTGATCAAAAGCATTGCCGCAGGCTGTAAACAATCAGGCTGTGCTCTGGTCGGTGGCGAAACAGCAGAGATGCCGGGTATGTATCATGGCGACGATTATGATATAGCCGGTTTTTGTGTTGGTGTGGTCGAAAAAACAAAAATTATTGATGGTAGCAAAGTTAAAGCTGGCGATGCCCTGATTGCTTTAGGTTCTAGTGGCCCCCATTCCAATGGCTATTCATTAATTAGAAAAATTCTACAGCTAAGCCAAGTAGATCCAACCACGACACAACTAGAAAATAAGTCACTGGCAGAAAGCTTGTTAGCCCCAACGCGCATTTATGTTAAAAATATTCTAGCGTTAATTGAAAAACTGGATATTCATGCCATTGCCCATATAACCGGTGGTGGTTTTGGGGAAAATATTCCACGGGTTTTACCAGCAAATACCCAAGCACAAATTGATGGTGCGAGCTGGCAATGGCCAGCCATATTTAGTTGGTTACAACAAACCGGTAATGTAACGACGCATGAAATGTACCGCACCTTTAATTGTGGCGTTGGCATGGTAATGGTAATAGCCGCAGAAGAAGTTTCTGACGCGTTACAACTGCTCAATCAACTAGGTGAAAACGCCTGGCTTATTGGTAAAATTGTCGCGAGCAAGGCGAATGAACCACAGGTGACGATCAGCAAATGAAAAATCTCGTGGTTTTAATTTCTGGCAACGGCAGCAATTTACAAGCCATTATTGATGCTTGCCAAAAACAAAATATTACCGCAAAAATTAGTGCAGTTTTCAGTGATAATCCGACGGCCTATGGTTTAGAACGGGCTAAACAAGCCTCGATCCCAACGGTTGTGATGCCAAAAGCGGATTACGTTGATAACCAGACTTATGATGCATCACTCATGACCGAGCTAGCACAATATCAGCCAGATCTGATTGTACTGGCGGGTTACATGCGCATTCTCACACCACGCTTTGTCAGCCATTATTTAGGTAAAATAATTAATATTCATCCTTCTCTATTGCCTAAGTATCCTGGATTAAATACCCACCGTAAAGCGCTGGCAAATGGTGATAAAGAGCATGGTACTTCTATTCATTTTGTCACTGAGAAATTGGATGCAGGCCCGATTATTTTACAAGCTAAAGTGCCTATTTTTGTTGAAGATCAGCCGCAAGACATTATTGCGCGCGTTCAAACACAAGAGCATCGTATTTATCCATTAGTCATTAATTGGTTTGTTGAAGGTCGATTAGTGATGGTTAATAATTCAGCTTTCTTAGATGGTTGTAAACTTCCTGAACAAGGTTACGCCAGTGATGAAGATTAACATTATCCCTCACTATGTGATGCCTATGGCATCACAACGTTGTATACTAATATAATCCATACTTAAACCAATTCTAATTGATTAATTTTGTAGTAATAATCAACCAATACTTAACGAATTAGTTATCGAAAGCTGAGTTTATTGCTAAAATATAGTTGCTCTTATTTATCACTCAGCTTGATTCTGCTATTTTTTTGCCTGATCAAAGTGACTAAAAATACAGAACATCCATAGTGACTATTTTATATGCTAAGTTTTACTTCCAATCGAGGTATCCAATGCCTACTGGCAAAAAAAACGAGTCGATTACACTACGACCGCTAGAACGTGAAGATCTCCCATTTGTCCATCAATTAGATAATAACGCCAGTGTTATGCGTTATTGGTTCGAAGAACCTTATGAAGCCTTTGTTGAATTAAGCGATTTGTATGATAAACATATTCATGATCAGTTAGAACGTCGGTTCATTATAGAAAATGAAGGCACTAAAATTGGTTTAATCGAATTAGTAGAAATAAATTACATTCATCGCCGAGCTGAAATTGGGATTATTATTGATCCGGCATTTCAAGGTAAAGGATACGCAGCAAAAGCCACTAACTTAGCAATGGATTATGCCTTTTCGGTCTTAAACCTCTATAAAGTTTACTTGATTGTCGATAAAGAAAATACCAAAGCGCTGCATATTTATAAAAAGTTGGGTTTTCATATTGAAGGCGATCTGGTGGATGAATTTTTTATTAATGGCAAATATCGTACCGTCATTCGCATGAGTATTTTTCAACATCAATACAGTGAAATGAAAAAAAAATCTCGCGTAGAGAGCAATAAAATACCTGAAAAATCATCAGTAATCAGATAAGCTGGTAAGTATCAATATCCCGTATTACTAAATAACAATATTGGTTATGGAGTAAAGATGTCTCAAGATCGACTCTATACTGAAAAAGAGATCAGTTGGCTATCATTCAATGAGCGAGTTTTGCAAGAAGCAGCAGATAAACGTAATCCGCTGATTGAACGCATGCGATTTTTGGGCATTTATTCCAATAACCTTGAGGAATTTTATAAAATTAGATTTGCCGATGTTAAGCGCCGAATATTAATTAATGAAGAACGAGGAACAGCATCCAGTTCACGCCAGCTACTTAAGAGAATTGAAAGTAAAGTTGCCAAGCTCGATCAAGAATTTGACTCCCTCTATAACGAGCTGTTACTTGAAATGGCGCATAATCAAATTTTTCTCATTAACGAACGGCAAATTTCACCAAACCAACAAATTTGGTTACGACAATTTTTTCGCCAACAACTTCGTCAACATATTACGCCTATTTTGATCACACCAGAAACGGATTTAGTTGAATTCCTAAAAGATGACTATACCTATTTAGCCGTTGAGATTATCCAAGGACAGCATATTCAATATGCCTTACTCGAAATTCCAGCCGGCAAACAGCCTCGATTTATTCACTTACCGCCTGAAATGCCGAAACGCAGGAAATCAATGATTTTGCTAGATAATATTTTGCGTTATTGTCTCGACGAAATATTTAAAGGCTTTTTTGATTACGACCAATTAAACGCCTACGCCATGAAAATGACGCGCGATGCGGAATATGATTTAACTACTGAGATGGAATCTAGCATGATAGAGTTGATGTCATCCAGTTTAAAACAGCGTCTTAATGCCGAACCAGTTCGTTTTGTTTATCAACGCAACATGCCCGATGAAATGGTAGCGCTGCTGAGAAAAAAACTCGGACTATCTAATGATGACTCAGTTATTGCCGGTGGCCGTTATCATAACTTTAAAGATTTCATTAAATTTCCAAATGAAGGTAATAAAAATTTACTTAATAAGCCACTGCCACGCTTACGTCATCGTCGTTTTGATAACTTTCGTAATGGATTTGATGCCATTAGAGAAAAAGATATTCTCCTCTACTACCCTTATTACACTTTTGAACATACGATAGAATTATTACGCCAAGCCTCTTTTGATCCCAATGTATTAACAATTAAAATCAATATTTATCGTGTAGCTAAGGATTCGCGCATCATTGAGTCGATGATTAATGCGGCTCACAACGGCAAAAAAGTCACCGTGGTGGTTGAACTACAAGCTAGATTTGATGAAGAGGCCAATATCCATTGGGCTAAGCATCTTACTGAAGCCGGAGTACATGTTATTTTCTCTGCGCCTGGCCTGAAAATCCACGCTAAACTTTTTATTATTTCTCGCCTCGAACAAGGAGAAATTATTCGTTATGCCCACATTGGCACCGGCAATTTTAACGAAAAAACGGCACGCCTTTATACCGATTATTCCTTATTAACGGCAAATCAACAAATTACCAATGAAGTAAGACGGGTATTTAATTTTATTGAAAATCCTTACCGACCCGTCAGTTTTGAAAATCTCATGGTTTCACCGCAAAATTCACGCACTCGGCTGACGCAATTGATCGATCGGGAAATTGCCAACGCTCAGGCAGGAAAAGCAGCCGCTATCTTGCTAAAAATTAATAACTTAGACGATAAAGAGTTAATTAATCGTCTTTATGATGCCTCCAATGCTGGGGTAAAAATTCGTCTGCTTATCCGCGGCATGTGTTCACTGGTTCCAGGCCAAGCTAATTTTAGTGAAAATATTCAAGTTACTAGCATTGTCGACCGCTTTCTTGAGCATGATAGAGTTTATGTATTTAGTAACAATGGCAACGAAGAAGTCTTTATCTCATCGGCTGATTGGATGACGCGCAATATCGATTTTCGGATTGAAGTAGCGGTTAAATTGGTTGATCAACAACTGAAACAACGCGTGCTCGACATTCTTGAATTACAATTTAACGATACAGTTAAAGCTCGTTATATCGATAAAGAGTTAACTAATCGTTACGTACCACGCGGTAATAAACGCAAAATCCAAGCCCAACTTGCTGTCTACGATTATTTAAAATCACTAGAACATCCAGAGACAAGAGCTTAACACTATGCCATTAACAAAACCTTCAGCATCGAGGCCGATGGAAATTGCTGCCATTGATCTAGGCTCTAATAGCTTTCATATGATTGTCGCGCGAATTGTTAATGGCGCTCTACAAATTTTAACCCGCATAAAAAAACGCGTTCATCTGGCTGATGGCTTAGATGAGCATAACCAATTAAACGAAGAGTCAATTCAGCGTGCCTTAACCTGCTTAGCGCTTTTTGCTGAACGTTTACAAGGTTTTAGCGCAGATAATGTCTGTATTGTTGGCACGCATGCCTTACGAGAAGCAATTAACGTCAAAGCGTTTTTACAACGCGCTAAAGCCATTATACCCTACCCGATCGAAATTATTTCAGGCCAAGAAGAAGCGCGACTCATTTTTATGGGTGTCGAACATACCCAGCCAGAGAAAGGGCGGAAGTTGGTGATTGATGTTGGCGGTGGATCAACGGAACTTATTATTGGTGAAGATTTTAAGCCTTTACTAATGGAAAGCCGTAAAATGGGATGCATCAGTTATGGCCGCCAATTTTTTGCCAATAATATCATTAATGAAACTAATTTTGCGCGCGCCTATTTTGCAAGCCGGCAAAAACTAGAAAATCTGGCTTGCCAATATCAAATGAAAGGTTGGGACTGTGCTTTTGGTGCTTCAGGAACCATCAAAGCAATCCATGAAGTCCTTTGCCAGTTGGGTGACTCAGATGGCATCATCACCCCTGAGCGCTTAACTAAACTAAAAAAATTAGTTCTAAAGTATAAAAATTTTAAATCTCTCGATCTACCTGGATTATCAGCAGAGCGTGCGCACGTTTTTGTGCCAGGGTTGGCCATTTTATGTGGAATATTTGATTCCCTGCAGATCAAACAATTATCTTTATCTGACGGCGCGTTACGTGAAGGCGTTCTATATGAAATGGAAGGACGTTTTCGTCATCAGGACATCCGCCAACGCACCGCATTAAGTTTAGCTGAACACTATAATATTGACCGTGAACAAACCCAGCGAGTGTCAAAAACCATCGAAATTCTTTATCAACAATGGGCTAAACAAAATCCCAAGTTGGCTAATCCACAATTAAAAGTGCTACTTATCTGGGCCGCTATGCTGCACGAGGTCGGATTAAATATAAATCATAATGGTTTACACCGGCATTCTGCCTACATTTTACACAATACTAATCTGCCTGGATTTAACCAAGAGCAACAATTATTATTGGCAACTTTGGTGAGATATCATAAAAAAAGCATCAAGTCTGAAGATATTCCAAAGTTTAATCTGTTTAAGAAAAAACAATTTTTACCCATGATCCAACTCTTACGCTTGGCTACGCTGCTTAATAATCAACGTCAATCAACCACAACGCCAAATTCACTGCGTTTAAAAACTGATCAAAGTCATTGGAGGCTGACCTTTCCTGCTCACTATTTACAGCAAAATGCATTAATGCTGCTAGATTTAGAAAAAGAACAAAAATACTGGCAAGAGGTACCTGGTTGGAAATTAAAAATTAAAGAGGAATCTGCTTGATATTTTGGTATTATAAAAAATAAAATTTACCAAATATAAATCTAATTTAACTGCTTAATTTCTATCTGATAACTTATCTATCCTGCTGCTGATAGTAGTTGTTTAAATAATGTGTGCATTTAATCAAAAGTCTTATAAATGATAATACCTGATAATAGGTTACGACTATTATTATTTAAGGATAACCATGTCTCAACCAGCCTTTTCATCAAATATTACCTCACTTATTAATCCGCATTCCCAAAAGCTGGCCCAAATTAGGCAAGATATTTTAACGCTTTTTATGGAAAATGAAGAGACAATTAAAATATTAGCCACGCAACATAACAAACAGCAAAGCTCATCAATCGTAAAACATGATCAAAAAATCATCCAATTTAAATCACTGTTGAATGCCTTACATGCAGCAGATATTGCTGATCTATTAGAAATGTTACCTTATGATGAACGCTCATCGTTATGGTATTTAATTGATAATAATATACGCGGCCAGGTATTAGTTGAGGCTTCAACCTCAGTCTGGGAAAGTTTACTAAAAAACATGTCGGATAGAGAATTGCTACGTGCTGTTGCTAATCTACATGTTGATGAACAAGCCTATATCGCCGAACATTTGCCTCGCGATACAATGCGTCGGTTATTAACTTATCTTGATCCCAGTCTACGTAATCAGATCCGAGAAGTTTTGCAATATCCAAAAGATAGCGTTGGCCAAATGATGGATTTTGAATTTATTACCGTTAGACCTAACGTTAGCCTGAAAACTGTTCAACGCTATCTCCGGCAACGAGGCAATATTCCTGAAGCAACCGATAAAATTTTTATTGTTGATATGCAAAATCGCTTACAAGGGGAATTACCCTTAACAACAATTTTAACCGCATTACCAACAAAAACCGTGGCTGATGTGATGAAAACCGCCACAGTAAGCTTCTTACCCGACGAAAAAGCGGAAGATGCCGCGAGTGCTTTTGAACGATACGACTTGATCTCTGCTGCTGTGGTTGATAATAATGGGTTATTAATGGGACGGTTAACCGTTGAAGATATAGTTGATAATCTTAATGAAGAGAGTGATAGTAATATTCGGCGAATGGGGGGATTAAGTCCAGCAGAAGATGTTTTTGCGCCCGTTGGGCAAGCGGTAAAAACTCGCTGGACGTGGCTTGCCATTAACCTATGCACCGCTTTTATCGCCTCTCGAGTAATTGGCGTTTTTGAAAATACCATTTCACAACTGGTCGCACTGGCAACATTAATGCCGATTGTAGCCGGCATTGGTGGCAATACTGGCAATCAAACTATTACCATGATTGTGCGGGCGATTGCCTTACATCAGATCCAGACTGGTAATTTCTCATTTCTCTTACTGAGAGAGCTAGGGGTGGCCTTAATTAATGGCATTGTCTGGGGCGGAATAATGGGCATCGTCACCTATTTACTTTATGGTAACCTAGAGATGGGTGCAGTGATGACGTTAGCCATGATACTGAACTTAATGATGGCCGCATTAATGGGTGTTATTATCCCATTAATTATGGTAAAACTGAATCGAGATCCGGCCATTGGCTCAAGTGTGATGATAACCGCAATAACTGATACCGGCGGCTTCTTTATTTTCTTAGGCTTAGCAACTCTTTTTCTAATTTGAAACGCTAGCGCTAATCTATTACTGTAATATTAGAATAGCGCCTTGCAACCTAACTTACTTAAACATCTTTTTTATTTAAATTAGTAAGCAAATTTTTCTCTATGTATGAATTCAAATATAACAATTTAATCTATTTATATTACTAAAATAAAATGCATTCTTATTTAAATTCCATCCTTGATTTTGCTAGTTATCCATTTAATTAAAAACTAATAACCTAATATTTAGCCCATTTAAAGCTCGTTCAAAGTAAGATATTATAAAATCCGCTATTGATGTTTATATAGACAACCGCGATAAATAGAAGATTATGATTATAACTTCCAGATGATAAACGGATAACGATTTCAGTTAAATGAAATATCATTATTACTTTAATCTTTTATGATTGAAAAATAAAAAACAATCAACAAATTGCACCAATTGTTAGAATAATTTATCCCGCATACTCATACACTATTTTCCAATTAATAAAATAAAAAGGATAAAACATGCCATCGCTAACCAACATGCAAAGCCAGCCTGTTGCCAGGCCATTAAATCAACAAGATTATAAAACACTGGGTCTATCTTCGTTAGGTGGCACACTTGAGTTTTATGACTTTGTTATTTTTGTCTTTTACGCCAAGATCATCTCGCAACTTTTTTTTCCGAGTGGCAATCAATTTCTCGCGCTGATGGCAACGCTTGGGTTATTTGCCGCCGGTTATTTGGCTCGTCCGTTAGGTGGCATTATTATGGCGCATTATGGCGATAAAATCGGTCGTAAACGCATGTTCAGCCTGAGTATATTTATGATGGCACTGCCTACTTTAGTCATCGGATCCCTACCCACTTATGCAACAATTGGTAGTGCCGCTCCATTGCTATTACTATTAATGCGTATTATGCAGGGGGCAGCAATTGGTGGGGAAATGCCCGGCGCCTGGGTATTTATCGCTGAACACACACCAAAACAGCGTTATGGTTTAGGTATTGGCATACTGACTTCGGGTATTACCGGCGGTATTTTACTTGGCTCTATGATTGCCATTAGCATTGAATATCACTTTAGCGAACAACAAATTATTGACTTTGCCTGGCGTATCCCATTTATTCTCGGTGGTTTATTTGGCTTAATTTCTGTCTATCTGCGCCGTTTTTTACAGGAAACTCCGATATTCAAAGAGTTAGCGGCACAAAAAGCGCTTAGTAATGAGTTACCGATCAAGACGGTTTTAACTTCACATAAGCAGGCCTGTTTGATCACCGCTGGGTTAACCTGGTCTTTATCTACCGCTATTATCGTGATCATTTTAATGACGCCTGACGTTATTTTACGCGGCATCTACCATATTGATCGGAATAGCGCCTTGCAAGCTAATTGCATTGCGGTATTAATGTTAACCGTTGGCTGTATTTTTTGGGGTTACTTAAGTGATAAAATTGGTTCACGTATCACGATGCTCATTGCCTACAGCGGGCTTATCATTTCAACTAGCTATTTTTATTATATATTATCACCCACCCTCTCATTTTTAGCGTTAAGTAGTTATTATGGTATTATGGGACTGTTTGTCGGCGCAGTGGTTCTAACACCGATTGTGGCTACCAGAGCCTTTCCACCCGCAATCCGCTATTCCGGCCTGTCTTTTGCTTATAATATCGCCTATGCGATTTTTGGTGGCTTAACGCCAATTATTACTGGTTTCTGGCTACAACAGTCTCAGCTGGCGCCCGCTTATTATGTCAGTGCCGTAGCAGTATTAGCTATTTTGATTGGCTTTTTACCCTTGGCTTATAAAGGATGGTCAAATTAGCAACTAGACAAATCCAACTCTGATACTCATAACCCTAAGAAAAATGCATTAAGTCGTTAATAACATCATCGTTAATTAAACAAAAAAGTATTCGTCATAAGACGGATACTTTTGATAAAAAACTGATTATTTCACGATAAAAATGCCAGTATTAACTCCAGGCCGGCGGCATAATACCAGCCAATGTGCTTGGGAAATGGGCTTTTAAATGTTCAATCATAATAGTTGATAACACCGCCGTACAACTAAATGCGTTATTGTAGCCCAGCAATCGGTCGCCCCAGTCTTTATACTGTTCTTTCGAAGCAAATATTTGCGGTGCCAATTGATAGGCCTGCGCCATTAGAGCAAAAGCAAAAGACCTTAATACATTCGGTGACTCAGTTTCCGTACCAAATATGGCACTAGAAGAATATTTGCTAAAAACGGCGGCCAAGCTTAATAAGGTTTGCGCCTGAGTGGTTTTATCCGCAGTGGATAAATTATAAGCTTGCAGCAATTGTTGCGTGTAATCAGCGGTTAAGCGATAACCGGTTACGCCATTTTCCGTATATGGCTCAAGCTTATTGTTAAATATGTCTGTCAGTTTATTCTGACTGGAAAAATCGATTAACTTTTTTTCAGAAAAACCTTGCGTTATCGCAGTTTGAAAAGTGGACAGGAATTCACCTAATTCTAAAGTAGCCAATAATGTGCCAAATTTAGCTTGCTGTTGATGAAATTGGTAATTCGATGCAAATATTTTAAAATGATGATTAAAAAGATCGGTTAATGAAAAATCTTGCCGTTCAGTTGGAATAACCTCTCCGCCCTGAAACAGATAAAAACCATTCCAGATCATATTACTTTTTGTCTCAACATCTAACATACTGCGTAATCGATCTGGTGATATCATCATGGCATAATGACTATTTTGTTCGGCAGAAAGCAGAATAAAATTATTAGCTTCGTTATCAGACCAATCAGCATGGCCGGCATAATTAGCAAAATTAAGGTTCTTGGTATAAGGTTCAACACGGTTATCTTGCAGATAATGATTATATAGCGTTTTTGCCTGCTCTTTATGGCAACTATCACCCGCCATCGCTTGTGAAATCAACTGAATAAAGGCCCCATTATAGCTAAACATCAGCTCTGGCTTGTTTTCAATGTAAGTCAATAAGGTTGCCAAAATAGGGTCTGCGGGTACTGGCATCATGCTGGTATCATACTTAGCCAAATAGAGTGGCAAGATTTTATTATTAAGCCAGTTGATGATTTTCAGATCCTGGTTATAGGGCGCTTTCGCTAATGTATCTAATAAGGGATCTACCACCGATGATAGTGAAACTTTTGTAAGGCATTTGTTTAATGAATCAATTAGTTGGTGAACCAGGGCTATTTTCTGGTCATGATATTTAGCATCAATACTGTCGATAGTTGTCAGTAAACTAGAGTTATTATTGATATGGTTTAGATAACGATCTAAACAATCACCATTGCTCCAATCAGGTAAAGCGATCTCAGTTAGCTTTGCCCCGGCTAAATTAGCGCCCGTTAAATCGGCACCATTTAAATTAGCACCAAGAAAATTAGCATCCTTTAGGTTAGCACCATTTAACTTAGCTTTAGTAAAATTAACAAAATATAGTTTAGTATTACTCAAATTAGCATCTGACAGATTGGCCTCGATAAAAACACTGGATTGCAGATTAGAATTACTAAAATTAGCCTGTTGCAGTTCAGCCTTAAAAAATAGTACTTGCTGTAAATTTGCATTCATTAACTTAGTATTATTCAAAATTGCTTCGTGTAGTTCAACAATATTCAGCTCAGCGTGATTCAAATTCGCATAACTGAGATCCGCCTTTATTAGCTTACTCCTATGTAACTGAGCATGGCTCAATGTTGCCATATTTAATTTAGCATTAGTGAGATTAGTATAATCAAGATTGGCATTAGCCAATCTAGCATATTTTAATGTGGCATCTGACAAATTAGCTATTTGCAGATTGGCCTCACTTAAACAGGCTTTGGCTAAATTCGCTTTTTGCAATTTAGCCCGCTCTAAATTAACAGACCGTAAATTGACACTAGTTAAATCAAGTTCTTTTAGTTCAATTTCCCTCAAATCCAGCTCAGCACCAACCTGACGTTGCTTAATTAATTTATCCAAAATATCGCGCTTTTGCTGTTGTAAATCCCTTTTGTCATCAACACTACAATCATCTGGGATGGCTTGCCTTAAAATGGCTAAATCAGAAAGTGGCTCTGAGGCTGTATCCATTGAGCGAAAGACAGAATTGGCGCCCTTAGAAGGGGAAACGTGCATAATCACTCCTTGATTGATTTATAATTAGAGCGGGTAATATATGAGTGATTGATGGAATATGATTGCACAAAACCGCTATTTAACGACAATTAATGATTATTTTTGCCATTTTTTGCTATTAATTATCTATTTTATCTAACATAAAAACTATTTTCAGCCAATTATGTTGTTTATCTACTAGACAAATTTGTGAACGAACGCAATAGAATTAACGTCCCTAATAACCAGCAATCAGAGACGCATCATCGATTAAGTTTAAGGCAATAAAATCAGCGCGACTAACTCCAGGCCGGCGGCATAATTCCTGTTAAGGTGGTTGGAAAATGTTGTTTGATATGCTCTACCATAATAGTTGATAACACCGCCGTACAACTAAATGCGTTATTGTAGCCCAGCAATCGGTCGCCCCAGTCTTTATACTGTTTTTTCGAAGCAAATGTTTGCGGTGCCAATTGATAGGCCTGCGTCATAAGAGCAAAAGCAAAAGACCTTAATACATTCGGTGACTCAGTTTCCGTACCAAATATGGCACTAGAAGAATATTTGCTAAAAACAGCGGCCAAGCTTAATAAGGTTTGCGCCTGAGTGGTTTTATCCGCAGTAGATAAATTATAAGCTTGCAGCAATTGTTGCGTGTAATCAGCGGTTAAGCGATAACCGGTTACGCCACTTTCCGTATATGGCTCAAGCTTATTGTTGAATATGTCTGTCAGTTTATTCTGACTGGAAAAATCGATTAACTTTTTTTTAGAAAAACCTTGCGTTATCGCAGTTTGAAAAGTGGACTGGAATTCACCTAATTCTAAAGTAGCCAATAATTTGGCAAATTTAGCTTGCTGTTGATGAAAACAATAGTTTGCCATAAATAATTTAAAATGATGTTGAAAAAGGGTATCTAACTGATAATCTGCCGGGCCAATATTCTCCTGTTGTCAACGATCACCGAAAACTGATCCACTTTTTATCTAAATCCGATCAATCAAAATTGATCCACTGTTTTACTCAGTTATTGCTCCTGAGCGCCGCTTATCTTTCAATCGGTAGCTTTCACCGCTTAATTGCAGTACATGCGAATGATGAAGTAAACGATCAAGCATAGCGGCAGTTAATGTTGCGTCATCAGCAAAAGCACTTGGCCATTGCCCAAATGATAGGTTACTCGTCAATATGACACTGCCATGCTCATAACGCTTGGCAATCACATTGAAAAACAGGTTTGCTTCTTCTC
>NZ_AUCC01000025.1 GCF_000429565.1 Arsenophonus nasoniae DSM 15247
CGTGTCGAGAAAAAATTGGGGGCCGAGTCGGACGCAGTGGCGTATGGCTTCTTTTAGGGTGTCATAAAAAAATTCAGGCGGTCTGTCATCATCATTTTCGGGTGGGAGAGAGATCATAAAACGTTTCGGATAAACAGGCGCTGTGGCACGTGAAGTGACGGGCAGCCTGCCTGATTTAACCGGTTTACGCTTTCTGGGAGATTTATTGCGAGCCATCGAGATGAATCCCTGAAAAAAATTAACCTACTGCAGAGTATAAAACAGTACTCAACTCATTAACATCCCCGAAGCAGCACCGCTGCGCCGCTCACGCGTAGCGTGCTACGTTCGTCTATATGTAAAAAATCTATTGGGTGCCTTTGAATTAGAGACCATGCCTGCCATTTTACGCTTTGGTTTATTGCAATTCGCTGATTTGATTAAACTAGTCCAAAATGAAAATATTGATTATAAAGAGCGTGCATTATCATGCTAATTCGCGTTGAAATTCCTGTTGATGCGCCAGGCATTGATCAATTATTACGCCAATCATTTCCCACCGGTGCTGAGGCTGATTTAGTGCAAAAATTGCGTCAGGACGGTTTATTTGTATTGGAAATGGTGGCGACTGATGATAAAGGACAAATTATTGGTTATATCGGCTTTACCTTAGTCGATGTCAACGGTGATAAGGAATGTCAATGGGTGGGATTAGCACCATTAGCTGTTGCTAGCGCTTATCAGCGACAAGGTATTGGCGCAAAATTGGTTTATGACGGCTTAGATAGTCTAAACGAATTTGGTTATAAAGCGGTAGTGGTGGTTGGTGATCCGAATTATTACCGTCGTTTTGGTTTTACGCTGGCTCAGCAGCATGGACTTACATGTAAATGGTCTGGAATGGAAGCCTATTTTCAAGTTTATGCGTTAGAGAATGGTAATTTAGCCGATTATGCAGGACGAGTTAATTTTTCATCTTATTTTGATGATTGCTAATTTAGCAAGATAGCCAGCCAGATCTAAAGGTTGGTCTGCGACAAGTTGCTCTTTTTGTACTTTGGACAATTGTTTTATTTGATATTCTAACGACAATGCGTCTGAATGGCTATCTAGTTGGCATTGGTATACTAATAAAAGAGGCGATTTACCTCTTAACGCTTTAGCGCCTTTGCCTAAATGATGTTGTTGCAAGCGGCGCGCGATATCCGTGCTGATGCCAGTATAAAGCGCATTTTGTCCATTTCTGATCAGATAAATTGACCAAGGCTTTTTCGTCATATTATGTTGATTCAATTAGATTTTTAGTTAATTTAACAGAAAAAATAAGTTATTTTTCTATACCGATTTTGTCGTGACAATAAGTCCTATAAGGTGTGTAAACGCTATTTTAACCAAGTTAAAACAATTATTTTTATATGTTATTCATTTTTTTTGAAAGACAGCAACAAAAAAAACTAATCCAAAATTTTAACTAGTGCCTATACTATGATCTATATCACAGGAATAACCAATAATATTTCTGAATGATAATAATCAATTAAGGAGTTTATGATGAAAAAATTACCAGTTGCTTTAATTTTGGTTTTAGGTGCGTTGTCATTTGGTGCAATGGCTGATCAGGCAAAAGAAGTAGTAGAATTCCCTGCTCAACAACCAATGGGAATTGTCTCTGTAGTTACGGGAGAAACGCCTACTAGTGCCGTTGAACAGTTAGCTGAAAAAGCTGCCAAAGAAGGGGCAACTAGTTATCATGTTACCTTTTTAGCTTATACACAAAATAAAGTACAAGCTAATGCTAGAATCTATGGTAACAGTCAAGTTACTGCGCCAGTTTATAGATAATTGGTAGTATAAATTATCGGATGATGGCAGCTTTGATTTTTGATAAAAACACGCTGAAGAATTATTTTTCAGCGTGTTTTTACTTAAGGAGAGAGATTATCCACTATGTTTGCTGCTCAACCCTCATTGGCTATTATGCAACAATACCTTTCACGTCAGCATGTTTTTTCGCTATTTACCTCTTTTCAATCCGATAGTTGGCCGGCCATCTGTTTTTATACTTTTAACGCCCAAACGATGTCGTTATATTTTCTGACCGAAACCACTACTCGCCATGGCCAATTGATGCTTAAAAACCCGATTGTCGCTGGCACTATTTGTTGTCAAAGCAAAGCAGTAGCCAAGATCCAAGGGATACAATTTACTGGTAAAGTCCATTCCCTGACTGGCAAACAAGAACAGCAAGCTCGGCAAAATTATCATCGGCGCTTTCCGGTCGCTATGGCGGCCAGTATCCCTATCTGGCAATTATCTTTACAACAGATCAAAATGGTCAATAATAAGCTAGGTTTTGGCACCAAACTGATTTGGCATCGTGACAGTTAAGCTAATTTATGGATCACTTGGTTATGACTACCTCGCCATAATAGATTGGGTTCATGAAGCGCTTGAATAAATTTCCCATCAACTATTACATCAAGATAGTTAACGACGGCGCGTTGATTGGCGGTTAATTGGTCAAGGGTATAACCGGTCCACAGCCAAATATCTTTATCGGGGCATTCAAGTTTGATGCGTTTAACCAACTGTAAAATTGCTGCTACATTTTGTGGATGCAACGGGTCGCCGCCAGAAAGGGAAAGTCCCTGACGGACGATCCTTTGGTCTTGTAGATCAGTGATAATTTGATTTTCTATTACTTGGGTAAACGGTTTACCAGAGTCAATTTTCCAGGTGCTTTTATTGTAACAACCTTTACATTGATGGAGACAACCCGCGACAAATAACGTACAACGTGTTCCTGTGCCATTAACCACATCAACCGGGTAATATCGATGATAATTCATAATGTTATCCAAGTTGACCATTTTTCATATGTTTAACGCGTCGTTTAACTTCTTCTTGTTTACCGCTATTGAAGGGTCTGGCATCGGGGCTGCCCAGATAACCACAAACACGGCGAATAACCGAAACGCGGGTTGGATCATGATTATCGCAAGATGGGCAGACAAATCCTTTACTGGTACAAGCGAATTCGCCGGCAAACCCACATTCATAACATTCGTCAATTGGGGTATTGGTACCATAATAGGGGATATGATGATAGCTATAATCCCAGACATCTTCTAATGCTTTCAAGTTATGTTGTAAATTTGGATATTCACCGTAGCAGATAAAGCCACCACTTGCTAAAGCCGGGTAAGGTGCTTCAAAGTCAATTTTATCGTAAGGATTGACCTGTTTTTCAACATCCAGATGAAAACTATTGGTATAGTATCCTTTATCAGTAACACCCTCGATTAAGCCAAATTCAGCCACATCTAAGCGACAAAATCGGTCACATAAATTTTCACTGGGAGTACTATATAAGCTAAATCCATAACCAGTCTCAGCTTTCCAGCGATCTGTCGCTGTACGCAGTTGTTTAATGATCTGATAGGCTTTTTGCCGCAGAGTCTCATCATCAAAAACGTGTTTTTGCGTGCCATAAAGTGCATTGATTGTTTCATGCAGACCGATATAACCTAAAGAAATCGATGCACGACCACGTTTAAATATTTCAGCAATATTGTCTTCCGCTTGTAAACGAACGCCACAGGCACCCTCCATATAGAGAATAGGGGCGACACGCGCTTTGACATTTTCTAGTCTGGCGATACGCGTCATCAGCGCTTTTTTGGTAATTGCCAATCTGCTATCTAGGATTTGGTAAAATTGCTGTTCGTTACTTTTAGCCTCAATGGCTATTCGAGGCAAGTTAATACTGATCACACCAAGATTATTACGTCCTTCATGGATAGCTTGCCCTTGCTCTTCATAAACGCCTAAAAAACTACGACAACCCATTGGTGTTTTGAAGGAGCCTGTAACATTGACCACTTGATCATAGTTAAGAATATCTGGGTACATCCGTTTACTGGCACACTCTAGTGCCAGTTGTTTAATATCGTAATTTGGATCGCCGTATTGGTGATTGATCCCCTTACGGATAGCAAAAACTAATTTTGGAAATACCGCGGTTTTACGATTTTTACCGAGTCCAGCTAAACGATTTTGTAAGATCGATTTTTGGATCAATCGCGACTCTTTTGAAGTTCCTAAGCCAAAGCCAAAAGTAACAAAAGGGGTTTGTCCATTTGCGGTGTGCAGTGTGTTGACTTCATATTCCAGTGATTGAAAAGCGTCATAACACTCTTTTTCTGTTCTGCTCTCAGCGTAGTCCAATTGGTCGGCAATTTGCCATTCTTTGGCAATTTTTAAGTGTTTTTTATAGCTCGCTTCAACAAATGGCGCCAGTACTTCATCGATACGATTAATGGTTGTACCGCCATAAATATGACTGGCCACTTGGGCAATAATTTGTGCCGTCACGGCGGTAGCGGTTGAAATCGATTTTGGTGGCTCGATTTCAGCATTACCCATTTTAAAACCTTTGGTTAACATCCCTTGCAAATCGATTAGCATACAGTTAAACATTGGAAAAAAAGGTGAGTAATCAAGATCATGATAGTGAATTTCACCACGTTCATGTGCGATAACAACATCACGCGGTAAAATATGTTGTTTTGCATAATGCTTAGCAACAATGCCGGCTAATAAATCGCGTTGAGTGGGAATAACCTTACTGTCTTTATTTGCATTCTCATTGAGTAATGAAACATTACTTTGCTCAATCAAGCCGCGAATTTCGTGAGTGAGGCGACTACGTTGTTCTCTGGCAATATCCCGTTCATGGCGATATGCAATGTAATTTCTGGCCAGATCTTTATAACGACCGGCCATCAGTTGATTTTCAACCGCATCTTGGATTTCATGAATATCAACGGTTTGGCGGTTGCCTAATTGTTGTTCGACGACTGAGGCGACAACTGCACAATATTGATCATCGCAAATCCCAGTGGCTGCACGCATGACGGCTTCTTTGATCCGATTTTTATCAAAAAGAACCTGACAACCATCGCGTTTAATAACTACTGTTTTCACAATAGGCTCCTCCAATAGTTATCCACAATTTAATCACAATAAATAATGCAGTATTAATTTGTGGATAGACCTGTCTATAAATTCTATATATAGTGCTTTACTATATATTAAAGCACAATATATAGTATCTGAGGTTTATTTAGCAGGACTTTTATTGATCTAAAACAAAGAAATTGGATGTTGTTTGTTTTTTAGCTAAATGTTAATAACAACAGCGAGGTTTACGTAGCTAATTATTTAAAAATCTTTATAGAAAAAGTTTCTATAAAGATTTTCGTTAAGTAAATGGTTAACTCCCTAGCAATCACTAAGTTTCATTAGCCATAATACCAAAGTGAGTGAAATTTATTTGCGAATAGCTATCGCTTCAATTTCTATGCAAACATCTTTGGGTAAGCGAGCAACTTCGACGCAAGAACGAGCAGGATAAGGCGCATTATGTTTGTTAAAAAAAGCTTCATAAGTCGCATTTACACTCGCAAAATCATTCAGATCTTTAACAAAAACGGTAGTTTTAACAATATTAGCTACATTGAGCCCTGCTTTTTCTACAATAGCCTGAATGTTTTCCAGAGATTGCGTTGTTTGAGCAATTATGTCCGCCGCTATTTCACCGGTTTTCGGATCAACTGGAATTTGGCCGGATGTAATAATTATGTTGCCAAGATCAACACCTTGTACATAAGGGCCGATAGCTGCTGGCGCGTTTTCAGTTTTAATTTCGTAGGACATAAGTTGTTCTTTACCTTGTAGTCTAAAAGTTGATCATCAATTTACTAGCACCACTATCTTAGTGGTCGACATGAATGGGTGTTATATAATACCGCATTACATATTATTAATTACCGCATGTCGATCAAAGGTTTTTTCACAATATTTGCATGTCAGAATGACTTCATTATGCAGCTGTTTAACGTTAAAACTGCTACTAACGGGCTCATTATGGCTAATGCAATTACTGTTAGGGCAGATCAAAACCGCATCAATTTGTTCAGGTAAACTAATTGATAGTTTTTTTTCCACTTTATAGTCTTTAATACAATTAACAGTTGCATGGGGAGCATACATAGCCAGTTCGTTTGCTTGTTCAGGTGTGAGAAAGGTATTTTCAATTTTAATCAAATCTTTTTTACCTAAGTGATTAGAAGGTAAATTTAAACCAATAGTAATACGCTGATCCGTTTGCGTTAATTTAAACAGTGAAAGTAACTTAAAACCCATTTGGGCAGGAATATGGTCGATAACAGTGCCACAGCTAATTGCTTCCACTTGTAATTTGTGGTTATTTGCCATAATAGAATGCCTCAGAAATTAATAGTTTTGTTTAGTATCAACGCTAAAAGTGCTTGTCGTGCATAGATACCATTACCCGCTTGCTGAAAATAGTAAGCATGAGATGTTTTATCAACATCAGTGGTAATTTCATCAATACGTGGTAAAGGATGTAAAACTTTCATGCCAGGTTTAGCGCTGGTTAGTTCATGACTGGTTAAAATAAATTGGGCTTTAACATTGGCATATTCCGAAGGATCTAAACGCTCTTTTTGCACTCGTGTTATATACAGAATGTCCAGTTTTGGCAACGCCGCTTCTATGTTGTCATGTAAGCTATAAGTTATCCCTTTTTCTTCTAACAGATGTAGGATATGGGCTGGCATGGCTAAAGCTTCCGGCGCAATAAAATAGAAATGATTATTGTCAAATTTCGATAATGCTTGGGTTAATGAATGAACGGTTCGGCCATATTTCAGATCGCCAACCATCGCAATATGTAAATTATTTAAACTGCCTTGGCTCTCTTGAATGGTGAACAGATCGAGTAGTGTCTGTGTAGGATGTTGATTGGCTCCATCACCGGCGTTGATGACCGGGATTTTACCTGCAAACTGAGCTGCTAAACGTGATGCGCCTTCTTGTGGATGGCGGATAACAATGGCATCAACATATTGGCTAATAACCGATATCGTATCTGCCAGGGTTTCGCCTTTTTTTCCTAACGAAGTATTATTGCTATCGGAAAACCCCACCACAGAAGCCCCTAAGCGGTGAATAGCGGTTTCGAAAGAAAGGCGTGTACGGGTGGAGGCTTCAAAGAAACAACTGGCAATCACTTTATGTTTTAGTAGCTCCGGTTGGGGGTAATGTTTTAGTGACCTAGCAACTTCAAGTACAGCGAGTAGATCTTCACGTTTTAAATCATTTATCGAGATTATGTCTCGAAGATACAACGGATTAACCATCGTGTTGTTCCTCCTTTCTTTATGCCATGTCTAATTGTTATGCCAAAAAAAAGCCCCTCATTGAGGGGCTTGAATAAATAGGGTTGGCCGAGGAGGAAATGCAATAACTAAATAGCCCATTGGCAGCAATGCATATATTAATTCTTTTAAGCATTGGTTATGCATTTTTTCTCCCACAAAAATTTTGGCGCATTATACGCCGCTCTGTCAGTATAGCAAGTGATCGCGGAAAGAAAATTGATAAAATTTTTTAAAAATATAATGCATTGAATTCAGATGAAATTTTTTGCAGCCAAACAAAATAATTTTTGCTAATCGTATTGAGGCATATTTTGGCAAAATTAGCTAATAATGCTTAGTTGTTAATAATTTGGTTTATGGCTTGTTTTCGGTTATTTATTCATCAGAAACAATTTTATTAATCAACCTTTTTTTGGAGATATTCACTCAAATAATTATAAACAGGTTACTATTGATTAAACATAACTCTGTAATTTTATTCATTTTTTTATATTTAAGTCATATTCAAAGCATGATCATAAAAAATCCAAATCAATCCGGATATAAATTTCTTTGTTGTAATAGTAGCTCTCCTTCGTTGGCTATGGGAGAATGCAAAAGTTACTGTCATATTAATACAGAGGGAGCGCGACATGGTTAATAAAAAAGTACTAGGAGAGCAGCAGGAAGATACCCGTTTGGATGTTGAAAATGTAGCGACGGATAGCAGTGATCCTAATGTGTTTTATGAAATAGAGCATTACCTTTCAGCTGAAGAGTTGATGTCGTTTAAAAAAGCCTTATCAGAACAGCAAATTTCCACAGAAAATTTGTTACTAGAAAAAAAAGCAGTCGCAGAGCAGCGAGCAGAAACACATTCAATTATTGAAGAATTATTGGAAGATGGTAGTGATCCGAATGCTCTGTATGAAATAGAACATCACTTTTCGGCCAAAGATTTTAAATTATTGGAAAAAGCGGCAATAGTGGCATTTAAATTAGGTTATGAAGTACACGATGCTGAAGAGCTAGAAATTGAAGATGGTACGGTATTGATGTGTTGTGATGTCTATCGGGATAGTGCGCTTGATGCAGAATTAATTAATAAGCAAGTTGTGCAATTGATGGTGTTAACGGAAAAAATTGGCATTAACTACGATGGTTGGGGGACATTCTTTGAAGACCCTAATTATGATGATGCGGAAGAAAAGCCCGTAGAACCTAAGGCATTACATTAGAATCATATTTTTAGAATGAAAAGAACCGCGATTATCAATCAGTTGATAAAGCGGATTAAGCTGAGTAAATACTGGTTAGAGTAAGTTTGTGAGTCAACAGCACTGCTGCACAAAATAGCAGTGCTGTTGCTTATTCAAAGTGAGCTAATAGTGACTTTTTGATTAGTCAGTTTTTGTTTTGCTGCTAAATGAACCGCTAGGCGTTCACGCTCTTTTTCAACAACAGCAGCAGGTGCTCGGCTGACAAAGCTATCATTAGCTAATTTGTTTTCAATTGCTGCTATCTCTTTGGTCAATTTATGCAGCTCTTTATCTAGCCGCGCTAATTCGGCATCTTTATCGACTAAATCTGCCATTGGGATCAACACTTCAGCGCCATCTATCAGTTTAGTCACAGCAAGGGGGGTTGGTTGCAGTTCATCCAAAACAGTAATAGCGCTAAGACGAGCCATCGCTTGAATAAAATTCAGATTTTCTGTCACACGTCGTTTTGTTGCATGGTTAGTGCCGCGTAATAGCAGATCTAATGACTTAGCGGGTGAAATATTCATTTCTGCCCGAATGTTTCGTATAGCGATAATGAGTTCTTTGATCCATTCCAAATCATGGCGTGCTGCTTCATCAACCTTGTCGGCTGCAAAGATTGGAAAAGGCTGTAACATGATGGTGTCTTGTTGGATGCCCTTAACCACTTTCACCCGTTGCCAAATGGTCTCGGTAATAAATGGAATAATAGGATGTGCCAGTCGTAATAAGCTTTCCAGTATTTCAATCAAGGTATAACGTGTTGCACGAATTTCTGCTTCATTTCCCTTATGAATCGCGGGTTTAGACAGTTCTAAATACCAATCGCAAAATTGGTTCCAGGTAAATTCATACAAAATATTGGCGGCGATATCAAAGCGATAAGAATCCAGTGCTTCACGGTACAGTTTTACCGTTTGGTTAAATTCTGCCATGATCCAGCGATCAGCCAGCGAAAAAATCATTTCTCCACCCTGCTGACCACAATCTTGTCCTTCAGTATTCATCAAGACATAACGACTCGCATTCCACAGTTTATTACAGAAATTGCGGTAACCAGTCAGGCGTTTCATATCCCAATTGATGTCTCGCCCGGTCGATGCTAATGCTGCCAGCGTAAAGCGTAAAGCGTCGGTACCATGCGCTTTAATGCCCTGTGGATATTCTTTGCGCGTACGTTTAGCAATTTTTTCGGCTAAATGGGGCTGCATCATATTGCCCGTCCGTTTCGTCACTAGATCCTCCAAGGAGATACCATCGATCATATCAAGCGGATCGATGACATTGCCTTTGGATTTTGATATTTTTTGCCCTTCTTCATCACGGATCAGGCCTGTCATATAGACGGTTTTAAAAGGAATTTGCCCTTGACCATTTTCATCTTTGATGAAATACATTGTCAGCATGATCATGCGGGCTATCCAGAAAAAGATAATATCAAAACCACTGACCAACACATCTGTTGGATGGAACGTTTTTAACGCTTCGCTATTTTCTGGCCAACCTAATGTTGAGAAGGTCCAAAGACCAGAAGAGAACCAAGTATCTAATACATCTTCATCCTGATGTAAACTAATATCAGCGCTGAGATTGTTCTCTCGACGCACTTCGTCTTCGTCATGACCGACATAGACATTACCGGATTCATCATACCAAGCGGGTATTCTATGCCCCCACCATAATTGGCGTGAAATACACCAATCTTGGATATCCTGCATCCAGGAAAAATACATATTTTCATACTGTTTAGGAACAAACTGAATACGACCCTCTTTTACCGCAGCAATGGCTTGTTTTGCTAATGGTAGGGTACGAACATACCATTGATCAGTCAGCATTGGCTCAATAACAACGCCGCCACGATCGCCATAAGGAACGGTAAGTTGATGCGGTTTTATGGCGACTAATAATCCGAGTTTTTCTAATTCGTTTACTATCGCTTTACGGGCAGCAAAACGTTCCATTCCCTGGTAGGATGCAGGGATTGTCGCTGTATAAATCGTGCTAGGGTTGCCGGTGCTGTCGAATACTTCAGCTTGTTGACGGATATGTCCATTGAAATCGAAAATATTGATCATGGGCAACTGGTGACGTTTACCCACTTCATAGTCGTTAAAATCGTGCGCTGGTGTGATCTTCACACAGCCAGTGCCTTTTTCCATATCGGCGTGTTCATCACCGACGATAGGAATACGACGATTAACTAAGGGTAATAAAATTTGTTTGCCAATTAAATTCTTATAGCGTGGATCGGCGGGATTAACCGCCACACCCGTATCACCAAGCATGGTTTCAGGTCGAGTAGTTGCAACAACTAGGTAATCTTGGCCTTCTGTGGTTTTTACACCATCAGCAAGGGGATAACGTAAATGCCACATAAAACCGTTAACTTCTCGATTTTCAACTTCTAAATCGGAAATAGCGGTATGCAGTTTAGGATCCCAGTTGACTAATCGTTTACCGCGATAAATAAGATCATCTTGATAGAGTCGGATAAATGCTTCTTTTACTGCTTTGGAGAGACCTTTATCCATCGTAAAGCGTTCACGTTGCCAATCAACAGAATCACCCAATCGTCGCATTTGCTGAGAAATATTACCGCCTGATTCGGCTTTCCATTGCCAAATTTTTTCAATAAACGCTTCTCTGCCATAATCGTGGCGAGTTTTATTCTCTTCAGCGCTAATTTTGCGCTCAACAACCATCTGAGTGGCGATCCCCGCGTGATCTGTGCCGCTTTGCCAAAGCGTGTTTTTTCCTTGCATGCGCTGGTAGCGAATTAAGGTGTCCATGATTGTTTGCTGAAAAGCATGCCCCATATGCAGGTTACCGGTCACATTTGGTGGAGGGATCACGATACAAAAACTCTGTTTGCTGTTATCACCGTGCGGTGCAAAATAGCCATTCTTTTCCCAGTGTGCATATAAAGGTTGTTCAATTGCCGCTGGCTGATAAGTTTTGTCGAGCGATGGCTCAGACTGAGTTTGATTTGCGGGTTTCTTTTCCATCTTGCTTCGTTATTTATTAAGTTGTTGGTGGTGCTGCCATGATCAAATTAAACCCCATGTTGCGATAAGTTTTGTATCGTTCACGCGCCAACTGTTTCAAATGTTCATCAGTAGGTACAAAGTCTATCACTTCATGGAATGTTGTGGCAAAGTCTGCAAATGTTGATTGTAGATTTATCAATATATCTCTTGCTGAGCTACCCCGTTTTGTTGGCCAACAAAGCTCAACAGGTGCGCCATAGCGAGGGCCTTCACCGGCTAAATTATGTGGGACAAATTGATAAGGTTCTCTTTGCCAAAGTATTTCATCCAATTTTTCGGCTTGTATTTGATCCTCACAAGCAATTAAAACACGTTTACCCATCCGCCAGTTTTCTGCTGCTAGCTGACAGGCTAACCATTCATGACTTTCAAGTTCTGCTTGTGAAGATAGCTGCTCTATTAAATAGAAAGTTGCTTTTTTCATCGCATTACGGTTATGGGAAAAGGGTATTGCTTACAATACCCTATTATTAAATTCACTGGTGCGATTTTTCGTCACAGTTTATATAAGCACGATTTAACAGAAATTGAGCAAGTAATGCTACAGGGCGGCCTGTTGCTCCTTTTGTTTTTCCAGATTGCCAAGCTGTTCCTGCAATATCTAAATGTGCCCAGTGATATTTAGTGGCAAAACGCTCTAGGAAACAGCCAGCGGTAATTGCACCACCCGAACGGCCTCCTATATTCGCAAGATCAGCAAAGTTTGATTCTAACTGCTCATAGAATTCTTCTGCCAGAGGTAGTTGCCATGCTTTATCGCCTGTTTGCTTAGCGGCGCTAAGTAATTCATGGGCTAAAGGATTATGATTTGACATTAATCCACTATAATGATTACCAAGTGCAATAATACAGGCTCCGGTTAAAGTTGCAACATCAATTACCACATCAGGATCAAAACGTTCTATATAAGTTAGTGTGTCACAAAGAACTAATCTTCCTTCCGCATCGGTATTGAGGACTTCTACTGTCTGTCCTGACATGGTAGTTAAAATATCACCGGGTCGATAAGCTTTACCGCTCGGCATATTTTCACAACCCGCTAATACGGCAATAACGTTAATCGGCAGTTTTAGTTCAGCAACAAAGCGCATAACGCCATAAACAGTTGCGGCTCCGCACATATCATATTTCATTTCATCCATGCCATCGGATGGTTTAATAGAAATCCCGCCAGAGTCAAAAGTTAATCCTTTACCGACTAACACAATCGGTTTAGCCGCTGGATCGGTGCTTCCTTTGTATTCCATAATCGACATTAGCGATTCATTTTGTGAGCCTTGGCCAACGGCTAAATAAGCATTCATTGCCAGCTCTTTCATCTGCTCTTCGCCAATTACTTTGGTGGTAAGATTTTGATAATTGTCAGCTAACTGACGAGCTTGTGAAGCTAAATAGGCAGCATTGCAAATATTGGGCGGCATATTAGCCAGATCTTTTGCTGACTTAATGCCTATTGAGACAGCAAGGCCGTGTGAAATAGCGCGCTCGCCATTGGCTAAATCACGGCGTGTTGGGACATTAAAGACGATTTTACGTAAGGGTCGTCGTGGCTCGCTCTTATTACTTTTGAGTTGATTAAATACATATAACGTTTCTTTGGCGGTTTCCACTGCTTGGCGAACTTTCCAATAATTATTGCGGCTTTTTACATGCAATTCTGTTAGAAAGCACACAGCTTCCATTGAGCCGGTTTCATTTAAGGTATTAATTGTTTTTTGGATAATCTGTTTATATTGACGCTCATCGAGTTCACGTTCTTTACCGCATCCAACTAACAGAATACGTTCAGATAATATATTAGGAACATGGTGCAGTAATAGCGTTTGGCCAACTTTACCTTCCAGTTCTCCGCGGCGTAGTAAGGCACTGATATAGCCGTCACTGATAGTATCCAGTTGTTCGGCTATAGGGGATAAGCGGCGAGGTTCAAATACCCCAACAATAATACAGGCGCTACGCTGTTTCTCTGGGCTACCGCTTTTTACACTAAACTCCATGCATTCTCCTGAATTTTAAAGACAAAGATTGATACTATCGCTAAAATTAACGAACAGTATAAATTTACCTTATGAAATAGCTGCTTTATGTTAAACTAACCCAATGGTTTACGGATAGTAATAGATAACGATTTAGCATATTCTGTTTGGTGTTCCAATAGTTAATGCTACATTTATCATCATGATACATTGTAACGATTAAGAAAACCAAAATATTGTACGTAACTGTAACTATACGATGAAGTTAGCTATTTTGCTGCAAAAAACAAGTTTTCCACAGGTGTAATTAGTGTGATTATAATTCGATATTTAGTTAAGGAAACGCTGAAAAGTCAAGTTGCAATACTTTTTATCCTGATTTTAATTTTTTTTAGTCAAAAAACAATCAATATATTAAGTTCAGCGGTTCAGGGAAATATTCCTTCCGATTTAGTTTTTCCTCTGTTGGGGCTTGGTATCCCTGAAATGGCACAATTGATTTTGCCATTAAGTCTGTTTCTTGGACTGTTAATGACTTACAGTAAACTCTATATCGATAGTGAAATTACTGTTATGCATGCCTGTGGCTTGGGTAAAAAGGTATTAGTAATAGCGGCCTTAATTCTGGCATTATTTACCGCTCTGATTGCGGCAGTCAATGTAGCATGGATGTTACCCTGGTCAGCAAAATATCAAGAACAAGCTTTAGCGGATGCGCAAGCCAATCCTGGTTTAACTCATATGGTTGAGGGGCGATTCAAAACAACCAAGGATCAAAATATTGTTCTTTATATCAGTGAGGTAAAAGGCAAGAATTTTACTGATGTCTTTATGGCGCAATTACGTCCGGTTAATAATCAACGCCCTTCGGTAGTGATTGCCGAAAGTGGCCGTATCCGCGAGGATCAAAACGGTAATCAAATTGTGGTATTAGACAAAGGAACCCGCTACGAAGGCACTGCGTTATTACGCGATTTTCGCATAACGGATTTTAAGGATTATCAGGCGGTGATCGATCATAAAGAAACGGCAGCTACAGGCGATAAAATCGAGCAAAAGGATATGTTGCAATTGTGGCATGCCACAGATGCTGAATCAAAAGCGGAATTTCACTGGCGTTTAACATTGGTGGTGGCAGTACTGATTATGGCCTTGATGGTTGTGCCATTGAGTGAAGTTAACCCCAGGCAGGGTCGAGTGTTAAGTATGTTACCGGCCATGTTGCTTTATTTAATTTTCTTTCTATTACAAAGTACTTTGCACTCCAATGCAGAAAAAGGTGAAATTGATCCTACGATAACAATGTGGTTAGTTAATGCGGCTTTTCTGCTATTAGCGCTTATATTGAATATTTGGGATACCGTTTGGATGCGTCGGCTACGTGCTAAGTTCTATCAAGGAGCCGCCTAATGTTTGGTGTATTAGATAAATATATTGGGCGTACTATTCTCTCTTCAATCCTAATGACCCTTTTTATGTTGATTTCATTATCGGGCATTATTAAATTTGTTGAGCAATTAAGAAAAGTGGGTGATGGTGAGTATACCACCTGGAGTGCAGGGATTTTTACTTTATTAACCGTTCCCAGAGATATTGAAGTCTTTTTTCCAATGGCGGCACTGTTAGGCGCATTACTTGGTTTGGGAACTCTAGCAACCCGTAGTGAATTGGTGGTGATGCAGGCTGCTGGTTTTTCTCGCCTACAGGTTGCGATGTCAGTGATGAAGACTGCGATCCCTTTAGTGATCCTAACGATGGTTATTGGGGAATGGGTTGCTCCTGCAGCAGAGCAGTGGGCGCGTAACTATCGGGCGGAAAAAATTGTTGGTCGATCGTTAATGGTAACAGATCGTGGTTTATGGGCTAAAGATGGTAATGATTTTATTCATATTCAGCGTGTTATCGGTAAAAATGAAATAAAAGAAGTTTCCATCTATCAATTTGATGCACAGAAGAAACTGCAAGCGGTTATTTTTGCTGCTTCAGGCCGCTATAACACTGATACTCATCAATGGCAATTGTCACAAGTAGATAAGTCATTGATTAACAATGAAAAGGATATTACTGGCTCACAGAGTTTATTGATGGATTGGAAAATCAATCTAAACCCAGAAAAATTGGGCGTGGTTTCTCTGGAACCGGATTCGCTACCAATACGAGGTCTTTATAAATACGTTAAATATCTTAAGGAGAGTGGGCAAGAAGCGTCAGTCTATCAATTAAGTATGTGGAAGAAAATTCTATCACCGCTTTCTGTCGCCGTCATGATGTTAATGGCCCTATCATTTATTTTTGGGCCGCTGCGAAGTGTGGCAATGGGGGTAAGAGTATT
Source organism: Arsenophonus nasoniae DSM 15247 (assembly GCF_000429565.1). Lineage (GTDB taxonomy): Bacteria > Pseudomonadota > Gammaproteobacteria > Enterobacterales > Enterobacteriaceae > Arsenophonus > Arsenophonus nasoniae. Next base: position 15,826 of record NZ_AUCC01000025.1, read on the forward strand.
GATCGGTATTTCTGGCGGATTTATTTTTTATCTGCTCAATGAGGGTTTTGGTAATTTAGGTTTAGTCTATGGTGTTCCGCCAATAATCGCTGCAATGTTACCCAGTGTACTATTTCTTGGATTTAGCATTTTATTATTAATGCGGCGTCAATAATGCGCTTTTACAGTATGGTTAGCTCTATTATTAATCCGTTACCATGCTGATAAAAAAATTTATTGCCTATTATTTGGCTTAACCATGATCAGGGCTTTCTAGCAGTTTTTTAACCAGATTTACCGCAAAATCTTGTTTGGTTGGCTGAAAAGTATCATTATTGTGGTTGATGGTAAGTGCCGCGGTTAAATCATTGATTCCTTGGGTTAAGCGACTAAATTTACTGCCTTTTTTGCGTGAAATCACCGCAAAGATACCGATACGTTGTTGTGGGATCATGGTCATATAGGTATTAAAACCCCCACCGCCACCGGTTTTTTGATAAATGCCGGGAATGCCATCTCGTGGATTCATATAAACCCATCCAAGGCCAATACCATCGGCATGCCCAGCGACGTCCATCCCTTTTATGTCGGTAAGCATATCGCGAGCAAAATAGATCGCTTGTTCACGTTGAGCGGTTGTTTTACTAACTTGGGGATGGGTTGACAGAAATTGTTGCATCCATCTTTGCATATCAGCTGGTGTAGAATAAACACCTCCACTGCCGGCGGCAGCTAACGTACTAATACATGGACTGGATTTATAACCGACCATTAGGCGAGAACATTGATGGGTAGTTGGGGTAAAAGTTGTATCATACATTTCGCTTGGTAGGGTTATTTTTTCGGCAAAAAGTTGTTTATAAGATTTTCCTGCTGCTTTTGCCAAAGCATCTGCTAGTAGATCATAAGCCAGATTAGAATAGGCGGCTTTCGTTCCAGGTAAACACTTCATTTTTGCTTTTTTCAACCATGCCCAACGATTTGTCTGGGTTGGCCAAACAAATACCGTTCGCCCGATTTTACCGCCAGGTTGTTCCCTGGGTAAACCGCTGGTATGACTAGCCAGGTGATATAAGCGAATTGGTTCTTTGCCATTATAAATAGGGATATGAGTACCGAAATAGCTATAGTTTTGTAGTGGATCAGTAATGCGTAATTTTTTATCCGCTTCTAATTTGATCATCACTTCACTGGTCATTAATTTTGTTAATGAAGCAATGCGGATCAATGAATCAGGGCCAGGGGTTTTTCGGCTACCTGGAGCCGTTTCACCATAATAACGGGTGACTATCTGATCATTGTCGATAACCACGATTGCCATCCCTTGTGGATTTGTTTCAGTAAAAATTTGGCTAGCAAAACGATCGACTAAATCAGTCGTTTTTTCAGTAGTGGGTTGATGACGATTTAGAATTTCCAACGCTGTTGGCGAAGATGATGCCGTTTTGGCTGATGGAAATTTTGTTACTGTTGTCGATGACGAGCAACTAGTGAGTGAAATAAATAGAGTAAAGGCTGAAAAGAATTTTAGGCAAAATAGTTGCATTCTTAATAAACCAATATGAATAAATTTTTATAAATAATCGCCTGATAAATGTTCAATTTTCATTAAAGCCTTTGCCAGGCACCTAAATAAAAACCTAATTATGTTATCGATGCTTTACGTTCTATATACTATAACACTCTAATTATAGAGAAATTATGAATATAAGCTACAAAACTATTCTCTGATGTTCTATTACTAGCATAATAATCTGAAAAATAGATCGCATAAAAGAGTAGTCATAAAATACTACTCTTTATTATTCAAATGAGGATGAACCTGGGATTAACGTAAAAAGCTTTTGGCGCTATCTTGCATAGCATTGATGGTACTACTTAAAATTTTAACGAAGTTATCATAGTTAGTATTGTGGCCGTATTGTAACGTTGTGACAACTCATCTAGCATGGCTTGATAATCTTTTTTAGTCGTATCAATCGCGGTATTGATTAGATTGAAACGCGCCTGGGAAATCTCAAGATTATCTGTGGTTGGTTGTTGCAAATTTTCCACTACTTGAATAACACGCGCTAATGGTTTGGGATCAATTTTTATTTTAATTATAATACCTTGCGTTAAACTTTCTGCATTGATTTGAGATAAATCGGGCGCTTCCATTAAAGTGCCGGTAACTTTTTGTTCAAAAGATTGGCGATAGCTTTGCATCAGTGCCAAAGCTTGCGCTTCGGTATAACGCACACCGCTATTATCGCCAACTTTTTGATAATCACCTTCCGCTAGTTTGATAAATTTAATTTCTTGTTGATAAATGATCCCCGTCGGTTCTTGCGATAATTTAGTGTGTAATTGTTGTAAATCCTCCAGCATTTTCTGTTGCTTAAGAGTAATAAAGTTATCTTTTGAGCTTTCACTGACGTAATTACTGACATCAGAAAGTGAGCCGCTAATCTCCTGAAATTTTTCCATACTATTTTTAAATATATCGCGGTAACAGTGCAGATAACTCTTATTGGCATCGCTAATAGTCTGTTTAATATCATTAAACATTACCATTAATGAATTATAATTATTTTCTGTTAATGTTTGCTGCTGTTGTGTAAGTTGTTCTGCTGTAGGTAATAACGCATTACGTGACTGATAATAGCTTTTGCTAATAGGAGGGGGATTTTTATCATATAATAGTCGAGCTAGGTTAGTTTGGCCGCGATCTGTTAGTGCCTTACCTTGTTCTACTAATGCTTCACCTTGTTTTATTAGTGCCTGATCTTTAGTTATTCTTCCATATATTATATTTTGCGTTCCCTTTTCTGTCTCTTTATTGCCATTTTTTATATCGTTGAGTGCACTTTGTGTGGCAAAAAGATACGCTTTTTGTTTGTTTTGTAATGCATCATTTTGGTTATTATCGCTAAGATCATATTCGATTGTCTCAGACAGTAAAATAGTTAATTCTGTTGGTAAGATAGGTGTAATATTATTATTTAATGAAATATTAGCATCGATAACTGGATGACTAGAGTCATTATGTTTTATCTCAGTAGAACATGCAGCAGAGTGTGGTGTTGAATTTGTTGAAATTACCATAAAAATTTCGTCTAGTTATTGTTCATTGAATACGTGCTAACGTTAAGCTCTAATATTACCTGAGATGGTGGATACGGTTTGTTGGCTATATTCGATCATCTTATTGAGAATTTGTATCATTTTATTCTTTACCTCTTCATTGATATTTTCTTCCCGTTGATGGGTTTCGCCGGTGGTATTATTAATTTGTTGCTCAGTTTCTAAAATACGCTGGTTACCTTGTTCTTTAATTTGTCCAGCAGCTAAGGGCTGCTGAGTCATTTGGCTGATTGGGTTTGATAAGTTACTGACGGCATTTCCGGCTATCAGTGAGCTATTTTGTGGACTGCCAATTATGTTGTTGGTGGTTTGTGACAGTCCTTTAAGACTGATCCCTGCGCCGGCAACTGTCATTCCCAGACTTAAAGAGCTACCGGCGATAGCACTTGTCAATAATGAGCCGGCTTCTGTGTATTTACTGTCTTTGACTTTTTCGCTGGATTGTAATGTGGTAATTTTAAGTTTATCGCCACTTTCACGGCTTTTAGCATTAAGTTCTCTTAATGTTGTTGATATTTTATTAAGTAGCGCTAGTAATTGCACATCACTAGTACCTAATAAATTCATCACTATAGGCGGTGATTTTTCTAAACGATCGATTAACGCCTCGGAATCTTTTTCCACTGTTGGTGGTGTGAGTAGCGGTAAATTAGTTTGATTGATTTGTTCTTTGGTCGTTTGTTCAATCTGCTGTTGTGCTGTTTTGCTAGCCAAGATCTGAGATGCTATTTTGTCAGATGTTGAGTTAGGTTCTGTAATGTTTTTGACATCCAATTGAGTTATTGGCGAAACAGAATGTTTAGTGATTGAAGGAGTAATAGTTGTCATGATTAAGTCCTTTTTATGCCATGGTGTTTAAGTTATGAGTAATATATTTACCGGTATGTAGGCTTTGGCTGCCCATTTCGCCAATTTTGCGCATTAACTCAGCCACAGTTTCCATTTCCTGGGCAAAGTTATCCATCACTTGGTTAAGCAGTTTATCCAGTTGAGCCATTATTTGGTTAATGACCGTTAAATCGCCTAACCGTTTGATAACATCAGCTTCTAAATTTGCAGCATGGAGATTTAAACCGGCACTAGTATTAGCATTAACCACAGAAAGACCGATTAAGCTTTTTTGTACCATTGAGGCATTGATATATGGAGCCAATTTATTTTTCATGCTACTGATTAATGTATTATTGATCGTTTTGTCCAGTAAGTTATTGAATGCTTGTTTGATAGCAATAGCAATCATTTTGCTGGTATCGTTGCCGACGATGCGTGCTAAGTTACTCAATAGATTATTGATCATCTTGTCCAATAATTGATTTAGAGCACGTTTAAGCTTGTCCGCGATAATTTTACCAATCATTTTACCCGCCACACTGGCTAATTTTGCTGTGCCAATGGCGGCAGCAACCATTGTCACTGCAACAATAATCGTGGCGACAATGTCGGTTATCTCTTTGGCCTGTTTTTTCAATTCGACGATTTCACTTTCTGATGCTCCATTTAACTTAGCTTCACTAACCGCGATTTGGCATAGAAAGTCAGAGATCGATTCTGCCATTTTCATCATCGCTTCACCGACTGGCGCTAATGCTTTATTCATAAAAGAGCCACCACCGGCTGCCTGACAAATGGTATCCGCGGCCAATAAGGCGATCCCGACTGCGGCTAAAGCCAGACTGGCACCACCAGTAAAAGCAGCGGCCACTACACCAACCGCTGCAATTAACCAGGAAAAAATTTGGCTACCAATCGCCATCCATTTACGCGCTTCTTCTGCTTTACGGATTTTTTCATCGATATCCTGTGCGCGTTTTTCTGCCTGGATTTCAGTCATGCGTTGCATTTCTTGCAAAATTTCTCGTTGGCTACTCATGCTCTCCAGTGTGAGTGAACCAAGCAATTCACGCATTTTGGCCATCAGATAAGTAAGTTTAGCGCTGCCTTGCAGATGCTGCGATTCCAGTTCGATTAATGTTTTAAAGGTGGCTAGCTTTAAACTGAAAATACTTTTTTCTGCTTGATTAAGTTGATTATTAATATCGTTATTATATTTAAGGCTGGTTAGTCGTTTACGCTGAGCTTCTGTATCACGCACTAGACTTTTATAAGCACCTTGGGCGTAAGAGATTGAGCTTAATGTTCGCTTGTAATCATTCATCGAATGACGCACAGCGTTATACCATTCTGTATGGATAATACCATTATCACGCCATTCCTTATCGGTTTGACTGGTGCTATCACTAAAGATAGGTTTTAGGCGATTATGTTCAATGCCTTGGCAAAATTGTTTAATGGCAAGTTTTTTTTGGTTAAGTTCATCAACAGATAATTTGGCATTAGTTAAATCTAACTTCAGCCATGGAAACTCTTCCTCTAAGAGTTTGCTCATCTGTTGCCGATCAGTGAGGCGATTTTTTCCTGCAATAGCTTGCCTAAGCCTGCCACTGAGACCCTGATTTGCAAATAGATTGGCCAGTGCATTGGCACCGTCTTCGGTTTGTTCATGTAGCCCGTTGGCGACACGTAACCAACTGTCAATAAAATCATCTCGATGCTGGTTGAGCTTTTTTTCAACTTCCAGATAGATTTGTTCAACTTTTTTGGCTTGTTGAATCTGATGATTCAACTGGGCTTGAATTTTCCATTGGGTAAGATTTTCGCGTAGATTTTTAATCTCATTTTTACCGATCAATTGTTGATATTGTTTCATTAATAACAGTAATTGGGCATTATTATCTACGCTAGATAAAGAATTATCTGTGGGTGGAGTAAGGATCGGTATATTTGTATCAGATTGATTTTGACTGGCCGTTTTTTTTGTTCGTTTTCAATTACACTATTGACTAGTTGGATGATATTTTTTTGTAGCGCGGTTAATTGGTTGACCAGATTATTATCCGCGCTTATGTCTTGCTTTACAGCAGTAAAAGGGTGTGCTTTGTTAGCTGTTAATCGGTTAATTTCTACCATCTTTAGGTCATCCTTGATTATCGTCATTTGATGGAGAGGTTGTTAAGAGTTCAAGATAGGCTTGCGCTCTATTCTTTAATTCTTGCTCGCTGCTATGTTGATAGACTTTCTGAAAGCAGTATTTAGCTTTCTCTTTTTCACCGATAATAAGATTACATTGTCCACCGTAGAACATCGGGCGGTAGTCATTATCCCCATGTATATAAGCCAGCGCGTAGAGATCAAGCGCTGTTTCATACTGTTTTTGTAGCTGTTTAACCGCTCCTAATCCCATAATGTAATCGCTATTATTAAAATCATATAAGCAGAGAAAACGAAAAAAGGTTTCAGCTTCTTCCAATTTACCTTGTTGATAAAAATCATATGCAAAGCGGTAAACACCATCCATCAGTTCAGCGGGTATGCCTTCTAAATCCTTTAAGCTGGTACCTTGCTGCAGGGCTTCTGTCACCAGTTCAGTATACTCATCTAATTGAGCATCGGTGTTATTATCATTTCGGTTGGTCGTATTTTGCTGTTCCATAGCATCTTCTCGCTTTATTTATAACAGAGTAAAGGAATTTAAGCGGTTTAACTTGCAAAAATCCGCCAAGTTAACAAAAGTATTAAAGTTTTTGCTCACTGTTTTCTGTCTCTATTGGTGAATTTTCCAGTATGGCGGCCATTTCAACCTGCTTTAACCAAATAAAAATATCAATCACATCAAGTAAATCTTGTTTTACTACGGTTTCGTATAATCGGTAGCGGTGATAAATTTGGCGTGCCAATTTGATGTTACGCACAATTGGGATACCTATCTGTTTGGCATAGGCTTGTACCGCTAGTGCATATTGGTTCGCCATGCGAACCGCTACTAGTGGTAATATGCTGTTATCAGGATCAAAATAGATACCAATGGCAATATGAGTCGGATTGGCTAATATCATTGATGATTGTGCTATTGCTTGTTTAGTTTCTGCGTTGAGTAGTTCTTGATGAGCACCGCGACGAGCCGATTTTATTTCTGGATTACCTTCGTTTTCTTTGTATTCCCGTTTTACCTCGTGCTTTTCCATTTTCATCTCGCTGTGATGGAGAAAATATTCACACAGGGCGTCTAGAAACAAAATAGGGAGTGAAAATAGCAGAAAAAATAAGACAAATTTCAGCGTTAAAATACGCCAATCATAAATAATATGCCAAATCGTTTTTCGTTGAGTGAATAATAGTGTCGATTGGTATGATTGAATAAAAAAATAGCAGCTACTGATAAAAATAGCTAAAAATAGTAATGCCTTGAACAGGTTTTTGAGAGCTCGTTTATCCACGAGACGTTTTATTCCTTGCACGATATCCAGTTTTTTAAAATCTAACTTGATAGCCTCGGTTGCCAGGATAAATTTTGACTGAATCAGTGATGGAATAATGGCCGCTAATGCACTGATAAATATCACTGGTAGGACAATCGATAAAAATAAAGAAATTAATGCATTGATAAAACTTTGTGGGTTAATATTGTGAGGATTTAATAAAATATGTTGATAAAAATAAATAAATTGATCTAATTCGAGATAGAACCCTAATACACAGGTGCCAGCAAAGTAGGCAAAACCGGAGACTAAATCTTTGCTTTTAAAGGATTGACCTTTTTTAGCTGAATCACGTAATTTTTTGGCTGTTGGTTTTTCTGTTTTTTCTGCCATCAGTTACCCACTATAATTATTGCTGAAATTGAAGGCGGGAGCACTGAAATAAATGCTTGAGGTAGCGTCGTATTGAACAGAATAAATAGTAGGCCAAAAGCAACGATACTTTTAAGTGTCAATGATAAAGAGAATGCATTTAATTGCGGGCAAAATAGTGAATAAACGCCCAAGCCGATTTCTAGCATGAACAGTGCGATTAATAACGGTGCTGATAGGGTTATTGCTAACATAATGAAACGAGTTAACCATTTCCCTAAGGCGAATAAATCAACATAATTAATTGGGCAACCGATAGGCAGTTGTTGATAACTTTCAATTATTGTCGCGACAAATTCGATCATGCCGCCTTGATTGAGAAACCACCCAACACAGAACATATTGATTAATGACGCGAGTGAAGAAGATTCAGATCCAGTGGTTGGATCAAGCATATCACCAATACTGGCTCCCCTTTGGTTATCAATAAATTCACCTATCGCTGAGGCTAGCCAAAAAGGTGTAGCCATCAAGATGCCCATAGTTAAACCAATAAAGAGTTCAACAGCGGATAACGCAATGAATTGGCTGGTTGATTGCCATGTTGGCATGACTATCAATGGTGATAAACAAAGGGTAAGTAATAAAATGATAATTCCTTTTAAGGATAAATTGGTTAGTATGCGATCACTTAAAAAAGGCAACATAAAGAATAGTGGTGCCAGACGGGCAAAAATTAGTAAATAATTGAGTAATGAATTTTGTAGCGCTAAATAAAGTTTCATCATTGCGGTCAGATCCCAGCGCTGAAACCAAGATTAAACATTTCAGTTGCATAAGCGATAACTTTTTCCGTCAACCAACCCGCTTACATTAATAAGCAGATAAAAACGGCCACCAGTTTTAAACCGAAAGGTAATGTTTGCTCCTGGATCTGGGTAACAGTTTGTAATAACCCAATAATCAAGCCAATAGCGGTAGCGACCAGCACAGGTAATAATGACAGGATCAGGATCAAATAAAGCCCTTTACTCATTGCATAACTCATATCCATATTATTTGACTGCCATTAAGTCTAAGTATTGCGAAATTAGCCCTTTTGATAATAAAGACCAACCATCCATGGCAACAAATAACACCAGTTTAATGGGTACCGATAAGGTAATTGGGCTCATCATCATCATGCCTAAAGCGAGTAGAATACTTGATACAACTAAGTCAATGACCACAAAAGGTAAGTAAAGATAAAAGCCGATAATAAATGCGCTTTTGATTTCACTCAGGGCATAGGCGGCTAGTAGAGGAATAAGAGAGCCATTTTCCATTGAGTTATCAATTTGATTTTCTGGTTGGGGAACACGTTCTTGCGCGGCGACAAAAAAATTAACGAGTTCTGGATCGGCGTATTTATGTAGATATTGGCGATAGTCCTGTAAACTCTCATCTAAAAATTGATCAAGTAGTATGGGATCAGTAAAACCATGCGGATTTTCCGTTTGATAATTAACACTATAGAGATAAAAATTTTTGGCTAATGGCGCCATGATAAACAGTGACAAAATTAAAGCAATCGCATTTAACACCATATTGGATGGCACTTGCTGTACACCTATGGCATTCCTGACCATGACAAATACAATGGAAAACTTTAAATAACAGGTTCCTGCTGCAATCAAAAAGGGAAGCAACGTGGCAATTGACAGCAGAATGATGATAGAAACAGGATTATCTGTCATGGTAGTTAGCCTTCTTGCTCGGTTGACAATAGTGTGTGTAATTCAACAGCAAGTTGTTCACCGACCTGAATCAATTCGCCTTTGGCAAAAATTTGACCGTTAATTTCCAAAGCGATTGCACAATGAGCATCACTATTAAGTCTAAGTTGTGTGCCTGTTTGCCAGGATTTTATCGTATTTAAACTAAAGGTCTGCCGTTGTAAGATAAAATTTACTTTCAACGCTAGCTGGTTTAAATCAAAAATAGCAGTAGAGGATTCAGGGCTAGCATTATGATCATCCTGATCAGAAGTAACGGGTTGTTCTAACATAATATTTCCTTGAGGTTGCCAGGTGTAGTGAAATAGCGGTAACGTTTCGACGCTAAGATAGGTTAGGGATTGTTGCAGTAATAAAATATCGCCCGTTTGTAAAGTGCGAAAAAGTTGCTGTTTTAGTCGACTATAACCAATAGAAAATCTAACCTGTAAGGGTAAGTTGGCATAGCCGTTCTCCTTTAACGGTGCAGTACCATTGGTATCAACAATCAATATCTGGCCTAATGAGCTCGTTATTCTAATGGCATCAATCGGTTGTTGCAGGCAGTCAAACTGGGTGACTTGAATTTGAAATTCACCTAATTGCGGAATTGAGATAGTGGTAAGTTGTTCTTGTAACAATTCAATTAGATAGCTGGCCGGAATAGAAAGCCAGGGCAGTGGCGCTAACATCGTTAAGTATTGGCTGAGTGCGATCTCAATCGGTAAATAAACGGTTAACTGTAATTTCGGTTGTTGTAACAGTAAGACGAAGCAGTAGCTATCAGTAATAATCTCTTCACCGGGATAATGCGCTGAAAGTGCGATAAATGCGGGTTTTTTATCTGCATACCTGCTGGTTCTAAGTGATAATTTGCCCTTCATGATGATTCATCACCTGATTCATCACTGTTATTGAGTGTGATATTGAGCGTGTCAAATAAGGATACTGCCGATGGAGATGCTCTTTCGTTTAAATGGCGTTGAAGTATCGACATAACATGGCTATTTGATGCCATAAGTTGAAGATGGTGATTAGTAATCCGATAAATATCAACGTGATGAGTACCTTGCCATTGAGTGAATGTGTAACGTAATTCAGCTTCAGGCAATGAATGGTTAAATGGCATAGCGGTTGTTGCTGTTTTGGCCGGAAGCTCTGCCGTTGTGTTATTTTGATAGCTGGCTGCCGTTGGCAGGGTTGGCCAGCTAGCAAAAGGAGATGAACTGTCGCTATTAGCTAAGTTGTTACTATTATCGGTAACTGATTGGCAATTTTCTTGCCCTGCAAGTTCTATGTTATTTAACTCATTTATAATCGTTGGCGATAAGTCGTCTTCTTTTACCGTTTGATGACTAGTACTTTTCAAATGAGTATCACCCGCGGTTAAAAATGATTTAGCAACGGTCTCTTCCTCGATTAGTACAAGTCTATTGTTATCATGATGTTTGGCGGCGGTGGTCAGTTTAATTTTTACACTAATTGGTTGGTTTTCCTCGGTATCGCTAATTAGAGTCTGTTTTTCTATCGCTCGCTGATTAATCGGATAGCTTTTTTGATCGGTATCGACGGTTATCGAATGAGGCTGGCAGCTTGAGCGAAAGAAATTTGTTGTTTCAATGTTGCTGAAAGGTAGGTTAATAGGAATCACTAACTCAGTGGCAGGCAACTCTTGTTGTTCTTGTTGTTGATCATAAACCGTTATTTCAGTTGGTAGCGCGCTAACAAGAATGGATTGTAATAAGGTTAATCTTTCATCAATTGCTTTTGATAAATAGGTATTATTTATCTGTTCATTATGGCAATCCGATGAAGAAAAGCGAGTGCATGGATTATCTGGTAAATAAGATGAACTACTAATAATCTGTTGGGGTTGATGAGTATCAATATTAACCATAAATTGCTAATTCCTGTAATTGTATCTCTTCTCGCGAAGCGATTTTTAAGCGATGGCATTTTTTTGCCTGCTGATAGCAATGCTTTAATTTTTTCTCTTTTTTTATCAAGTTGAATTGTTGCTGTTGAAGCAAATTTTTTTGTTGATCCAGTTGGGTTATATTCTGTTCTATTAATGCTATTTCTGCCTGTACTTGATTCGTTTGTGCTTTCACTATCGCTTGCTTCCTTTTACTGTCAAACAAGCCGTTATAGGCTAATTGCCCGACAGGCTCTAATGTTTTGGCTTGTTCGATTAGTTGTGTAAATAAAAAACAAGCTTGTTGATGTCGATGCTGTTCATTAGTTATTTCTCTATTAATTTTGGCGATGGCTGACGCTAATCGAGTTTGTTTTTGTTGTAGTAATTTGATTGGAGTTTCAAATTTACGCCACGATGTCATAAAGCTCCTTAACCGATTGAGAAAACGAACAAGATTGATGCCATGATTGTTGCAAAAACTGTTCGATGGCACTTTTCTTCTTGATAACTTGGTCATGATCATCATTTTCTCCAGTACGATACTCCCCCAATTCTTGTAAGAGTTTTAATGATGCTAACTGGGTAAGACAATGCTGAAAGTTTCGTGCAGCTGTTTGCTGTTGTTGCTCAGTAATTTGTTGAAACAGACGACTGGTACTGCGCAAAATGTCGATAGCCGGGTAATGACCTTGTGCTGCTAACTGTTGCGAAAGGTAAATATGGCCATCGAGAATAGAACGTATTTCATCGCCAATCGCATCGGGTTCTTCTTCATTTTCCAATAAAATGGTATAAAAAGCGGTTAATGCGCTTTTTTGGGTATTACCAGGCCGCTCGAGTAATGTGGGGAGTTGTTCAAAAACCGAAGCGGGGAAACCTTTGCGAACAGGCAGCTCACCCGAAGCTAAGGCAACATCACGTAAAGCACGGCAATAGCGGGTAATTGAATCGATAAACAGAATGACATGTTTATTTTGATCACGAAAATATTCTGCTACGGTGGTAGCCACTAAAGCGGCATTACAGCGATCAACAGCAGGTTGATCTGAGGTTGAACTAATAAGAATTGTTTGACTACCACGAGGTGAGCGTTTTAATTCATCAACAAATTCAGTAACTTCTCGGCCTCTTTCACCAATCAACGCGATAACGAAGATATCAGCTTGCGCATAATTAATTAGCATATTCATTAATATGGTTTTGCCACAACCCGCGGCAGCAAAGATGCCTAATCGTTGTCCTACACCGCAGGTTAATAGCCCATCAATCGCGCGAATACCGGTGGCAAAATAGTTAGTGATAGGTTTTCTGCTTAAGAAATCTGGCGCGTTGGTATTAACTGAGCGTCGACAGCGAGTAGCATTCGATGCTATTGGTGGCGCAAAGCGTAAGATGGGGTGACCTGCAACATCTAACATGGTTCCTAATAACGTTTCATTTAATTGAATGGAGAGTGTATGGCCTGTTGGCTCAATGGCTGTCGTTAAAGAAAGTCCAAGGGAAGAACCCATTAAGCTAAGTAATGCTTGTTGGTGGTGAAAACCGATCACTTGCGTTTGCCCGATCGTTTGCGGACTGCCAGGATAGGGTTTTAATAAGCAAATTTCGCCGATAAAAACTTTTCTTAATGGCGCCTCAATAATGTTTCCCTGAATGCGTACCGGGTAGGCAGCGGGGTAAAAGGGCATAAAGTTGATGTTCATTGCCAGTTAACCAATCAATAATTTGTTGATATTGAGCATATATTGAAAAAAATTGTCGATGGCTTCGGCAAATTGCGTCGGATCTTCTAGCGCTGTGGTTGAGAAGTTTGCTCGTAATTCAAGTATATTTTCATCATTGAGAAAATAAGCGGGTTGTCCTGGATAAAAAAAAGGCAAATGGTTACTAATAATGCATGCTAATAAGGGTTCACTGAGTTGTCGAATAACATTGAACTCTACATATCCCAGGTTAGCCCATATGATAGGTAAGTCATTTACCATAGCGATATGAATATCAGGTAACTCTTCTAATTCAAGCGTGATAGTAGAATGATTATTGAGTTGATGCCCTTGAGGAAATAAATCCGGTTTTCCCATTGTTTTGATTGCATCGGTGACAAGTGAAGCAAGATCCATTTGCATAATTCTGTCCTTGAGTTGATTAAATTGTTTTTATGATATTGACCTCAGTTCCTTCGGTGATCTCGGCAAAAGAGAGCACATTGAGACCAGGATAATGGGTTGCTAAAATTTTTGTTATAAAACGACGTACATCGACTGAGCAGAGTAAAACTATCTTAGGGGTAGTATAATTCTCTTTAATTGCGACTAATAACCTATCTTGTACCAGATCCAATTGAGCAGGTTCGAGATTTAAAAAAGAGCCAGCCGAAGTTTGTCGTATTCCTTGACGAATAATTTCTTCCAGTTCTGCTGAAACGATTAGCACATGCAATTTTTGTTGAAAGATAAAACTAGCTGTAATGTAACGTGCTAAAAGTGTTCGAACTTGTTCAACTAACATAATCGGATCTTTTTCTTTAGGCCCCCATTGCACTAGCCCACCTAAAATTATCTTAATATTACGAATCGATATCTGTTCTTGTAGTAGTCGTTGTAATACTTCGGTAATACGTTGGATCGATACATGGCGATAACACTCTTTCAATAATTCAGGATATTTCCTTTCTAATTGATCTAATAAATCTTTCGTTTCTTGAATACCAAAAAATTCGCTGATATTACGAGTTATCACCTGACTGAAGTAACAGTAAAACTCGCTGATATCACTGGCAAACAGATAGCCTAGCGGTTCTAATTTATTTTTCTCTTCTTGCTGTACCCAGTAGTAGATTTCGCCTTGTTTCTGAGTTGTTTGGTTTTTAAGTCCCAACTGACCAAACTCATTGGTTTTATTAAGCACGCGATAACTTTGAAAAATAATATGAAACTCTGCGCTTTTAACTTCATTGACTAAAATAATGACTTTATAGGGCTCTAATTCGGCAGAATAATTAATAATAAAGTCAGGTAATAACAAGCCATATTGGATTAAGATTTGATTTTTTAACCACTGGGTTAATTGATTATTTTCAATATAATCTTTATGTTGCTCAGAGATTGAAATAATCAATGGCACCGCTTCATGATAAGAAATATCCCCATTAGATTGAGACTGAACATTATTTTCTCTATTATTAATACTACTATGTTGACTAATAATTTTTTTCTGATTTTTAGTTATTTTTTTATTAGCTAAGGTTTTTCTTAAATAGGAGGCGCTGATTAATATTGATAGCAATATAAATATCAGTGTTGGAAAACTAGGTAAAAAACCCATAATAAACGTTAAAACCGCGGTAATAATTAAAGAAAAATCATGGGAAAACAGCTCCTTGATAATATTTTGACCCAAATTTTTCTGCGTTCCTCCCACTCTAGTGACAATAAAACCGGCACTGATTGAGATCAGTAAAGCCGGGATCTGGGCGACTAATCCGTCACCGATGGTTAGCATGGTATAAGTTGTCAATGCTTCACTAAAACTAAAGCCCATCTGTACCATACCAACAGAAATACCGCCTAAAAAGTTGACAAAAATAATCACAATGCCAGCAATAGCATCTCCCTTAATAAATTTCATGGCACCATCAAAGGCGCCGTATAATTGACTTTCTTGTTCAAGCTCAATGCGGCGGTGCTTGACACCCTCATTGTCAATAATGCCAGATTTTAAATCAGCGTCGATGCTCATCTGTTTACCCGGCATGGCATCAAGCGAAAAACGGGCAGCAACTTCGGCTACTCGTTCAGAGCCTTTGGTGATTACAATAAATTGCACTACGGTTACGATAGCAAAAATCACCAATCCCACGACTAAGTTGTCACCAATCACAAATTGACCAAAGGAAGTAATAATGTCGCCAGCATCGGCATCGAGCAAAATCAGACGGCTAGTGCTAATAGATAGTGCCAGTCGAAATAAGGTAGTAATCAACAACAGAGCGGGGAAACTAGTGAAATGAATGATCTTGGTAATGTAGAAAGAACTCATTAATACTAATAGTGAAATGACAATATTTAAGCCGATCAGCAGATCAACAATATAAGTCGGCAGTGGTAATATTAGCATGGCAATCACTAAGATCATGATACCAAGTACGATAAGTTCAGGCTTGTTTCTAATTTGCAACAAAACTGATTGCAACATATTGCGTTCCCTGCTGTGAAAATTAAAGATGACTTAAGCTTTTTTCTTTTTGATAAAGTAAATCAAGTAATGCAAGTAATTGTGATAGCGTTCTTTCTCTGATGTCAGGGCTTAAATAGATTTCTATGGTTATCGATTTAAATGCAGCCATGAGTTGTTGCAGTAATAAAATATGTTGATTGATAACAATGGTTAGTTGTTTATTAGCAATAATATCTCGGATGATAACCATCATTGCTTCCGGATCACTTAATCCCTTAATAAAAATAGCTAACCAGCTAATTTGAGCATCTGGCTGGATTAAAAAAGGTAGATTAGAGCAGTAAGCGAAAAAGATTTTGTCAGCAGAAGAGAGTTGTTTGATCCGGCCTAAAGTGGATAGATAGACAGCAAATTCGGGCATAAAAGCGCAACTAGGCGACAATGCTTGCATATCACAGAGTAACGACTGCAAAACAAAATCAATAATTAAAAAACGTTTATCATAGCCGTATTGATTAACCCACTCCTCATAAAACCATAGCGGTTCAATATCTTGGCTAATGAAATCGCGGTATAACTGGCGAAGTTGCATCGCACTTAATGCGGTTTGATAGCTAAATTGTTTAGCTTTTAACGCAATATTGATACCTGCTCGGGTTGCTTTTGCTCGTTGATGAGTACCTTGACAAAGTGCCTGAATCTCGGCTTCAATCTCGATGGCCAATGAGGCAGAAAAGTAGCGCCGGCGTAACAGCTCTTTTAGCACTGAGACAAAGTCACTATCATCAGGAAAAAACTGGCGCAGTAAGGCTAAAATATCAGCTAATTTATTATTTTGATTGTTTAATAATTTGATCGCTGCAGCCAGTTTTCTATCTGCATTATCTTCCAAAATACGGCTATTTATTTCGCTACTATCCTGTTGCTTCTTTTGTAGATCTTGGCGGCGATTAAATTGACTCATGGCCATTGACATATCATCCATAATATCTAATAGCTGGTGGTGGTGATTGACGACCATTGCCGTAGGTTTGGTTGTTTCAATGTCAGATGAGTGTTGCGTCTTTGGTTGCTGGCGTAACAAAACTGATGAGCTAATTTTATTGATGTCTACTATTTTTATTACCTATTCTCATCATTGATATAAGTATAAAGCGGGTCAATAGCCGCCTGGGTTTGAGCATCAACCGGCTTAAATGGATTTTTTCCTAGTGAGTCATTCAACAGATTTTTTCCCTTAACCAATCTGGGCTGCAGCATAAAAATACGCACCATTTTTTTATTGGTTGTACTGCTAAAGCGAAATAATCCACCTATCCATGGGATATCGCCAAGTAATGGGATCTTACTCTCACTGGAATCAATATCTTCTCTAGTGTAACCACCAATCAGCAAACTATCGCCTTGGGCAACACGAGCCACTGTACTGATATTGGTGCGATTAATGACAGGCAACGCATCAATTTTTTCTGTTTCACCGCTGTTGGTTTTTTTTTCAGCGCCATCTTCCAAATTGATAACCATCTCAATTTCATCGCCGGTAGGTGAAAGGCGAGGGACGACACTTATCATGGTGCCAAATGTGGCAGACTCTAACGTGGCAATACGCTCGCCACGTACTTGAGCGTAGAAGGTAGTGCTATTATCAAAGATCGCAGGTGTATTTTCTTGCGTTAGGATTATAGGACGGGAAACCATATGGGCACTTCCTTCCATACTCATTGCCCGTATTTTGGCTAAAAAATGTATCCCGGCTGCTGCACTAATATCGCTGGTATTAAGTAAAAAGTTACCATCTTTAGAGTGATAACTGCTTTGCCAATCAATACCTAGCCGATCGGCTTCGTGTTTAGCAATATCGATGATCCACAATGACAGCTCAACTTGCCGTTTCGGTTGATCAAGACGCTGGATCATTTCATTGATCAATTGAATACCTTGAATACTGCCCTTGGCTAATAGACTATTAGAACCGGGTAAAGGTATTAATTCGATCGATTCTTTGCCAACACGAGTAACAAAGGAGGGTTCTGGTTCATATTGTTCGTCAATGTTTGCGGTTTTTTTGTCCGTTTGACTTGCTGTTTGCGTGTTGGATTGAAAAAGTTGTTGTAGAACGCTACTGATGCCAGGTAAGACTAATTTTTCTCCCCGGATAGCGTAGCTTCTATCGTTGACAAAGGTATTTTTTAAAGCAAAGATGTGAACATAATCATTATCAAAGCGCTTTTCTTCAATAATATCCTGTTTTAATTGTTGTGCTTCTTGATCCAGATATTCTGCCGCAGCTTGAACCAATTTCATATAAATTGGCGGCCCAGAGACATAAAAGGTTTTATTATTGCTACCTCCGCGTAAGGGATAACGTGGATCGTAAAGCCTAATGGCATGTAAATACTCTTTTACGCGCTTAAAATCGATCTTTTTCAGATTAAGCATCTGTTGTTTCATTTCACTTCCATCGTAAATATAAATGACATTACCATCATTAAAATAGATAAATGCCATGCGACGTACGAAGGTATCAAAAGCGGTTTTAGGTGATGAAACATCAAATCGACCTGAAATTCGCTTCTTTTTGACTGCTGAACTGAGAATAAAAGGTTTATTCAATTTATCGGATAATACGTCAAAAAATTGTTCAACCCGACTATCAACCGCAATAAATAGATCATTATCCTGTTCAATGTGCTCTTTGAGTAAAACATCGTCTTTTAAATTTGAAAATGTCGTTGCTTGATTAGGAAAAACAATCAATAAAAAACAACATGAAACGATGGCCTGCAATAACGGGCTAATCTTCATAGAATGACTTCCTTATCAATCTAAATGACTTAGGTGTGGCACCAAAAATAACTTTTATCTCTTTTGATAGATGTGAAGCGGAACTAAAACCGTAATCCAGAGCTATATTGGTTAGGGGTTTATTTTTTAGAATTATTGATAAGATTGCTGAAGTCGCTCGCCATGAACGTAACTGTTTTTTACCACAGAGACCTAAATATTGATGACAAAGGCGCCTAAAATGGGTCTCTGAAACGCCATACTTCAGGCGAATTTCCGTTATATTATTAACATTTTGTTTCATTTGATTAAGTAGGTGACGGGTTATCCAATAGCATTCATGATTTCTCATCGCTTCAATTAACGGCTGCAATTGAGTCTTATAAGGGGTTAGCAGTGAATTGATGAGTAAAGTTTGAATATCCTTTCCTGCGCAAGCATCGAGAATATACATGTGATTTTTAGTAATTACTGATTGATTAGAATAATTGGGAAGATTGTGATTAGCTAAAGCATAATCGATGTAAGCAACCAATTTTATACAAGAAAAAATATCTGCTTTTTCTATTGTCCAGTGATTATGGATAGGTTTTATTGTTGAAACCTGTTCCAGGGATAAAAATATTTGTTTATCCGTTAAATGATAATATTGATTCTGTTTGTCTTTTACAATCCCAAATGAATTATTAGGAATATATAAAAATAAAAAATATTTAATGTTTATATTATTAATATCTATTTTATTTTTAGGTATAAAATAGTTCATATATTCCTTCCCTGATAAATCTAATTTATAATATAAGTAAGTTTTATAATATGATGTTTAACTTGTTAGCTTTAAATTTTTTGTTAAAATGATACACTACTCTTCATAAGAAAAAAAATATAAATATATAAATAAAAAAATCAAATTTAGTCTTTGATGTATTTTTTTTATTTATAATTTTTCAAGATAAATAATGATAAAGGTATATTAAATATTTTAATAATTTCAATATAGATAAATTACATGAATATAAATGATAACTATGTGATTCGTTTTTTTACTGGGAAACTCAGTGGTATGCTCTTTTCGTTAATACCCGGCCACTATCAAATTATTGTTGGCAATGAATAAAGTATTCGACAATGGTCAGAACAACATAATAATAAAAACGATAACGATTTTATACAACTTTATGTACCCACTAATCAGCAAAATAAGTTGATTATTATTGATGTTAATTTGCCTAATCTAGATAACCAACGGGATAGTTTTTGCTATAGTATAAATGAACAAAATATGCCGGCTAAGTCATTTGAAGCTAAATTCAATTACCCAACTTTCTGGCAAAAAATACCACTATTTGCGATAAAAAAAGTTGATGAAAAATGGTGTGATGAGTGTGAGGATTTGTCGTGTTTAATTGAGAAATCCCATAAATCAAATAAAAATTACTTGATAAAAATAGCAACCACTTTTTTATTGCTTGTCTTATTTTTATTCTGTTATTATGTATTCTCTTATGAGGTCAATATTAATAAAAAATCTTTATTTTCTAGAGGAGTAATTAATCACTCACAATCATTTAATTGTGATCAATTTTTGAATAAAATAAATAATATAAAAAAATTGTTGATGAAATTAATAATTTAATCCCTAATACGGAACATTTTTATTTCCATATAGTAAATTATAATAGTGTTTCATTTATTTATCAGAATAAAAAAACTAAAGAAATGATTAAACAATTATTGAATAAATATCAGCCATGTCAATTTAATGTGAATGCTATTTTATTATCTGATTTAATTAATTATGTGGATAATGAAATTTCAAATAGAGTAAAAAGTTATAAATTATGGTTATCTGAGAAAGGATTAGTTATTCAATTGGGTGAAGTGCTTACGGAAGACGCAATTTATCAATTGAAATCGCAATTAAAACCTTATCAAACTCAACTGGGAAAAAATTTTTTCCAATTTCTATTACCTGAAGAGCAGGAAACTCAAGTAGAAAAAACGCAACTTAAAAGTACCAAGGGATATATTTTTGTTCAGCCGGAACACCGATACTTTCCCGCTGGATAATTATTAACATTATTGGAAAGGAGATCCTTTTATGTCAATCAAGAATAGTACCATTGGAGAGATACTTATCAAGACTGGAACGAAATCTAGTGAATATCAAACAGATATTAACAATGCGGTTGAAAGATTGAAGAAAGATCCATCCAATTCAGCAGATTTGGCCGAATTTCAGGCAGCGATGGCAGGATACAGTATTTTACTGAACTACATATCAACGACCATTAAGACACACAAAGAGAATGCACAGACTATATTGGGTAATATGCGTTAAGGATAAATGATGAATATCAATAGCATAAGTAATATTTCTGCCATGACTGAATCTGTTGACGGAGAATCGATGACGTTACAACAAGTCATCAGTAAGGCATATCGTCAACACCATCAGGTTGAACAGCAAGTTGCTGATACATTACAAATAGACGATCTCTCTTCACTGCTTGCTATACAGCAAACTACACATGATTATCAGCTGGAAATGTCATTGTTGAGTACCTTAGCACGTAAGGCATTAACAACCGTTGAAACGGTTATAAAGGCGCAATAACCGTGACAACACTCTTTCGCCATATGCGCTTTTTTATCACGCTATCTCTTCTCATTTTGCTTTTATCTGGTTGTCATGATGAAGCATTACTGAATTCGTTGACCATTACACAGGCAAATGAAGTACTGGCAGTTTTGCAAAAACATCACATAACGGTCAGCAAAAGTGCACAGGGAAAAGGGCTCTATAAAATTAATGTGGCGAAAGAGGATTTGCCTGCTGCGGTACAGTTATTACAAGAATATCAATTACCTTCGCCAGAACGGCTTGAGATTTCCCAATTATTCCCTGCTGATGCCTTAGTTAACTCACCACAAATTGAAAAAGCCAGGTTAATTTCAGGTATTGAACAGCGGCTTGAACAATCTTTGATGGCACTGGACAAAATAGCTGATGCGCGTGTCCATCTTAGTTACCCTATTGCAGCTAATAACCGTAGTCAGGCACCGATGAAAGCCTCAGTTATCGTATTTTATCATGATGAAAACCAAGATATTGATGAATTAAAATTGGGAATAAAAGCATTTATTAAAAATGCGATCAGTGAATTGGAGCCGCAATATATTACGGTGTTCTTAATTCATAAAATATCACCAACAATTCCTTCTTATACTGAAAAAAATGTCTCTGGCGGATCATATTATTTATATGTTCTATTACTCTTTATCATAATAATAGTGGGTGGTTTGATCTATTGGGGCATTAAACGTAGGTCAGCAACCTCAGCTCAACAATAATGAAACAACAAACTTTTAATTTGATAAAAACAATAATGTATCAACCAGCCAGTTCTATTCATCACTCATTTGGTTACCCACCCTATGATAAGTTAACGATGGCGGAAAAACGGATCTATGATCAACAGGTAATGGTGCGCTTTCAATTGCCAACCGCGCTCGATTTTGAACTTGATGATAACTTACATGCACAGTTATATATTAATTATTGGTCGAGGCTACCCATCGCTGCTTTGTATTTAGGTGGTTTATATCAATCGCCACAGCTGATGATCGCCAATCAACTCACACAATTGCCAGAACAATTTAGTCAATTTTTATCCTGGGCCAGATTGCTGTTACCGCCACAAAAAAAACAAATTGTCCCGTTAATCGCCACTTCTTATTCACAAGATGAACTAACTAAGTGTGGTATGTGGGCAATAATACCATTAATTGAAAAATGCTCCTTGGCATTAACTGCCCGCTTTAGTCTACTGTTTAATAAAAATTATCCACAGTGCCAAGCCAATACTGTTTTACCAGTTAATTATTCATTATTAAAAGCAACGCTTAATTATGTTACCTACACGACCTGAAAAATTATTGACTCAAGCGATTGATAATGTCTTGATCCGCGCTAAGTTCAAACAGAGCCATGATTATCATGAGCGACTGATCAACCAGGCCAAAAAACAGGCGAAGAAAATAATTATTGCCGCGCAGACAGAAAAAGAAAAAATATTTAACCAGGCCAAAATTCACGGTTATTGCCAAGGTATCAACCAGACATCTACTGCGTTAGCCTTATTTATTCAGGCATACCAAGACCTAAATCACACCCTCTATAACGATATAATTAAACAGATAGAGCAAACATTAATTCAATTTCTATTAACCGAACCGGTGATTGAACAACTGCTGCTTAATCTAATGGCTAAAATTGACCTACAACAGCAAAGCAAAATTTATCTACCGGAAAAACTGGCAACCGCATTCTCTGAACGCTGGTCAGACAAATTTAGCAACCTAAAACTCACTAGCCACAAAGAAAACGGCATAGTGCTAGAAATGGGTAATGAAATTCTCTACTTCTCGCCGGAAAAAAGTGTTACCGAAATGATGAAAAACATCATCGCCGATCAACAGATCGCCGCCAGCAACCAGCAGCAAATAGATTGCATCACTGAATTGCAAGAAAACTTAGCCAAAACGCTACAACAACAGTTTGAAGACTATCTGACAGCCAGCGAGCAAAGCTTGCCCAAAACAGATAGATGATGGCTTTTTAAGCACTTAACGCCATCGGCGAACAATAACAGTTGCGCCTGACGAGATGACAAGTATAATAGCGCCGTTTTCCACAATTCTCCCTCCATGCCGAAGTGGCGAAATTGGTAGACGCAGTTGATTCAAAATCAACCGCCTTCGGGTGTGCCGGTTCGAGTCCGGCCTTCGGCACCATCGGAACATCAATAGAGGTCAACGGACGTCTTTTTTTGTGCCTGAAATCCAGTATCCGCAAGGCTTTCCTCGCTTTTTCACTCAACCTAAGTCAACCTGATTCAATCTACATCAACTTACTGATGTGGGTACAACTGCGGGTATATCCCGGTTCGATAATGTTTGTACCCATACAGAACCCTTGAAAGGATACTCATCATGGCTCTGAGTGATGTGAAGGTTCGTAAGGCAAAGCCTGAAGCAAAAGCTTATAAGCTGACGGATGGTGACGGCATGGTTTTGCTTGTTCACCCGAACGGTTCGAAATATTGGCGGCTGCGTTATCGCTTCGGCGGCAAAGAAAAGATGCTTGCTTTAGGGAAATACCCTGAAGTGTCGTTGGCGGATGCCCGGGCACGTCGTGATGACGCCCGTAAGCTGTTAGCTAACGGCGTCGATCCCAGTGAGAATAAGAAAGCCGTCAAAGTAGAGCAGGAACAAGAGGTGTAGTGGTCTAATAAAACTGTAGAGATTTATAGCTTATAATTAAGCAAAATCTTATAGGTATAAATATGACCCGAAAAGTAAAAGTAACCTTTAGCGGAAAGCAAAAACTGGAATATGCAAAACTCATGGTTGAAGGTGGATATAGCAATATCCAAGTTGAAAAAATATCCGGTGCGGGTAAATCTGCCGTATCACGATGGAAGCAACAATATCTTGCCGAGTTAAATGGGAATACGCCTGTAAAATCAAAAGCGTTAACACCCGAGCAACAGCGCATACAAGAATTAGAAGTTCAACTTAAGCGTGCTCAGAGGGATAATGACATATTAAAAAAAGC
>NZ_AUCC01000026.1 GCF_000429565.1 Arsenophonus nasoniae DSM 15247
GCTTAATTATAAGCTATAAATCTCTACAGTTTTATTAGACCACTACAAGTTTTGACGCAGGAACATTAGCCAAAAACCATGTGACTTCACCCAATCCGGATTTTGTTTCTTTTGGTACGACACTAGAATCTGGAGGCTATGCGGAAACACGAAATTATTTTTATGAAGTGAATATTCCTGATATAGCGGAAGTTCCTATTAGTCCAATTACAATGGGAGTTGAAAAAGTTAAAACGCCACCCAAAATATTAACTCCCAAATTATTACTTTCTGCGGCAAATGCACAGGATTCTAAATTTATTGCAATGATGCCAAATAAGTCTGTCGAAGCGACATTCATCACTCCTGTACCCTATAAATATATTACTCGTTATAAAAATAATCGTACTGGAGGAGGATGGATAAACATACAACATTCTTAAAAGGAAAATTTATGTTTTGATGAAATTTATCGGGGAGAAATAACAAATTTTTGTTTGAGCTCCCCCATAAACCCATTTTTTAGTTAGTCTGGTAGCCGTTTATAGCTTTGTATTACGATTTGCTCAGGTTGTTTTGCTATATTAACTACTTTGTCATAATCTTTGTGAGATACAACTAGGAAATAGCATTAAAATAAAATCTAGTTTTGCTAAATCAATAAGTTATCTATTTTTATTTGTTAGCAGTTGCACTAAAAGTACAACAATACTCGATTTGCAAACCTAGCGCTAACCGAACTTATCACCATTTAATGTGACACAATCAACTCACTATGGTAAGAATTAACCTATTTTTATATGACTTTTTACCCGCTATATTTTAATTACTAATTAGCGGGTTTTTTATGCCATTTTTTACTTATCTGCTTTCTGATACAATTTTACCATTACAACAAATAATGGAAAATGCTCAGTTAACAGCCTATGCGATTAAATTACAATCAACAACAAGCGGTTGAATATGTTGACGGCTCCTGTTTGGTACTGGCTGGGGCGGGCTCAGGTAAAACCCGGGTTATTACCCATAAAATTGCCTACTTAATTCGTCAGCGTGGTTATTTACCGCGTCAGGTAGCGGCCGTCACTTTCACCAATAAAGCGGCTAGAGAGATGAAGGAGCGTGTTGGGCAAACGTTAGGGAAAAAAGAGACCAGAGGATTAATGGTTGCCACTTTTCATACTTTAGGCTTGGAAATTATTAAGCGGGAATATAGCGCATTAGGCCTAAAGGCCAATTTTTCATTATTTGATGAACACGATCAAATGGCTCTGCTGAAAGAGCTGACCTTTGATTTATTGGAAGAAGATAAAGATCTATTACGCCAGTTGGCTTCTACTATCTCTAACTGGAAGAGTGATCTATTAACGGCCAACCAAGTGATGGCACAGGTAAAATCAGAACAACAACAACGGTTTGCTGAATGTTATCGGCGTTATGAATTACATTTATCAAGTTGCAATGTGCTGGATTTTGATGACTTAATTACTAAACCGACCCGCTTGCTGGATGAGAATGAAGAGATACGTTCGCGTTGGCAGCAAAAGATCCGTTATCTGCTGGTGGATGAATATCAAGATACCAATACTAGCCAGTATCAACTGGTTAAATTGTTAGTGGGTAACCGTGGACGCTTTACTGTTGTTGGTGATGATGATCAATCTATTTATTCCTGGCGTGGTGCTCAACCGCAAAATTTAGCGTTACTAAAAACCGACTTCCCTCAGCTTAAGGTGATCAAACTGGAGCAAAATTATCGCTCTTCTGGCCGTATTCTGAAAGCCGCTAATATATTGATTGCTAATAATCCGCATGTTTTTGATAAAAAGTTATTTTCTGAATTGGGTTATGGTGAAGCGTTAAAAGTTATCACCGCTAATAATGAAGATCATGAGGCAGAGCGTGTGATCGGCGAATTGGTTGCCCACCATTTTGTCAATAAAACCCAATATAAAAATTATGCTATTTTATATCGTGGTAATCATCAATCGCGCCTATTTGAAAAATTATTGTTACAAAACCGCATTCCTTACCGTATTTCCGGTGGAACTTCATTTTTTTCACGTGCAGAAATTAAAGATATCTTAGCTTATTTGCGGATACTAACTAATCCCGATGATGATAGTGCCTTTCTCCGCATAGTGAATACCCCTAAACGCGAAATTGGGCCGAAAACAATCCAAAAATTAGGTGAATGGGCGATTTTACGCCAAAAAAGCCTGTTTGCTGCCAGTTTTGATGTTGGACTTGAACAAACATTAACTGGACGTGGTTTGACGGCATTACAGCATTTCACTCGTTGGTTAGCAGAGATTGCCGAACGAGCAGAACGTGAGCCCCTGCTTGCGGTTAGAGATCTCCTGCATGACATTGATTATGAAAGTTGGTTATATGAAACATCAAACAGTACCAAAGCGGCTGAAATACGGATGAAAAATGTTAATCAACTATTTGGCTGGATGGATGAAATGATTAATGGCAATGATATTGATGAGGCAATGACGTTATCTCAGGTTGTATCACGCTTTACCTTGCGGGATATGATGGAGCGTGGGGAAACGGTTGAAGATTTAGATCAGGTGCAATTAATGACTTTGCATGCTTCAAAGGGACTCGAATTCCCTTACGTTTTTTTAGTCGGTATGGAAGAAGGATTATTACCCCATCAAACCAGTATTGATGAAAATAATATTGATGAAGAACGCCGGCTGGCTTATGTGGGCATAACTCGCGCTCAGCGAGAGTTATTCTTTAGCCATTGTCGAGAGCGACGGCAATATGGTGAGCTTATTCGACCGGAGATTAGTCGTTTTTTACATGAATTACCACAAGATGATTTGATCTGGGAGCAAAATAAAAAAATAGTCACCGCCGAGCAGCGAATGGAAAAAGGCCAGTCTGCGATTGCGGATATCAGAGCCAGATTGGGGTTAAACAGAAAATAAATTTTGCTAACTAAAATAGATTGAGCTTATTGTGTTAATTCAGTTTGTTCTTCTAGTAACAAAGGCCAATTGATATTACTTTGCCATTGGATTTCTTGCTGTAAATTTTCATAACAGAGCGGATGTTCCAATAACCATTGATGGGGTAATGTAAGGATTAAGGTTTCTTTATTTGCTCTAAGACGTAATAACGGTATGGTATTGTCACGACGTGGAAGAGTAAAAATAATCGCCAGTCTTAAAAGCCGACAAAGAAGAATAGCATATTGGACAGGGATCGCATTTTGTTGGATTAGTTCTGTTAACTCAATCGGGCCAGTTTGGTTTTTAAGTAAAGTCGCTAATAAGCGTTTTTGCGTAAGTGTATAACCTGGCATATCAAGATGGCTGATGAGATAATGGGCATGTTTAGTAACATGACGAGCATCAATACTTAAGCCAATTTCATGCAGCGCGCTGGCACCTTTTAATAGCTCATCAAGTTGGTGATTATCACGATAAAAGCTTTTCTTTAATTGTGAATAAAAATATTCAGTTAGCCTCTTTACCCGGTTAGCCTGCTCAATATCAACTTGAAAACGATGTTGAATATTGGCAAGTGTAATTGCGCGTATATTCTGTTTTGCAGGAAGATCAAGCATGTTATAGATTAACCCTTCACGCAATGCCCCGCCTGCTAATATCATGTAATCGATTTTCAATTCGGCAAATATGGCAATTAAAATAGCTAAACCACTGGGAAAAACTAGCGCTCGTTCTAGCGTTAATCCTTTGATTTCCAATTCTTCTAATTTTCCAGAGGTGATCGCGGCTTTTTTTAATAATTGTAATTTATCTAGCGTAATACGTTCATCCATGCCAGCAGCTAGCATAATTTCTTGTATAGCCTGTATTGTACCTGAAGCACCGACACAAATTTGCCAACCTTGCTTAATAAGTCGGCTCGCGCTAGGTTTAATAATTTTATGTGCAGCAGTTTCAGCTTGTGTGAAATTTTCTTCGGTCAAATTACGATCTTTAAAGTAGTGTTCAAGCCAGGTAACGCAACCCATATTAAGGCTAACAAGTTGACTATGTTTAACATGGGTACCGGTAATGATTTCAGTACTGCCACCGCCGATATCTATCACTAGTCGTTTATCTGAACCGCCAGTGGTATGTGCTACCCCTTGATAAATGAGTTGTGCTTCTTCTTCACCAGTAATAATTCTGATGGGATGCCTTAGAATATTTTCTCCTTGCTTAATAAAAAGGTCAGCATTCTTAGCGAGACGAAGGGTTGCTGTAGCAACAATTTGCACTTGTTCAGTCGGAATATCTTGTAAATACTCGGAAAAAAGATGCAAACATTGCCAGCCACGATCCATTGCGTGTTGAGATAAATAGTTACTTTCATCAAGACCAGCGGCCAGTCTGACTTTACGCTTTATGCGGGCAAGGGTTTGTACATAACCAGAAATTTCTCTTACTACTAACATATGAAAGCTGTTAGAACCAAGATCGATTGCTGCGTAAAGCGATGATTTTAACATATGTTTATTAGCTCGGACGTTTACGATTGTTGCGTGAATTATTCTGTCGGCTTTGACTACTATTATTACGCCGTGT
The DNA here is from genome assembly GCF_000429565.1 of Arsenophonus nasoniae DSM 15247. Taxonomy (GTDB): domain Bacteria; phylum Pseudomonadota; class Gammaproteobacteria; order Enterobacterales; family Enterobacteriaceae; genus Arsenophonus; species Arsenophonus nasoniae. The sequence goes on from NZ_AUCC01000026.1 coordinate 4,533, forward strand.
TCCGCTAGCGCGTGGACGACGACGTGGTTTTGGCGTCGGTAAATCTTGTAATAATGCTTCACTATTGTATTTGCTGACCGGGATTTGATGCTGAATATACTCTTCAATAGCCGGTAGATTTAAAGAATACTCTTCACAAGCCAAACTAATCGAATGACCACTTTCACCCGCGCGCCCAGTACGACCAATACGATGGACATAATCTTCACAATCATCAGGGAGATCGTAATTAAATACATGCGTGACAGATGGAATATGTAAACCTCTAGCGGCAACATCTGTGGCAACTAAAATATCTAAATGGCCTTGAGTGAACTGTTCAAGAATACGTAGCCGTTTTTTTTGTGCCACATCACCGGTCAGTAAGCCAACACGGTGACCATCAGCAGCAAGATGTGCCCAAATATCTTCACAGCGATGTTTAGTATTAGCAAAAATTATACATCTTTCGGGCCACTCTTCCTCGATTAACGTTTGTAACAGACGCATTTTTTCTTCATTAGAAGGATAGAAAAGTTCTTCTTTAATGCGATGACCTGTTTTTTGTTGAGGTTCTACCTCAATATATTCGGGTTGATTCATTTGTTCAAATGCCAGTTCTTGAACACGATAAGAAAGTGTTGCGGAAAAGAGTAAATTCAAGCGTTGGGCAGCGGGTGGCATTCGACGAAATAACCAACGAATATCTTTAATAAAACCAAGATCATACATGCGGTCAGCTTCATCAAGTACAACTACCTGAATGCGACCTAAATGAATGTGGCCTTGTTTAGCATAATCGATCAAGCGCCCGGTTGTACCGATAAGAATATCTACTCCCGATTGGAGTACATGCAGTTGTTCGTCGTAGCCATCACCACCATAAGCTAAGCCCATTTTTAAGCCTGTTATAGCGGCTAATTCTTTTGCATCGGTATATATCTGAACGGCTAACTCCCGTGTAGGAGCCATAATTAGCGCTCTAGGTTGATTAACTTGACGTTCTGAATTTGTTGGATGTGTTAGTAAATAATGAAATGTTGAGGTAAGAAAAGCCAATGTCTTACCTGTTCCTGTTTGTGCCTGCCCCGCAACATCACGGCCTTCGACAGTAAAAGGCAATGTTGACGCTTGTATCGGCGTACAATTATGAAAGCCATTTTTATTAAGGGCTTCAATAACTTTAGGGTGTAGGGCGAAGTCTATAAACTTCTTGTCTGTCAAATGTGTTTTACTCATAGTGTGTTAGAATATCAGTTAACGGTTGCTTTATGAAAGAAGATTGTTTGAAATAAAGCAAACATGGTTAAATTAATGTTAGACTGAAACGACATAAAAACTTGATCCTTGGAGTATCGCAATGAGCGAAAAAGTTATTCATCTATCTGGTATTGATTTTGAAGAAACAGTCAAATCTGCAAAAAAACCAATATTAGTTGATTTTTGGGCTGAATGGTGTGGCCCTTGTAAAATGATCGCCCCTATTTTAGACGAAATTGCTGATGAATATACAGCTAAATTGATTATTGCCAAATTGAATGTTGATGAAAGTATTGATATAGCAACTATATATGGTATTCGTAGCATTCCTACTTTAATGCTTTTTAAAAATGGCGAGAAGGTTGGCCAGCAAGTTGGTCTTCTGTCTAAAACTCAATTAAAAGAATTTTTAGACAAAAACCTCTAATTTTTCCTAAAATATTAACAACGGACGTTTAGTAGACCAATATTTTTCTCAATTTCTTGTTAGACGTCTGCTTTTTATGCAATTCATAGCTAGACGTCTGCTTTGAAGCATGGTAACTTAGCGCCATTACTTAATATGATACGCGTTATTTATCTTAATGTGTACATATTGGATATGCTATTGTATAGACATATTTGTTATCTCTGGATAATCTATATCCTACAATGGTCTGAATTCCATTGACTCCCATAGAGATAATTCTTTTAGACAGACATGTTCCATTTGTTATTTGCTTGGTGCTGTTGTGTAGGGCCTAAGAAGTATAAAGTGAGATTTCCTCATCAACTTTGAGATGAATTCTTATAGTCTTATTCTGTCTTTGCTGTATAAAGAGTGTTATCTAAGGTAGTAAATTAACAAATTACTGCTACTACATGAATTTATATCCTAATGAAATTGATATATACATCAAGAATCGTTAAGGTTTTTGTATTTTTATTTAAACAGGCATTTAGAGATTGCTATACTATTTATTGTTCATAGTTCAAAAAATATACCCCGAGTTTAAGAACCCACCATTATGAATCTTACCGAATTAAAAAATACGCCGGTATCTGAATTGATTACTCTTGGCGAAAGTATGGGGCTAGAGAACCTAGCCCGCATGAGGAAACAGGATATTATTTTCTCGATTTTGAAGCAGCATGCGAAAAGTGGAGAAGATATTTTTGGTGATGGCGTGCTAGAAATTTTGCAGGATGGATTTGGATTCCTTCGTTCTGCTGACAGCTCTTATCTAGCCGGTCCTGACGATATTTATGTTTCTCCCAGTCAGATTCGTCGCTTTAATCTACGAACGGGAGATACTATATCAGGAAAAATTCGTCCTCCTAAGGAAGGAGAACGCTATTTTGCCCTACTAAAAGTTAATGAAGTTAATTTTGATAAACCTGAAAACGCCCGTAGTAAAATCCTGTTTGAAAATCTGACACCGCTACATGCTAATAACCGTCTACGTATGGAGCGTGGCAATGGGTCAACAGAGGATTTGACAGCTCGTGTTTTAGATTTGGCTGCACCGATTGGGCGTGGGCAGCGTGGTTTAATTGTTGCTCCACCAAAAGCAGGTAAAACCATGTTATTGCAGAATATTGCAGCTAATATTGCCAATAACTATCCAGACTGTGTTTTGATGGTGTTGTTAATTGATGAGCGTCCCGAAGAAGTGACCGAAATGCAACGTCTAGTTAAAGGTGAGGTCATTGCTTCAACCTTTGATGAACCTGCATCCCGTCATGTTCAGGTTGCTGAAATGGTAATAGAAAAAGCTAAACGTTTAGTTGAACACAAAAAAGATGTCATCATTCTTTTAGATTCGATTACGCGTCTTGCTCGTGCTTACAATACAGTAGTTCCTTCCTCTGGAAAAGTATTAACTGGTGGGGTGGATGCAAATGCATTACATCGTCCAAAACGTTTTTTTGGTGCGGCACGTAATGTAGAAGAAGGTGGAAGCCTAACCATAATTGCTACAGCACTAGTTGATACTGGTTCTAAAATGGATGAAGTGATCTACGAAGAGTTTAAAGGCACCGGAAATATGGAGTTACATTTGTCGCGGAAAATAGCGGAAAAACGTGTTTTCCCGGCGATTGATTATAATCGTTCCGGTACGCGTAAGGAAGAATTATTAACCTTACCTGATGAGTTACAGAAAATGTGGATATTGCGCAAAATTATTCATCCTATGGGTGAAATTGATGCAATGGAATTTTTAATTAATAAATTAGCAATGACGAAGACCAATGATGAATTTTTCGATTTCATGAAACGTTCTTAAGTTGTTATTTGTTTAATTATTTATTGTAAAACGCCACTTTTATGTGGCGTTTTGTTTTGTTCGTTTTTATTATCCAGTAGTCTCTATTTTGGTATAGATTTTGCTTATTAATAGCTGGTACAAGATGATAGAAATGTTTTGTTATTGTTACATATACGCTAACTTAAAGTACACTTATAGTCTATACATGGAAATGGATGCAGTGGATGGTGTCTAAAAAAATTATAAGAGAGTAAATATTGTGCACACACTAGATTTACTAATCGATGTTTTTTGGGTTTTCTTGTTTTCATTGATCTTTATATTTATTGCGAGAAAAGTGGCAAAAAGATTTGGTCTGGTAGATGAACCTAATCATCGAAAAACACATCAGGGAGAAATTCCTTTGGTTGGTGGTATTGCGGTTTTTTTTGGTATTAGTTTGGCATTCATGATTACAAACGAATACATTCCACATAAATGGTTGTATTTGATTTGTGCTGGGATTTTAGTATTTGTTGGTGTATTAGATGATCGCTTTGATATTAGTGTTAAAATTCGAGCAACGATTCAAGCGATTGTTGCGCTTGTCATGATTTATTTTGCAGGCCTAATATTAGATAACTTAGGTTATGTCCTTGGCCCATGGCAAATAAAATTGGGGCCTTTAAGCTATTTGACGACGTTATTTGCTGTTTGGGCAGCGGTTAATGCTTTTAACATGGTTGATGGTATTGACGGTCTGCTTGGTGGGCTTTCTTGTATCTCATTTGCTGCGTTAGGTATTTTGCTTTATCAAAATGGCAATATGGCATTAGCTTTTTGGTGTTTTGCTGTTATTGCTGCCATTCTTCCTTATATATTCCTGAATTTAGGTTTATTGGGAAAGCGCTATAAAGTGTTTATGGGAGATGCGGGTAGTACATTAATTGGTTTCACCATTATTTGGTTGCTTTTGATGTCGACACAAGGTGAGCAACGTTCAATTAAACCAGTGACGGCTCTTTGGATTATTGCTATTCCTTTGATGGACATGATTGCCATTATGTATCGGCGCCTTCGTAAAGGAATGAGTCCTTTTTCACCCGACAGACAACATATTCATCATTTGATTATGCGGTCAGGTTTTACTTCAAGCCAGGCTTTTATCTTAATTACTTTAGCGGCAGCTATTTTAGCAGCGATAGGCATGATCGGTGAACGTTCAAGTTTTATTCCTGAATGGGTGATGTTGGCATTATTTTTGCTTATATTTGCTGTCTATGGCTATTGTATTAAACGTGCTTGGAAAGTGGCGCGTTTTGTGAAACGGGTTAAACGTCGGATGCAACGTATAGCAAAATAAATAAACAAATGTTTAAAGGAGTGTCATACCAGTGACAAAATCAGAAACACAACCCAAACCTAATTCTCACTTACAGTCTGTTGAATATGAGTTAGATATCAAAAGGTTATTTTGTGCGCTATGGCAGGGAAAAATATGGATTATCTCTTTAGCATTTATTTTTGCGGCTGTGGCATTGATTGTTTCTTACATGATGCAACAAAAATGGAGTGCTAATGCTGTCACTGATTTACCTACAGTTAATAATTTAGGGGCATATTATTCCCAACAGCAATTTTTACGAAATTTGGATTCGCATATTAATGAAGCGCAAGATAATCAGTTGCCAACCATTGCGAATCAGGTTTATCAGGAATTTACTGCCCAAGTTGGTTCTTATGATACCCGCCGAGAATTTTGGTTAAATAGTGATTACTATAAAACACGCATGGAAGGAAATGCTAAGGCTGATGCTGTATTACTTGATGAATTAATTGATAATATTCAATTTACCCCCCAAGATGATAACAAGATACTCCATGATAATATAAAATTAATTGCTGAAACGGCTTCTGATGCGAATCAATTACTACGTGAATATATTTCTTTTGCTAACAAACGAGCGACTTTTAATCTTAACGAGCAGATTAAAGGTGTATGGCTAGCAAAGGAGCAGTCTTTTAAAACATTAGTTAAACGTCAGGAAATGGTCGCAAAGGCAAGTTATGAACGGCGTTTAAATATCCTACAGCAATCGTTAAAAGTTGCTCAAAAGCAAGGCATTTCACGTAATAAAGTCGATGTCCCGATCGATCAACTACCTGATTCAGAAATGTTTCTATTGGGTACTTCCTTATTACAAGCACAAATTGAAACATTACAGGCAACTGGGCCTAATTATGATGAAAGCTATGATCAAAATATAGCAATGTTAGCGACATTAAATGTAGAACCTGTTCTCGAGAATAATTTTCAAACTTACCGCTATTTAAGAACACCAGAAGATCCAGTTAAACGTGATAGTCCTCGTCGAGTGTTAATGATGATCATTTGGGGAATGATTGGTGCTTTAAGTGGGATAGGTATTGCATTGTTAAGACGCAAAACCTAATTATTTGCTAAACATATAACAATAGGGGACTTCAACAAACTATTAATATGTTGAAGGTAAAATCATTATTGATGTTACATCTCATTAGTAGATGAAGTTAAAATAAAAAAGAGAGTCATTGTGAAAGTGTTGACTGTGTTTGGTACTCGTCCTGAAGCCATAAAAATGGCTCCACTTGTACATGCTTTGACAAACGATAAGGCTTTTGAGTCGAAAGTTTGCGTAACTGCTCAACATAGAGAAATGTTGGATCAGGTATTGCATCTTTTTGAGATCATACCTGATTATGATTTAGATATTATGACTCCTGGACAAGATTTAACTGATATTACTTGTCGTATTCTTGAAGGGATGAAACCCGTATTGCTATCTTTTAAACCCGATGTGGTATTGGTTCATGGTGATACGGCAACCACGATGGCAACCAGCCTGGCTGCCTTTTATCAGCGTATTCTGGTTGGTCATGTTGAAGCAGGATTACGAACCGGTAACTTGTATTCTCCTTGGCCAGAAGAAGCTAATCGTAAAATTGCCAGTCATCTGGCTATGTATCACTTTGCGCCTACCGAGTACTCACGAAGAAATTTACAACGCGAGTCGATCCCTGATCATCGCATTTATGTTACTGGTAACACGGTAATAGATGCATTGTTCTGGGTACGTAATAAAATGATGAATGATGCCACAATACGGGCAAGCCTTGCTGCGCAATATCCTTTTCTTGATCAAAATAAAAAGATGCTGTTAGTTACAGGACATCGGCGGGAAAGTTTTGGTAGCGGATTTGAGCGTATTTGCCATGCATTAGCTGAAATTGCCAGAAGTCATACGGATGTTCAAGTTGTTTATCCGGTTCATCTCAATCCAAATGTCAGTGAACCAGTACAACGAATTTTGCAGGGTATTAATAATATAATCTTAATTGATCCACAGGATTATTTACCTTTTATTTATTTAATGAATAACGCTTATTTGATCCTGACAGATTCAGGGGGTATTCAAGAAGAAGCGCCAGCTTTAGGTAAGCCCGTATTAGTGATGCGTGATACTACTGAGCGCCCAGAAGCGGTTGAAGCTGGTACGGTACGTTTAGTCGGTACACAAACAGAAAAAATTGTTCAAGTCGTAACGCAATTATTAACGAATGACGATGCTTACCAGAAAATGAGCCGTGCACATAATCCTTATGGTGACGGTAAAGCTTGCCTGCGAATTCTTGAAGCGTTGAAAACAAATCAGGTGACATTATGAGTTTTGAAACTATTTCTGTTATTGGTTTAGGTTATATCGGTTTACCTACCGCCGCTGCTTTTGCTGCTCGACAGAAAAAAGTGATTGGGGTTGATGTTAATCAACATGCGGTTGATACGATAAATCAAGGTAAAATTCATATTGTTGAACCAGATTTAGATAAGACGGTAAAAACAGCCGTAGAAGCTGGTTATTTGAAAGCGTTTACCACACCTCAGAAGGCGGATGCGTTTTTAATTGCAGTTCCTACACCGTTTAAAGATGATCATAAACCTGATCTGTCTTATGTTATGGCAGCGGCAGAATCTATTGCTCCGTTTTTAAAAAAAGGCGATTTAATTATTCTGGAGTCTACCTCGCCAATCGGCGCAACGGAGCAAATGGCAGGGCAACTGGCTGCTATACGTACTGATCTGACATTTCCACAGCAACAAGGCGAAAATTCAGATATTGATATTGCTTATTGCCCTGAGCGTGTTTTACCAGGTAAGGTCATGGTTGAGCTGATCGAAAATGATCGCGTTATTGGTGGTATGACAATGAAGTCATCTCAACGAGTCAGTGAATTGTATAAAATTTTCCTGGCAGGTGAATGTGTGCTCACCAATGCGAAAACGGCTGAAATGTGTAAATTGATAGAAAATAGTTTTCGTGATGTCAATATTGCTTTTGCCAATGAACTGTCTTTTATTTGTGCCGAGCAAGGGATTAATGTTTGGGAACTAATTAGTTTGGCCAATCGTCACCCTCGGGTCAATATTTTACAACCTGGCCCTGGTGTTGGAGGCCATTGTATTGCTGTCGATCCCTGGTTCATTGTTGCTCAGAATCCAAAGCAATCCCGTTTGATTCATACTGCTCGTATAGTTAATGATAGTAAGCCAGTCTGGGTTGTCGATCAGGTCAAGACAGCATTAGCAGATTGTGTAACTGAGACAGGAAAACGGGCAAATGAAATTAAAATTGCCTGTTTTGGGCTTGCCTTTAAAGCGGATATTGATGATTTACGGGAAAGTCCCGCTATGCAAATTACTAAAATGATTGCCGATTGGCATATGGGCACCACTTATGCTGTAGAACCGAACATTGATGAGTTACCAAAAGTATTAAATGGCTCTTGTCAATTGATATCTACTGAAGTTGCCATTGCTAATGCAGATATTATTTTGTTGCTGGTTGACCATCAACAATTTAAGGCAATTAATGGTGAGCAAATTCGACAAAAATGGGTGGTTGACACCAAAGGAGTATGGCGTTGAAACGTATTTTAGTGACGGGTGGGGCTGGATTTATCGGTTCGGCAGTTGTGCGTCATATCATTGAGCACACTAACGATAATGTGCTAGTGGTTGATAGTTTGACGTATGCCGGTAATCTGGAATCGTTAGCGTCAGTGGTAGACAACCCTCGTTATACTTTTACCCAGATAAATATTGCTGATAGACCGGCAATGGATAAAATTTTTGCGCAATATCAACCTGATGCTGTTATGCATCTAGCGGCAGAAAGTCATGTTGATCGCTCGATTGATGGGCCCGCCGCCTTTATCGAAACCAATATTGTTGGCACTTATCATTTATTAGAGGCTGCTCGCAATTATTGGAATCATTTAGACCAGCAGAAAAAACCGTTATTTCGCTTCCATCATATTTCTACCGATGAAGTTTATGGCGATTTGCATACAACTGAGGGGTTATTTACCGAAACAACCCCTTATGCACCAAGTAGCCCTTATTCTGCATCAAAGGCTTCTAGTGACCATTTAGTCAGAGCCTGGCAGCGTACTTATGGCTTACCAACACTGGTGACCAATTGCTCTAATAATTATGGCCCCTATCACTTTCCTGAAAAATTAATTCCTTTGATCATATTGAACGCGATAGCCGGTAAATCATTGCCTGTTTATGGTCAAGGCGAACAGATCCGTGATTGGCTGTATGTTGAAGATCATGCCCGTGCATTGCACTTAGTCATCAGTCAAGCAGATGCGGGGAAGACTTATAATATTGGCGGCCATAATGAGCGTAAAAATATTGATGTGGTAAAAACAATTTGCGATCTGCTGGAAGAATTACGGCCGGTTAAGCCGAATGGAGTGACTCATTATCGTGATTTGATTACCTATGTCACTGATCGTCCAGGCCATGATATGCGTTATGCAATTGATGCTAGCAAGATAGAGCAAGAGTTGGGATGGAAGCCACAAGAGACTTTTGAATCGGGTATGCGTAAAACCGTTGAATGGTATTTAAGTAATGAAACTTGGTGGCGTCATGTGCAAGATGGTTCATATGCTGGTCAACGTTTAGGTATTGCCACATAATTGAAAACGAGGAAAAGTGATGAAAGGCATTGTTTTGGCTGGTGGCTCTGGAACCCGTTTGTATCCCATTACACGTGGTGTCTCTAAACAGCTGCTACCTATTTATGATAAACCGATGATTTACTATCCGCTTTCGGTCCTTATGTTGGCTGGCATCCGAGAAATATTAATTATTTCGACACCGGAAGATCTGCCTGATTATCAGCGTTTACTTGGCGATGGTGATGCTTTTGGTGTTCATTTCAGTTATGCCGTACAACCCTCACCTAATGGCTTAGCGCAAGCATTTTTGATCGGTGAAAAGTTTATTGGAAAGGATGCTTGCTGTCTGATATTAGGTGACAATATCTATTTTGGGCAGGCTTTTAGCCCTAAATTGAAATCTGTAACAGCTCGTCTGTCGGGGGCAACGATTTTTGCTTATCAGGTGATGGATCCTGAACGTTTTGGTGTGGTTGAATTTGATAAACAATTTAAAGTGCTGTCTATTGAAGAGAAACCACAGCGACCTAAATCCAACTGGGCGGTTACTGGTCTCTATTTTTATGATAATCAAGTGGTTGACTTTGCAAAACAAATTAAACCTTCGTCACGTGGAGAGCTAGAGATCACTTGCCTGAATCAAATGTATCTTAAGCATGGTCAACTAAATGTTGAGCTCTTAGGCCGCGGATTTGCCTGGTTAGATACCGGCACTCATGACAGCTTGATTGAAGCGAGTATGTTTGTACAAACCGTTGAGAAAAGGCAGGGATTTAAGATCGCTTGCCTAGAAGAAATCGCATGGCGTAACGGCTGGTTGACGGATGAACAGGTTAGAAAATCAGCGGAAAAACTAGCGAAAACCGGTTATGGTCAATATTTACAGGATTTGCTGCATGTCTATCCACGCCAATATTGAAATACTCAGTTGGGAAAGTGATTTTTTTAAACGTAAAACGGCAAAGTTGCATTTTGCACCTGATGCACCAATTGTTTCATTAGCTCAATTAACCGAATATGATCTTGTGCAAGCCAAAATTGCGACTGCTAATACTGAACTGATTGACGCAATGTTAGCGATGGGGTTTTGGCTGGTAGAAAGTGAAATTGATTTTTGTCTAAATATTGCTAGCTGCGTAAAAAATCATAGTGCTGAATTGGTTGTGGCGGCTGAAAAGGATATTGAATTATTGCAAACTATTGCTGCTACGGCTTTTTCACATAGCCGTTTTCGCCTGCCCTGGTATCAATTGGTCGACAATGCTCGTTTTTATTCTGTGTGGCTTGAAAAAGCCGTTAAGGGCTCTTTTGATGATGGCTGCTTGTTAGTCAAAAATGTACAAGGAGACATTCAGGGCTTTGTTACGCTTAGAAAACTCGCCGTTGAAAAAGAGGCGCGGATTGGTTTATTAGCCACAGCTCCTACTCATCAGGGTAAAGGGGTTGGTAAACAATTAATGATAGCAGCATGCCAATGGTGTGAGCGGCAAGGGGTAGAGCGATTAAGAATAGCAACTCAAATCAGCAATATAGGCGCCATGCGTCTGTATTCGCAAATGGGTGCACAAATTGAAAGCACCGCTTATTGGTTATATCGAGGACGACATGATCCCATTTAATAAACCACCGATTGTTGGTACTGAATTAAATTATATGCAAGAAGCCATGCAAAGTGGCAAGTTATGTGGTGATGGGTACTTTACTCAGCGTTGCGAAAAGTGGCTGGAAAAGCATTTCCAGTGTCCGAAGGCGCTGCTAACCCCTTCTTGTACAGCATCTTTGGAAATGGCGGCGATTTTACTGGATATTAAACCTGGTGATGAAGTTATTATGCCAAGTTTTACCTTTGTTTCTACCGCGAATGCTTTTGTGCTAAGGGGGGCAACGATTGTATTTATTGATATCCGGCCCGATACCATGAATATGGATGAGAATAAAATTGAAGCGGCGATCACCACCAAAACTCGCGCTATTGTCCCTGTTCACTATGCTGGTGTGGCTTGTGAGATGGATACCATTATGGCATTGGCAGATAAATACCACCTCTATGTTGTTGAAGATGCCGCTCAAGGTGTTATGTCGACTTATAAAGGTAAAGCGCTTGGCACGATAGGTCATATTGGTTGTTATAGTTTTCATGAAACGAAAAATTACTCTTCCGGTGGCGAGGGAGGTGCGGTATTGATTAATGATCCTTTGCTTATTGAGCGGGCAGAGATTGTGCGGGAAAAAGGCACGGATCGCAGTCAGTTTTTTCGCGGGCAAGTTGATAAATATACCTGGCGAGATATTGGTTCCAGTTATTTAATGTCAGATCTACAAGCGGCTTATTTATGGGCACAATTGGAGCAGGCGGAAAAAGTTAATCAGCGTAGGTTAGATTTATGGAAAAACTACTATCAAGCACTTAAACCTTTGGCTGAAATTGGTAAGCTAGATTTACCTATTATACCTTCAGATTTGCAACAAAATGCCCATATGTTCTATATCAAACTGAAAGATATTAAACAAAGAACAGCATTTAATAAGCATATGCAAGCAGTCAATATTTTGACGGTATTTCACTATGTCGCTTTACACTCCAGCCCAGCAGGCCATAAATTTGGTCGTTTTCATGGTGATGATTGTTATACGACGAAAGAAAGTGAACGTTTAGTTCGTTTACCGATGTTCTATAATCTTACCGATGAAGAACAGCAGCAGGTGATCAAGCAAATCCGATGTTTTTTTGCGTGATATGTCATTAGCTAAAGCGTCTGTGTGGACAGCGATTTCAACCTTAATAAAAATTGGGGCAGGGTTAGTCGTTATCAAATTATTGGCTGTTTCTTTTGGCCCTAGTGGGGTGGGTCAGGCAGGAAATTTCCGTCAACTGATTACTGTACTTGGTGTTTTATCCGGTGCAGGGATCTTCAATGGTGTGACCAAATATGTTGCTGAATATCATCAGACACCCATAAAATTAGCTGCTGTAATAGGCACTTCATCATCCATTATTTTGGGTTTTTCAACTCTATTAGCGCTTATTTTTTTCCTATTTAGCTCATTTATCAGCTTGGCTCTATTTGGTCATACACATTATCAAACGATTATTTGTGCCTTAGCATTGATACAAATGGGGATTGCGTATGCGAATTATTTTCTCGCTATATTAAAAGGTTTCCGTGATGCGAAAGGTAATGCGCTATCGATTATTGTTGGTAGTTTAGCAGGCGTAATTGCTTACTATTTTTGCTTTAGATTAAGTGGTTATCAAGGGGCGCTAGTAGGATTAGCTTTAGTGCCTGCATTAATTGTTGTGCCAGCAGCGATCCTGATCCTACGCCATAAGCAACTGAATTGGTCGTTTTTTAAACCAAGGTGGAATCCTGCTATTAGTCATCATTTAGCTAAATTTACTTTAATGGCGTTAATAACCTCAGTCACGTTGCCGGTTGCCTATATTATGATGAGAAATTTATTAGCTGAGCGTTATAGTTGGGATGAGGTGGGTATCTGGCAGGCAGTGAGTAGTATTTCAGATGCTTATTTACAGTTTATTACTGCATCTTTTACCGTCTATTTATTGCCAACCTTAGCTAAATTGCAGCATAGAGATGAGATTAGTGCAGAAATTTTTAAAGCACTGAAATTTGTTTTACCGGCGGTAGCGTTAGCTAGTTTTACCGTATGGCTATTGCGAGATCTGGCAATTTGGCTGCTTTTTTCCGATAAGTTTCTCGCCATGCACGATCTTTTTGCTTGGCAGTTGATTGGTGATGTATTTAAAGTCGGCGCTTATGTGTTCGGTTATTTAGTTATTGCTAAGGCAGCATTACGATTTTACATTTTAACGGAAGTGACTCAATTTGCGTTGTTAACTGGGCTTGCTTATTGGTTAATACCTGCTTACGGCGCTTTAGGTGCTGCCCAGGCCTATATGGCAACTTATATCGTTTATTTTATGCTTTGTAGTGGCATATTCTATCTTTACCGCAGGCGGACATGAAAACCTTAATCCATGTATTAGGCTCTGACATCCCACATCATAATCAGACAGTGTTAGCATTTTTTAATGATGTTTTATCTTTGTCAATGCCATCACGAGAAAAGAGACAGTTTATGGTTGTTAGTCGTGATCTCACGCTAGCTTCACGCTATCCACGTCTTCACATTCAGCAATTTGATAATAAAAAGGCGATTGCTAAAGTTATCGCTAAGCAAGCAAAAGCAGATAGAAATTGCCAATTCTTTTTTCATGGTCAGTTTAATGTATCAATCTGGTTAGCATTATTGTTTGGCAAGATCCGTCGACAACAATTTTTATGGCATATTTGGGGCGCTGATTTCTATGAGGACTCAGCTGCTTTGAAATTTAGATTATTTTATTATTTACGGCGTCTGGCATTTAAACGGGTAGGGCATGTTTTTGCAACGCGAGGAGATTTAAATTATTTTTCTCACTCAAATCCAGCGATAGCAACATCTTTGCTCTATTTTCCAACCAAAATGGATCCGGCCTTAACCGTTTATGAAAAATCGATTAACCAAACCGATAAAGTAACAATTCTGGTTGGTAACTCAGGTGATAAGTCCAATCGACATATTGAAGCATTACAGGCGATCAAAAAGCAATTCGCTAATCAGCCAGTTGAAATTTTTGTTCCTATGGGATATCCCGATAATAATCAGATGTATATTGCAGAAGTCGCTCAGGCAGCGGAAAATTATTTCCCTAATGGCGAAGTGATTATTATTAAGGAAAAAATCGCTTTTAATGATTATCTCACTTTACTGCGTTGTTGTGATTTAGGTTACTTTATTTTCAAAAGACAGCAGGGTATCGGCACATTGTGCTTATTAATTCAGTTTGGAATTCCTTTTATTATTAGCCGTCAAAATTACTTTTGGCAGGATCTTATCGAGCAAAATGTTCCTTTTCTATTTTATGATGAGCAATTAGATGAACGACAACTGACTGCTATTCGACAAAAAATGACATTAATTGATAGAAGCCAGGTAGCCTTTTTTAATCCTAATTTTACTAAAGGGTGGCAATCTGCATTGACATCGATAGGAGAGCAGTAATGACTTTTGCGGAATTTGGTGGCTTATCGATAGTCTATTTTATCTCTCTAATATTAATTTTGGCGCTAACCTATCGAGAATTTCGGCGCGTACGTTTTAATTTTAATATCTTTTTTTCTTTACTTTATTTATTAACATTCTACTTTGGTTTCCCATTAACGGGATTACTTGTTTTTCAGTTTGATGTTAGTGTGGTGCCAACCAATGCATTATTGAATGCATTGCTCTCATCTATCAGTTTTTACATTGTTTATTATATTGCTTACAAAACCCGCTTGCGAAGTGGTGTCCAGCAATCTAAACAGCCATTATTCACTATGAATGGGGTAGAAACGCGGTTAACGTGTTTCTTATTGATGTTTATTGCTATTGTGACCGTGGCGATATTTTTCTTACAAAATGGCTTTTTACTGTTTCGTTTACAGTCCTATAGTCAGATTTTTTCTCGTGAAGTTTCTAGCGTGGCATTAAAACGTTTTTTTTATTTCTTCATCCCGGCAATGTTAATTGTCTATTTTTTAAAACCGACCCAGTATCGTTGGTTATTTTTTCTATTTAGCACGGTTGTTTTTGGGCTACTCACTTATCTGGTTGTGGGTGGAACACGGGCTAATATTATTATTGCTTTTGCACTTTTCCTATTTATCGGCATCATCCGTGGCTGGATTAATTTATGGATGCTAATTATTGCCGGTGTTATCGGTATTGTTGGCATGTTTTGGTTAGCATTAGAGCGTTATGGATTGGATGTTCGGGGTGCTGAGGCTTTTTATACTTTTCTTTATTTAACCCGTGATACTTTTTCCCCTTGGGAAAATTTGGCTCTGTTGCTAGATAACTATGGCAAAATTGAATTCCAAGGATTAGCGCCTATTGTACGTGATTTTTATGTTTTTATTCCCAGTTGGTTATGGCCTGAACGACCTAATCTGGTATTAAATTCAGCTAATTATTTTACCTGGCAAGTACTTAATAATCACTCTGGTTTAGCCATATCGCCAACATTAATTGGTTCTTTAGTCGTGATGGGCGGTGTTGCTTTTATTCCTATAGGCGCGATTGGCGTTGGTTTGACTATTAAGTGGTTTGATTGGCTTTATGAAAAAAGTAAGCTTGAAACCAATCGTTATAAATCGGTTATCCTGCAAGCTTTCTGTTTTGGCGCTATTTTTAATATTATTGTCCTTGTCCGTGAGGGTGTGGACTCTTTCGTGTCACGAGTGGTGTTTTTTGGTCTGGTATTTGCACTTTGTCTGTTGGTGGCGAAATTTATTTATTGGTTATTTGCCAAAGCTGGTTTAATTCGCATATATATCACTAATGATTGTAAAAAATAAACTAAATAATAGCGACTGGAGTAATGTATGAAGCAACCAGTGATCCCGAAATATGATATTCGAGGTCATCTTATTTGGGGTTTCCATGATATAACCCATTTCGTCAATTATCTGTTTTTTGATCAACAGGTTAAGAGTGGAACATTAGTGGCTATCAATGCGGAAAAAATCCTAACCGCAGAGCAAGATCGTGACTTAAATGCATTTTTAGCTGAAGCGGAATATCTGTATGCCGATGGGGTCAGTATTGTCAGAGCGATTCGTCGTAAATACCCACAAGCAAAGGTTTCACGTATTGCGGGTGCTGATTTGTGGGAAGCCTTGATGGAAATCGCGGGTCAAAAGGCGGTACCCGTATTTTTGGTGGGTGGAAAAGCGAAAATTCTTAAACAGACCGAAAATAAACTTCGTACTCAGTGGCAGGTGAATATTGTTGGTAGCCAAGATGGTTACTTTAAGCCTGAACAACGTCAAATATTATTTAATCACATCAAGGCCAGTGGTGCGAAAATTGTGACAGTAGCGATGGGGTCACCAAGGCAAGAAATTTTTATCCGAGATTGTCGGCAAGTTTATCCCGATGCACTTTACATGGGAATAGGTGGTACTTATGATGTTTTTACTGGACATATAAAACGTGCACCTAAATTATGGCAACGATTAGGATTGGAATGGTTATATCGATTGCTTGCTCAGCCAAGTCGTATCAAAAGACAGATAAAATTATTGCGCTTTTTAGCTTACTATTTTGGTGGCAAACTTTAGACATTTATTTGTATATTATTTCCTTTGCAATAGTTCGCTTTGACAGCTAATGAATGGCAATTCCATCTGCTAAATCTTCTTTAAAATAGGTTTTTTAGCTTACAACTGTTTTTTCATTGTTGAGCAATTACCACTATTTTGATGACATTTATAAATTTTTATTTCGTTATTATTAAAAACATGTTTTCATTACGGCACTATTATCTGTCATTTTGACCAAAAAGGTCATATGGTATTAAGTGATTATTGAAAGGGCAGGAAATTGCTATGGGGAAACCGGAACAAGGCCTCAGTCGTGGCCTTGAAGCGAGGCATATTGAACTTATTGCATTAGGTGGAACAATTGGTGTTGGTTTATTTATGGGATCTGCCAGTACATTAAAATGGGCAGGACCTTCTGTATTACTGGCTTATATTGTTGCTGGATTATTTGTTTTTTTTATTATGCGCTCGATGGGAGAGATGCTGTTTCTTGAACCTGTTACTGGCGCTTTTGCTTCATTTGGATATAAATATTTGAGCCCATATTGGGGATGTTTAACGGCCTGGGGTTATTGGTTTATGTGGGTCGCTGTTGGGATATCAGAGATCACAGCGATTGGTGTCTATGCGGAATTTTGGTTTCCTGAGGTGCCACAATGGGTTTTTGCGTTGATTGCGGTTGTACTTGTTGCACTAGCTAATCTAGCCGCAGTACGTTTGTATGGTGAATTGGAATTCTGGTTTGCAATGATCAAAGTTACCACGATTGTTGTGATGATCTTGATTGGATTAGGACTGATTTTTGTTGGTATTGGCAATAATTTTGAACCAATAGGTTTAGCTAATTTGACTGAGCATGGTGGATTTTTTGCTGGTGGTTGGCAAGGCTTTTTATTTGCGCTTTGTATTGTTGTGGCCTCTTATCAAGGCGTTGAATTAGTTGGTATTACTGCTGGAGAAGCGAAAAATCCGCAAGTGACATTAAAAAAAGCGATTAATAATATTTTATGGCGAATCTTAATTTTTTATGTTGGTGCTATTTTTATTGTTGTAACCTTATTTCCCTGGACAGAGATTGGCCAAAATGGTAGTCCATTTGTGCTAATGTTTGCCAAAGTAGGCATTGTTTCGGCAGCTGCAGTAATTAATTTTGTCGTACTTACAGCGGCATTATCAGGCTGTAATAGTGGCATGTATAGTGGCGGGCGTATGATTTATGCTTTAGCGCAAAATGGTCAATTGCCAAAATCTTTATTGAAAGTGACAGCAAATGGTGTGCCTGCACGGTGCATAATGCTAACCATTTTGTGTCTTATTGTTGGCTCAGGTCTCAACTACATTATCCCTGATCCACAAGCAGTTTTTGTTTATGTTTATAGTGCGAGCGTATTGCCTGGAATGATACCTTGGTTTGTTATTTTATTGAGTCAATTGCGTTTTCGGCAAGTGCATCAACAGCAATTAGCCCAACATACTTTTAAATCGGTATTATTTCCTTACGTGAATTATTTGACCTTACTTTTTTTGGTGTGTGTACTTGTTGGCATGGTGATTAATCCCGATACGCGTTTGTCATTAATTGTGGGTGGCGTATTTTTATTGATTGTTTCTGTGATCTATTTTTTGAATCAAATTTTTTGCCGTAAAAGGATGAAAAATGATTAGCAATAGCCTGTTTAACTGGCTAAAAAATGATGATAAGGTTAATTTTTTGATTGAAATGGATAAAGCATAAGCAAATAACCTTTTTATTTAAAAAATCACTGGACAGCATGCTATTAAATCCGTACTATCCTCACCCGCAACGGCGTTAAGCGCCCGTAGCTCAGCTGGATAGAGCGCTGCCCTCCGGAGGCAGAGGTCTCAGGTTCGAATCCTGTCGGGCGCGCCATATAATGCGTGCTCTGCTACGGTGTAGTGGATTAGTGTTGTATTCAATAAATTGAATTTTTAAAGATTCTATGGTGGCTATAGCTCAGTTGGTAGAGCCCCGGATTGTGATTCCGGTTGTCGTGGGTTCGAATCCCATTAGTCACCCCATATTTGTTTTATGCAGTTTGCGAGGGTGGCGGAATTGGTAGACGCGCTAGCTTCAGGTGTTAGTATCCTTACGGATGTGGGGGTTCAAGTCCCCCCTTTCGCACCATAATATAAATAAGTTTTAAAAATTACATAAAAAGCATTATTAAAACAGAGATTGTTTTGTTTCGGCGAGTAGCGCAGCCTGGTAGCGCAACTGGTTTGGGACCAGTGGGTCGGAGGTTCGAATCCTCTCTCGCCGACCAAATTTAAAAAAAACCTGCACACTAATTGCAGGTTTTTTTGTAGCCTCAGCGTACCACAATGGTAATCCCACAATATTTAATCCGTATCAGTTTTATTTTTTGTGCCCAGCATCGCGCATTCCTGCGGATGAAAGTCTCGTCATAAGCTGATCACGGCAAATCAAGTAGAGCACAACTGCATGCGGGCGACCAAATGTCGGAATGACGTTCTCACATAATCTCAATTTTTCGAACCGCTCGGGGCGGCCTCCATTCTGGTTGGTCTGGCAGAGGATTGGCTAGATATCTAGCTGTCCCTATGCCGTTGATACCTTTATATTCAGCTAAACAAAAACAAATGAGTGTGGATATATCAGTTTATATTCATTATCTGATAATGCCGATTGCCACATTTTTATAGCGAAAAAATGGCATAATTGTATTTAAAATGTTGTTTTTTTTGTATTTATAAAAATTTGTCGTGTTTTAACAACAAAATTAACTTTTAATGTCTCTATAAAGAGACATCTTATTACATGAAAAATAAAGAAAAAATATAAATATTTCTATAGCGTCTCTAAAGAGAGACAGTTTAGCCATGCGTATTGTGGGTTGTGACAATCAAAATAAGTAAAATCATTTTGTTAAAAGGCAATCAATGATTGATTGATGAATATTTGTTCATCAATAGGGATAAAAAGAGTGTCTTTGAATATAAAAATGATATCTGGCATGAATTATGCTTTAGATAGAGTGTAGATGCTCATCCAGCTTCTTGTGATTGCGTTTCGCATCATAAACTATAGGATGACGCAGAGCCAATTTAATGTGCCTATTGTCCACGTTATCGATGCAATAATATCCATCACCAACCGGACGCAACGTTGAGTGAGGCACAATCCGTCTGTAGACCTGATTGTATTTTGACACCTATCTTTTGATGGGTGTTTTTTTATTATTTAACAAAGCTAAAATTCTATCCAAGGGGAATCATTGATGCTATTTAATTTAGATAGCTTTACGTCAAAATGGCAAATTAATCGATGAGAGTAAAAAGCCTCTGAAAGTTAGAGGCCAGGTCAAAACAATAGAGAAGAGATAGCTATCAATTTACATGCTTTAATGAAAAAAGTAAGCCATGCTGGCGAATTTGTGCAGCTTCTTCAGCTTTATGCTGTTTATCTAAAGCATCAGCAAGCCAGGCAAAGTCGTGAGCATCAGGACGTTGTGCTAAAGCAGATTTAAAGTACTTTTCCGCTTCTTGCCACTCAGCATGCTGTAATGCAAGTTGACCTAAAGTACTATTTAGTAAGGGAGTGGCACCACCAGACTGTTTTATTAGATTGTGTAGGATTTTATTCATAGCTTTGCTATCGCTGACTTGTAAACGAGGAACCAGCAATAAAAGATGTTCATCATATTGCTGTTTTAGTCCATCAGTGATAATTTTTTCTGCTGCTTCACTATCGTCACATTCAATAAGGCGAGCAGCCACGATCGATTGTAGTACCGGATCATGACGTATTTTACGTCCTTGAGACCGCCACCAATCTTTTAGATTTTCGCTGCCACCTTCAGCCGTATATTGATTAATCAAACCTTTATAGGCATTTTTGCGTAATTTATCGATCTCTTCTGCACTGTATAATTTTTCTTTTTGCATAATAGGCAAAAGTTCAATAAGCGCTTGATAAGCCCCAGACCGCTGATAGGCTTGTTCTGCCATTCTTAAGACTTCAGGGTGGCGCGGTGCCTGGTCCAGTAATTTGTCGACACCGTGACGTGCGGCGTAAATTTTATCTTCGGCAAGTTGTATACGGACGCGCGTAATATCAACAGGAAGTTGATGATTGCCCGCGACTTCAGCTGCGCGCTCAAGATATTGATTGGTACGATATTCATCGCCACGTTGTTGAGCAGCTTCGGCTGCCAGTAGATAGTTAACAACGGGTTGTTCTGCATAGTCAGCATGACGTGTCAGTAGTTTTTCAACTTGTGAAAAATCACCTTCCGCTAATTTTAGTAATGCTTTTTGCGTTTGACTATGCGCTTTATGATATTTACGGCCTTTTAGCCAATTATGGGTAAATGATGTCGTGCCGCGAATACGACGATAGCACCAGCCAACAAAACAGAAGATAAATTGTAAAATAATAAAACAGATGATTAAGCCGGTTACACTGGTTTCAATATCGTAGTTGTTGGTTTGGATAAGTACATAACCCTGGTGCCCTGCGACAATGGGACCAATGATGATGCCAGCAATTAGTACAATAAAAAGGATCAGTACTTTTATCATGCAGTTTTCTCCTGCGCGGTTTTATTGCTTGGCTTCACTGCCTCTTCGGTTGGTGTAGGGGGCACTATTTTTATGTCTTGATTTTTTTTCTTTTCATTGGTTGGTTGAGTCTTATGCGGTATCGGTGTTGCAGAAGAAGGGATTTGTCCTTGAATACGTTTTTGTAATGCTTTATCGAGCAGTAATAAACTTTTTAATTCGCTGGGAATATCCATCGTAATAGGTTGTTCAATTAGCTTATCCACTTCGGTGAGGAAGGCTTTTGTTGCTGCGTCGTTGGTATTGAAGTAGATCCGGATCCAAGTTGAAGCTTGCTCTAAGGATTGTTTGTAAATTTGCTCTTGATAACGAGGTACGGCTTGGGCGGTAATCAGTAGTTGTGCTCGAATATTGGCGCGTAGGTAAATATCCTGGTTAGGTGCAAGTAAAGGGGTTTCATGAGAATCTCTACGACGAATGGTAATAAAATTTTTACTGAAACTTTTCCAACTTTGGCTAAGATTTTGTTTCCAATCAGTAATATTATTGGAAAGTTCAGTACTATCTTCATCCATGGGTTTACCATCTGGAGTACTATCATTTATGCGTAAATTATCGATATCACTGCTCAGTTGATTAAGTCTTAAAATAATTCCGTCATAATCAATTTGGGTAATGGCTGATAGCGCACTGATATCACTATTAATCGTTTTTCGGATCTCAATTAAATTAGGATCATTCATTTCTGCTAGGCTTGAATCAGCACTTTTTAATAAAGCAATCGCCGTAACGGGATCATAGTCATTCCAAAGTTTTCGGCCAGCCATTTTGGCCAAGAAATCAGCTTGGGCAAGTAACCAGCGTTTTACATCAGTACTTGAAAGTGTTGTGATTTGAGCTTGTAATTCTTCAACCCTCTGTTCAAGTTGTTGCTCATATTCTTTCTTATCTAACTGGGTAATACGCTGAGATTCAGTTAATTGGTTAATTTGCTGTTTTTCTGTTTCTTGTTGACGCAGTAGTTCATTTATTTGTTGTTGTAGTTCGCTGCTTTCATTGACTATTTGTTGATGCTTTAGATTAAGATAATAATAGAGACAACCACCCAGTATGATAATAAGTACGATAGTAATTATACTACCAAACAGACCAGAACGCTTTTGCCTATGAGAGATACCATTTTTGGCTGTAGATTGCGTTGCTGTTGTAGAGGCATTTGATGTGTTTTCATTTGCCTCATTTGGTTTATTCTGTTCCGTCATAATTAATATCTCAATATCGGTTTATATTAATGCCTGAATTAAAGCATCATTATTAGCACTTTTGGCTACTTTTACTGATTGCCATCCTAATTGGTAGGCAGTACTAGCCAAACGTTCACTGACAACAATTAAATGGCGAGAAAGAAACCAAGGTTTAACATCATCTGTAATTAAGTTAAATAATAAATGCAACATTTCGCCACTGGTAACAATAATTGTTCTAATATTTGCCTGTTGCCATTGCAACTGGAAAATTTGTCGATCATATTTTATTGGTTGACGTTGATAACACTCACAATAATCAATATGGCTTCCGCGCGATTTTAATGTTGTGGCGAGTAGTTCACGTCCACCGTTACCCCGCAATAACAAAGATTTTTTGCCTAATAGTGATTGTAAACCAGGTAATTCAAGTAATGTTTCACTCGTTTCACCTTTTTGAGATAGTTGAATAGGCAAATTAGTTAATTGGTGAAAAGCGGATGCTGTTGAGTGCCCTATACCATAATAGGATAGCGTATCAGGCCATTTTCGTCCTGTTAAATGAAGCGCTGAATTAGCATGCCAAACTGCGTTTGGCGATAAGAAAAAAACCCGATCACCATTAGTTAGCTTGGCTAATTTAGTCGGTAGAAGGGCCAGTTCATTACCGGGTATAATTTTAATCAGTGGGGCATGAAAGGCCTTTTTTCCTAATGACCTAATACGTTGAACAAGTTTTTCACCGCTGGGGTTTGGTCTGGTGACCAATATACTCATCGAGAAAATGCTCCTGGGAAAATGTTGTTAAGAATTTGTTTGGCGCCATTATTGAGTAACTCTTCAGCAAGTTCAATACTCATTTGTTGAGCATCTTCAGGCTTAAAAGATCTTTCTCCACGAATAATTTGACTACCATCAGGCGTACCAACCAGCGCTCTAAGCCAAATTTGTTTATTTTGCCAAATAGCATAGCTACCTATTGGGACTTGGCAGCCACCTTGCAATCGATTATTGACGGTTCGTTCTGCTTGAATACAGATAGCCGTATCATGATGATGTAACGGCGCTAAAAAATGTTGTGTATGGTGGTCATCAAGACGGCATTCAATACCAATTGCGCCTTGGCCAACGGCAGGTAATGAGTGCTCTGGTGGCAGAGGCATACGTATCCGTGTTTCTAAATTAAGACGTTTTAGACCAGCCACAGCGAGAATAATACCATCATATTGCCCATTGTCTAATTTACTCAGCCGTGTTCCCACATTACCGCGCAGATCTTGAATAACTAAGTGGGGATAAGTATGACGTAGTTGGCATTGGCGACGTAGGCTTGATGTTCCAATAATACTCCCAGCTGGAAGGGCATCAAGGGAATCATACTGATTGGATACAAAAGCATCACGAGGATCTCCTCGCTGGCAAATAGCCATTAATCCTAAGTTATTAGGAAAAGTAGCAGGAATATCTTTTATGGAGTGAACAGCAATATCCGCTCGATTTTCTAGTAGGGCATTTTCCAATTCTTTGACAAAAAGCCCCTTGCCACCAATTTTAGCCAGGGGAGTATCGAGTAGGATATCACCTTGAGTACTCATGGGAATAAGTTCGATCGTTAGTGTTGGATGATGTTTTTCTAGTTGTGTTTTCACGAAAATCGCTTGCCACATTGCTAATGGACTTTTCCTTGTTGCGATACGCAGTGTTTGTATTGACATGTTTTTATTTTTCTTAGGTAGTTAGATTATGAGTGAATTATAAAGGAAAGGTAGCCAGTTTTAACATTTTGATAAGTCTTTTTCCAGTTATAGCTGAGCACTTAATAAATATAGCTAATGTATAGTACAGCTTGTAGACAGAAAAAAGGAGGGTTACAATGGCGGCAAAATGATTTTTTTATTGGATGTAAGCAAATAAAAGCATATTTAATTAATTTTTTTATACTTATTTGAATATTTATCATTGAAAATAATTATAAGAAATTTAATAAGAAAATTTAACTAATTGTTTTCTTTTTTATATGGATCATCTATTTGAAATTCTTAGAAACGAAAAAGATTTTTTATGTGAAAGAATGGAAAGCATTTAGTGTAAAAAATAAACAGTTAATGTAGAGGTAATGTACTTTACGCTTTGGGTACAAAATGTTAAATTGATCACGTTTCTAGCAACCTATTCAAAAAGCATATCGCTGTTATCGTTCCCTAATAATAAAGGAACCAATGGCTGAGTTGAGGTTATTCATTTTTAAAGTTAATTCAGGCAAAACTTTTGTATCTTTATATTGAGACACTGAAGCAAAGATTGGATGCGATCAATCAATTACGACTGGAACGAGCATCATCTTCTATGAATGAAGCGTTCAAGCATGTATATGGATTGCTACCAGTTTTATTAAATTATCATCATCCTATGTTACCTGGTTATATTGAAGGTAATGTACCTAATGGTGTCTGTTTTTTTGCGCCTGATACTCAACAAATTAATTGGTTAAAGCAGTTTGAGGCCTATCTCTTTTGTGAACTATCTTCACAACAAACCAATGGTGAATTACCTATTACAGGTATCTATTCCATGGGAAGTACATCATCAATTGGGCAAAGTGATGTTTCTGATTTGGATATTTGGGTATGTCATCAATCATGGTTAGATCAAGAAGAAAGACAACTTTTACAAAAAAAATGCACATTAATTGAGCAATGGGCGTCCTCGCTTGGTATAGATGCTACTTTCTTTTTAATTGATGAAAATCGTTTTCGCCACCATACGAGTGGTAGCCTAAGTGGCGAAGATTGTGGAACGACACAACATATATTACTGTTGGATGAATTTTATCGTACAGCGGTTCGTATGGCAGGGAAACGTTTACTATGGATGATGGTACCGGCAGAAGAAGAAACCAATTACGATGAATATGTTTTATTGTTGTATGCACGAGGAGTCTTAACCCCAAATGAATGGTTAGATTTAGGTGGTTTAGGTGAATTATCAGCTGAAGAGTATTTTGGTGCAAGTTTATGGCAACTGTATAAAAGTGTTGATTCTCCTTATAAAGCTGTGCTGAAAAGTATTTTACTTGAAGCTTATTCCTGGGATTATCCGCGTGGTATGTTGCTTGCAATGGAATTTAAGAAACACTTGCATGCAGGAGAAATTGTTTCTTATGGCCTAGATGCCTATTGTTTAATGTTAGAACGCGTTACGCGTTATTTGATAGAAATCGGTGATTTTAAGCGTCTTGATTTGATTCGTCGCTGTTTTTACCTCAAAGTTTGTGAAAAATTGTCGGGTGGAAACAATAACTGTGCGAGTGATGGTTGGCGAAGGCATGTGTTATCACAGCTTGTTACTTCATGGGATTGGAGTACAGAGCGATTAAATATTCTCGACAAGCGAAATTATTGGAAAATAGAGCAGGTTCGAGATGCGCATAATGAATTACTTGATACCATGATGCAAAGTTATCGTAACCTTATTCGCTTTGCACGTCGTAATAATTTACGAGTAAGTGCTAGTCCACAAGATATTGGTGTGTTGACGCGGAAGTTGTATGCAGCCTTTGAAGTATTACCAGGCAAAGTCACTTTGGTTAATCCGCAAATTTCGCCAGATTTATCTGAGAGTCATCTCACTTTTATTTATGTTCCTGCCGGGTGCGCGAATCGTAGTGGTTGGTACTTATATAATAAGGCGCCGACGATAGATTCTATTATTGGACATCAGCCGTTAGAATATAACCGTTATCTTAGTAAATTAGTGGCCTGGACTTACTTTAATGGTTTATTGACAGAACAATCTCATATTTATATTCATAACGGTGGATCACAATGTGATGAAAATAAATTACATCAATTTGTTAATGATATAACGACAAATTTCCCTATTCGCTTACTGGCTCCCACACCAAAAGCTTTATATAGCCCCTGTGAAATTCGCCACTTAGCCATAATTGTTAATTTAGAGAAAGATCCGACAGCGGTGTTTTCTGATCAAATAATCCATTTTGATTTACGTAAATTAGACATATTGAGTTTTGGTGATCCACCACAATGCTTAGTCAGCAGTATTGATCTACTGTATCGCAACTCTTGGAATGAGGTGAGAACACTGCATTTCTCTGGTGAGCAATCTATGTTGGAAGCATTAAAAACGATTCTGGGCAAAATGCATCAAGATGCTGAGCTACCAGATGTGGTTGAAGTTTTTTGTTATAGCCAACATATGCGAGGGTTGATTGGTACACGTGTTCAACAGCTGGTTTCAGAATGTATTGAACTCCGTCTCTCAAGCAGTTGTAATGACTCAGGGCGTTTCAAGGCATTACGTATTGCAGGTCAAACCTGGGGATTGTTTTTTGAGCGGTTGAATGTTTCTGTGCAGAAATTGGAAAATGCAGTCGAATTTTATGGTGCAATTTCTAATAATAAATTACATGGCTTACCGATAAAATTGAATGTCAAAGAAACTTATCATCTACCTTTAGTTGTTGATGGTTATGCAAGTGAAGGGATTGTGCAATTCTTTTTTGAGGATACGGAAGATAATCATGGTTTTAATATCTATATTTTAGATGAAAAAAATCGGGTAGAAATTTATTCACATTGTGAAGGAAATAAAGAAGAACTTGTTAGGGATGTAAGCCGTTTTTACTCATCATCACATTATCGTTCTACCTACCGTACAAATTTAGTCAATTTTAATTTGCCGCAATTTTACCAGATAATAAAAGTAGAAGATAAAAATCAAGTCATTCCTTATTTGTCTGGCTCATTTTCTAATTCACAGTTCAATGAAAATGTCTGTCGTGAAGAATCAGGCGTTAGTTTTTATATACATTAAATAATAAAGAATGATATTTGTTTTTTTAGTAGTTAAAGATCAAATGAAAATGGTTCACCGCTTTGTTCACTAATCGCATAGGCTAATATTTGGATAAAATTTTTCTTGCTGCGAGCACAATACCAATTGTCTGCCTTATAATTAAAGTGGTAACCACCTGAGCGCGTTGCTAGCCATATTTGATGGAGTGGTTCTTGGCGATTGATAATAATTTTACTGTCATTTTCGAAGGTTAGCGTCATAATACCGCTATGGGTTTCGCAATCGATATCATTATTACCATCATATTGATCGAGTTGTTCTTCTATTCTATCCATCAATTTATCAACCAGTTGATGAAATTCTGTGTCAGTCATCGCCAATTTCCTATTTGCTTTTCTGTGCCTAACTGCGATTATAGATTATAAAGGATAATGATTTAAGAATGCAGGCTTTAACATAATGAAAAAATTAATTTGGCTATTTATGATATCGATATTATTAACCCTACTTTCTGCCTGTGGTTTGAAAGGGCCACTCTATTTTCCAGCAAAAACAACAGCTAAACAAAAGGCTGAAAGTACGATATCGTCTAAAGAGACAGAACATCAATCGATACAGACAGAAACACTTCACCAATAGATTAATGAAAAAATAGCCAATTGATTATGATGGAGTAGAAAATGCAATTCTCCAAAATGCATGGTTTGGGTAACGATTTTATGGTGGTAGATGCCGTTACTCAAAATGTTTATTTTTCTCCTGAGCTTATTTGTCGTTTATCAGATCGACATAGGGGGATTGGATTTGATCAGCTTTTAGTTGTTGAAGCACCTTATGATCCTGATCTTGATTTTCATTATCGTATTTTTAATGCCGATGGTAGTGAAGTGGCTCAATGTGGTAATGGTGCCCGTTGTTTTGCGCGTTTTGTTCGCCTTAAAAAACTGACAAACAAACGCGATATTAAGGTAAGTACTCAATCCGGTAGATTGACATTATCGGTAGCAGAAAATGAAGATGTTTGTGTCAATATGGGAGTTCCTGAGTTTGAACCAAATAAAGTGCCTTTTAAAGCGCAAAAATCTGAGAAAACTTATATAATTAGAACTCAACAACAAACAATATTATGTGGAGTCGTTTCTATCGGGAACCCTCATTGCGTATTACAGGTTGAAGATATTGACACGGCTGAAGTGGCTTTATTGGGGCCGATGCTTGAAAAACATGAACGTTTTCCTGAGCGGGCTAATATAGGATTTATGCAGGTTATTGATCATGAACACATTCGATTACGTGTACATGAACGTGGTGTAGGAGAGACACAGGCTTGTGGAAGTGGTGCCTGTGCTGCTGTTGCTATCGGTATTCAGCAAGGCTTATTAAGAAAAAGTGTCCGTGTTGATTTACCCGGTGGCATGCTAAAAATTCGTTGGAATGGATTGGGTCATCCTCTATTTATGACAGGCCCAGCGACACATGTTTATGATGGTGTTATTCATTTCTAGGTTTTGTTTGGTTAAAAGGTCTTTTATTATGGATAAAAAAGAAGCAGCATTTGATCCTCAACCTCTGTTAGATGATCAGACTGTCGTGGAATATCTGAAAAGCAATCCTCATTTTTTTATTCGCAATGCCGCTGCTGTTGAACAGATGCGGGTTCCTCATCCTGTTCATCACGCGGTTTCATTAGTTGAATGGTCTATGAAGCGTCAACGAGTTTGTATCCAAAATCTAGAACAGGATATGCAACTCTTGGTTGAGCAGGCTCGCAATAATGAAATACTCTTTAATCGACTGTTAAAATTGGTTATCCAGCTATCAACGGCAGATGACTTTGCCGATTTTCAGCAACGTTTATATGCCTGGTCAAGAAGTTTTGGTTTGAGTGGTGCTTATATTCGCTTGTTTAGTGATTGTTGGCAGCTAGGTGTACCGATGGATGCACAAAAAGTTATGATTTCACGTCAAGCTTTTGAGCCTGTCCGTATTCAGCGATTTGGTGGAAAAAATCACTATCTTGGCACGTTAAATAATCCCGAAATATTGTTATTAATGCCAGATGCAAATCATGTTGGTTCGGTGGCTGTTTCTTTATTAGGACTTTATGGTAATTTAGGGATGGTGATCTTTAGTAGTCGTGATATTCAACATTATCAAAAAGGTATGGGAACGACCATGCTTGACCATTTAGCCAAATTATTACCTGATCTGCTTTTGCGCTGGGTAACACGGGCATGAATGCAACACGGCAACGCTTGCAGCAACAAATTGATGATTTTTTACGTTACTTACGTGTAGAACGGCAGCTAAGTCCAGTGACGCTTATTAATTATCAACGTCAGTTAGCCGTATTAGTGGATATGGCTATAGATATGGACATCAATGATTGGGCACAATTAGAGACATCACATGTTCGTATGATGGTTGCAAAGTGTCGCCGACAAGGATTGCAGGCCGCGAGTCTTGCTTTACGTCTTTCGTCATTAAGAAGTTTTTTAGATTGGTTAGTTGGGCAGGGCCTAATAACAGCTAATCCAGCTAAGACAATCAGAGCGCCGAAAAATAAACGCCATTTACCTAAAAATATCGATGTGGATGAAGTCAATCAGTTGCTAAATATTGATTTAGCAGATCCTTTATCTGTACGTGATCGAACCATGTTGGAAGTAATGTATGGTGCTGGATTACGTTTATCTGAGTTAATTAATTTGAATTGCCAACATTTGGATTTACAAAGTGGTGAAGTTCGGGTTATGGGAAAGGGTAGTAAAGAGCGGAAAGTACCATTAGGACGTATAGCTGTAGAATGGTTAATTCGTTGGCTTGAGATGCGTCAGCAATATGCTAAGCAAGACGAGGCGGTTTTTATCTCAATACAAAGAGGCAAACGCATTTCCGCTCGTAATGTACAAAAGCGTTTTGCGTTATGGGGAATTCGTCAGGGGGTTAGAAGTCATATTCATCCTCACAAGCTTCGTCACTCTTTTGCCACTCACATCTTGGAATCAAGCGGAGATTTGAGGGCAGTTCAAGAGTTACTTGGACATGCCAATCTTTCTACCACCCAAGTTTATACTCATCTAGATTTTCAGCATTTAGCCAAGGTTTATGATGTGGCTCATCCACGAGCAAAAAGGGAGAAACCTTGAGTGCGCTTTTATCGGCAATTAGCACCTATTGCAGCGATTACTTTTGATTTGGATGACACACTGTATGATAATCGTCCTGTTATAGATAAAACTGAACAAGAACTGTTAAATTTTATTCGTTGTTATGACGATCGCTTTGATAAGCTTCAATTTGCCGATTTAAAAAACTATCAAACATTAATTGTTAATCAGTATCCTGAAATTTATCATGATGTCACACAGTGGCGTTGGTTAGCAGTAAAAGCGTTACTTTGTCATTACGGTTACGATAGCGAAGGATCTGCTGGCGGTGCTGACGATATAATGGCACACTTTTCTTATTGGCGTAGTCAAATTGTCATCCCAGAATTAACCCATAAAACCTTATCTACTTTAGCCGAAAAAGTCCCACTAGCGGCCATTACTAATGGCAATGCCGATCCTTATGCTTGCGGATTAGGCGATTATTTTCAATTTGTTTTAAAAGCGGGGCCAGATGGACGCGCTAAGCCGTTTAGTGATATGTATTATCTTGCCGCGCAGAAATTTAATATTGTATTGGATAAAATTTTGCATGTAGGTGATGATTTAACAACGGATATTCAAGGGGCTTTACAGAGTGGCATGCAAGCTTGTTGGATCAATACTAATAATAGTAACTTACTAACCGCCAATAAGAATGACATATTGCCTCATGTTGAGATAACCGGTTTGGCTTCACTCATTACGCTGGTATAATCTTCTTATCTGGTTAAAAACACAGTAGTGATTCATTGACTGCTCTCTTAATTTAATGGTAACCATGAACGCCTCATATTTACTTGAAAACTTAAATGATAAGCAACGCGAAGCCGTTGCGGCACCTAGAACGAATATGCTAATACTTGCCGGTGCTGGTAGTGGTAAAACTCGGGTACTTGTTCATCGAATAGCTTGGTTACTGGCGGTTGATAAGGTTTCGCCTTTCTCTATTATGGCGGTGACGTTTACCAATAAAGCGGCAGCTGAGATGCGTCATCGTATCAATGCGTTATTAGGTAGCGATCAAGGCGGTATGTGGGTAGGAACTTTTCATGGCTTGGCCCATCGTCTATTGCGCGCGCACTATTTGGATGCCAATTTAGTGCAAGATTTCCAAATCTTAGATAGTGATGATCAATATCGATTATTACGTAGAATTATCAAAGCCATCAATTTAGATGAGAGTAAGTGGCCACCACGTCAGGCTATGTGGTACATCAACGCAAAGAAGGATGAAGGATTAAGGCCCCAGCATATTGAGAGTTATGGTAATCCAACAGAAGCAACTTGGTTGCGAGTTTATCAGGCTTATCAGGAAGCGTGTGATCGGGCCGGATTAGTTGACTTTGCTGAACTTTTATTGCGTGCCCATGAGTTGTGGTTGAATAAACCACATATACTACAACATTATCGTGATCGTTTTACCAATATTCTGGTTGATGAATTTCAAGATACTAATAGTATTCAGTATGCCTGGATACGTGTTTTGGCCGGTGATACCGGTAAGGTGATGATTGTTGGCGATGATGATCAGTCAATTTATGGTTGGCGTGGCGCGCAAGTAGAAAATATTCAACGTTTTTTGCAAGATTTTCCGGCAGCGGAAACTATCCGGCTGGAACAAAATTATCGTTCGACTAACAATATCTTGAAGTCGGCTAACGCATTGATTGCCAACAATAATAATCGATTAGGGAAAAATCTCTGGACAGAAGGGGCTGATGGTGAACCTATCTCGCTTTATTGTGGCTTTAATGAGTTAGATGAAGCACGTTATGTAGTTAGTCGCATTAAGCAATGGCATGAGAAAGGTGGCTCTTTAAAACAGTGTGCCATTCTTTATCGTAGCAATGCCCAATCACGGGTACTTGAAGAGGCCTTGTTGCAGTCTTCAATGCCTTATCGAATTTATGGCGGCCAACGTTTTTTTGAGCGGCAAGAAATTAAAGACGCACTCTCTTATTTACGTTTGGTTGCCAATCGCAATGATGATGCATCATTTGAACGAGTGGTTAATACGCCCACTCGCGGCATAGGAGAACGAACATTAGACACTGTTCGTCAGGCGGCACGCGAGAAACAACTCACGCTTTGGGAAAGTTGTGAATATTTATTAAGAGAGAAAGTTCTTGCCGGCCGTGCGGCGGGGGCGATTGAACGGTTTCTTGAGTTAATTGATGCATTGGCTAAAGAAACGATGGATATGCCGTTACATGTTCAAACTGACCGAGTGATCCGCGACTCAGGTCTGCGGGCAATGTACGAGCAGGAAAAAGGTGAAAAAGCGCAAGCGCGTATTGAAAACCTTGAAGAGCTAGTCACTGCTACTCGTCAGTTTAGCTATCAAGAAGAAGATCAAGATCTCATGCCACTACAAGCATTTTTGTCTCATGCTGCGTTGGAGTCGGGTGAAGGGCAGGCGGAACTACATCAGGATGCCGTTCAGTTAATGACTCTACATTCGGCAAAAGGTCTAGAGTTCCCATTGGTCTTTATTGTGGGTATGGAAGAAGGTATGTTTCCAAGTCAAATGAGTGCGGAAGAGAGCGGACGGCTGGCAGAAGAACGACGGTTAGCTTATGTTGGATTGACTCGGGCGATGGAGAAATTGACGCTGACTTATGCGGAAAGCCGTCGATTATATGGTAAGGAAGTTTACCATCGTCCTTCGCGTTTTATTGCTGAATTACCCACAGAATGTATCGAAGAAGTCCGTTTACGTGCAACGGTTTCACGTCCAATTAGCCATCAACGACTTGGTACCCCAATTAATCGAAATGATAGTGGATATGCATTAGGTCAACGGGTGCGTCATCCTAAGTTTGGTGAAGGAACTATTATTAATTTGGAAGGCGATGGTGAGCGTTGCCGCTTGCAGATAGCATTTCAGGGCGAAGGGATTAAATGGCTAGTTGCCGCTTACGCCAAATTAGAGTTGCAATAACTGAACATATTATTGCTTGCAGGATCTAGTATTTTTGTTACTAATTAATCCTCTATTTATTTTACTATTTGGGGTTCTAAAGGAGGCGCCATAATATGCTGCTGGCATTTAAATTAGACAACCACCGTTTGTCTCGTCTGGAACTTGATGAAGGTGAAAAACTGACAGATGCTGTATGGGTTGATTTAATGGAGCCTGATGAGAAAGAGCGGCAAACAGTACAAACTGAATTGAAACAATTATTAGTAACTCCATCTGAATTAACCGATATTGAAGCTTCGGCTCGTTTTTTTGAGGACGAAGATGGTTTACATATTCATTCATTTTTTTATTATCAAGATAGCGATGAACATGTTGGTAATTCGACGGTTGCTTTCACTTTTCGTGATGGTCGCTTATATACGTTACGGGAGCGTGATCTGCCGGCTTTTCGTTTGTATCGTATGCGTTCAAGAAGTCAAAAACTGATCGATGCTAATGCTTATGAGTTATTTTTAGATTTATTTGAAACTAAAATTGAACAACTTGCTGATGTAATAGAAAATATTTATAGCGTATTGGAATCGTTAAGCCGAATTATTCTGGAAGGTAAACAAGGAGATGAACTTGATAGTGCGCTTTCTAATTTAGCGGAACAAGAAGATATTGGCTGGAAAGTGCGATTATGTTTGATGGATAGTCAACGAGCATTAAATTTTTTGATCCGCCGGGCAAGATTGCCGGCAGGTCAGTTAGAGCAAGCAAGAGATATTTTACGTGATATTGAATCACTGTTACCCCATAATGAATCGCTATTTCAAAAAGTAAACTTTCTTATGCAAGCAGCAATGGGTTTTATTAATATTGAACAGAGTCGTATTATTAAAATTTTCTCCGTTGTTTCTGTGGTTTTTTTACCGCCAACGCTGGTGGCGTCCAGTTACGGTATGAATTTTGAATTTATGCCTGAATTAGGATGGCGTTTTGGCTATCCGGCAGCAATTATATTGATGATTATCGCCGGGCTGGCACCCTATCTTTATTTTAAACGTAAAAATTGGCTCTGAATTTATCAGACGATAAAAGAAAACTTGAATACAGCGAAAGACCAACTTGATAACTTAAGCTTCATATAGCGTTTAATTTAATATAGATTTTATGGTTTGCTAGCTTGGTTATTTTAACTCACTAAGTAAGTGGCTATGCCGGTTGCGATATGTTTATTTTCTTCATTATGCAATTCGGCTCGGGCAACGGAGATCTTATTACCTGTGCGAATGATTTTGCCACTAGCAATAAATTTTTTACCACGACCAGGATGCAAGTAATTAATATTTAAATCGATGGTGCCAATCGTTGATAAGCGTTTTCTAAGCGCTTCTTTTGAAAATGAAGTCATTCGATTTAATACATTACCAATGCAAACTAAGCCGCTGGCAACATCTAATACTGAAGCAATGACACCACCATGTAAGATCTGCTGTTCAAAGTTGCCTATCAATTCTGGTTTATTGTTAAAAACCAACTTGATCTGTGTCTTATCAAAGCATAACACCTCAAGACCTAATAATTGGTTGAACGGCATCTCATGAATAAATTTTGCAATGATAAGTTTCTGAGCATCGTCTAATGTAAAGGTAGGCGTATTCATAAATATTCTCTTATGTACAACGCTATGTTACAAAAGGGTTCTTGCCCATTTCGGCAAAATTTCGCCTGCCGGAATGGGCGAGGTTCGTCTTTAACATAGAGTGTATTGTGCGATCCTGAAAATTAATAGTAGTCATTATTTCGTTTGTTTTGATAGTAAATTAT
>NZ_AUCC01000027.1 GCF_000429565.1 Arsenophonus nasoniae DSM 15247
CATGATCAAACTCTTCAATTAAAAGTTTGATGCTCAAAGAATGTTTTACTGGCCGTAACGCTTTTTTTGCCACTTTGTCGGCCTTTTATCGCCTTCTCCGTCGGCTAAAATAACGTTACTGCTTATTAGTTCATATATGAATTAACTGTTTGTCACTCTTTAAGACTTAATCTTCAAATAGTTTTTGATGATGTCTTGCGAGTGCCCACACAGATTGTCTGATTAATTGTTAAAGAGCGTGCGACTGGAGTCGCGAGGTGGCGTATACTACGCTTTTCACCTTAAATTCGCGTTATACTTTTATTCACTTGTTGATGAATAAGACGCGATAACAGGAAGGGCATTATAGGGGGTTTTCTGAAACTAACAACTATTATTTGCATTTTTTCTGTTTAAGTGCTCATTTATTGTGCTAACGTTGCATTGAGTTGAGTTGATAGTATCGGTACGAGTTGCAAACAGCTTAAGCTAATTACGAGCTTTAATTAAGATTATTGAATTCGTATAATATTATTGAAGAGGTAAATATTACCTCTTCAAATAGGATTAACAATTCGATTTTATTTATTGCTTAGCAACAATAACACCTTTTTTGATATCTAAAGTTACTTGTTTGCCAGGCACTAACTTACCTGATAGCATCTGTTCAGCCAATGGATTTTCTATCTCTTGTTGGATCGCACGTTTCAAAGGACGTGCACCAAATACCGGATCAAATCCCGCTTCACTCAATTTTTCTAATGCCGCTGGCTTGATTTTTACTTTATAACCTTGCTCTTCCATACGCTTATATAAACGTGATAGTTGGATCTGCGCAATGTCTGTAATTTGCTCTTTATTAAGTGGATGGAATACCACAACTTCATCAATACGGTTAATAAATTCAGGTCGGAAACTACGGCTAACAACTTCCATGACAATCTCTTTCATTTCGTTGTAACCCAAACTACCAAAACGTTCTTGGATCAAATCAGAGCCTAAGTTTGATGTCATAATAACAACTGTATTACGAAAATCGACAGTTCTTCCTTGCCCATCAGTCAATCGTCCATCGTCCAGAACTTGTAATAAAATATTGAAAACATCGGGATGCGCTTTTTCAATTTCATCAAGCAAAATAACAGAATAAGGACGGCGTCGGATTGCCTCGGTTAAATAACCACCTTCTTCATAGCCTACATAACCTGGAGGTGCACCAACTAGTCTGGAAACTGTATGTTTTTCCATAAATTCGGACATATCAATGCGCACCATCGCATCATCACTATCAAATAAAAAATTTGCCAGTGCCTTACATAGCTCAGTTTTACCAACACCAGTAGGACCTAAAAATAAGAATGAACCAATAGGTCGATTTGGATCTGATAAACCAGCACGACTACGCCGAATAGCATTAGATACTGCGTCAACAGCTTCATTCTGGCCAATGACACGCTTATGCAGATCCTGTTCCATGTGAAGTAACTTTTCACGTTCACTTTCTAACATTCTGGAAACGGGAATGCCTGTCCAGCGTGCTAATATTTCAGCAATCTCAGCATCAGTCACTTTATTACGCAACAACTTCATGGTTTTACTTTCCGCTTTGGTAGCAGCTTCAAGTTGTTTTTCTAATTCAGGAATTTTACCATATTGCAATTCTGACATTTTAGCTAAATCACCACTGCGCCGGGCCTGTTCCAAACTTATACGTGCATTTTCTAATTCTGCTTTTATATGCTGTGTACCAGTAAGCTCTGCTTTTTCTGCTTTCCATTCTTCTTCTAGCTCTGAATATTCCCGTTCTTTTTCCGTCAGCTCTTCTTCTAACATTTTAAGCCGTTTTTTACTGGCTTCATCAGATTCTTTTTTTAGTGCTTGTTGTTCAAGTTTTAATTGAATAACCCGACGTTCTAAGCGATCAAGGGCTTCCGGTTTAGAGTCCATTTGCATCCGTAAGCTAGCACCTGCTTCATCAATTAAATCTATGGCTTTATCAGGTAGCATACGATCCGAAATATAACGATTTGATAAACTGGCAGCAGCAACAATGGCAGGATCAGTTATCTGTACATGATGATGCAGTTCATAACGTTCTTTTAGTCCCCTTAATATTGCTATGGTGTCCTCGACAGTAGGTTCAGCGACATAAACTTTTTGGAAACGACGCTCTAATGCCGCATCCTTTTCAATATACTGACGATATTCATCAAGTGTAGTTGCGCCGACGCAATGTAATTCTCCTCGTGCTAGTGCCGGTTTTAACATATTACCGGCGTCCATCGCACCTTCAGTTTTACCTGCACCAACCATAGTATGCAATTCATCGATAAACAGAATCACATTTCCTTCTTGCTTGGCCAGATCATTCAAAACAGCCTTTAAGCGCTCTTCAAATTCGCCGCGATATTTTGCGCCAGCCAGCAAAGCCCCCATATCTAAGGAGAGAACACGTTTATTTTTCAACCCTTCGGGGACTTCACCATTAACAATGCGTTGAGCGAGACCTTCGACAATCGCGGTTTTACCAACTCCTGGTTCACCAATTAAAACCGGATTGTTTTTTGTTCGGCGCTGGAGAACCTGTATTGTGCGGCGGATCTCTTCATCACGTCCAATAACAGGATCGAGTTTGCTTTGTTCGGCTCTTTCTGTTAAATCAATTGTGTATTTTTTAAGTGCTTGACGCTGCTCTTCAGCACTTTGATCATTAACATTTTCACCACCACGCATTTGTTCTATCGCCTTTTCTATATTTGCTTTATTGGCTCCCATCGTTTTAAGCGTATCTGCTAGGGAGGTTTTGGCATCAAAAATTGCCAGAAGAAATAACTCTGAGGAAATAAACGTATCACCGCGCTGTTGTGCCAACTTATCACACAAATTTAAGTGCCGAATAAGATCATTTGAGGGTTGGATATCACCCGCCGTGCCATGCACTTGCGGTAAGGTATTGAGAATATCGTTTAATTTATTACTTAGTTGACTGACATTGACCCCGATCGATGTCAATAAAGGACGTAAAGTACCGCCTTCTTGATCTAACAAGGCAACGAGTAAATGTACTGGTTCAATAAATTGATTATCTTGTCCAATTGCTAAAGATTGAGCATCAGCTAGTGCTTGTTGGAATTTGTTGGTAAGACGATCCAAACGCATAATACCTCCAAAATACAATTACAAACATTTATGCAGATTAAATGAGGTTTTATTTCACATTATTCAAGTTAGTTACGATAAAAATCAACTATTGATATAAAAATAATAACTAATATTGTTAAAGATTTATTTTAACCAAATCAGTGATGCCATTCGTCCTGTTACGCCATCACGACGATAGGAAAAAAAACGCTTTGGCTCACTCATCGTACAATAGCTTCCACCATAAACATGTTTGACACCAATTGCATTCAATTTCAAACGTGCTAATAAGTAGAGATCGGCTAGATACTTACCATTATCAGAAGCTTTAAAGCCTTGCGCTAATTCTGCATGATTTTCAATAAAAGCACTCCTCACTTCACGACCTACTTCAAATTTTTCCGCGCTAATTGCCGGTCCTAGCCAGGCCATAAGAGCGCGCGGCGGTGATCTAAATTGCTTTATTGCCTTTTCTAGGATCCCATCACACAAACCTCGCCAGCCAGCATGTACGGCAGCAATTTCTGTGCCTTGTTCGTTACAGAGTAAAACAGGCAAACAGTCTGCTGTCATCACGACACACACCTGTCCTAGTTCACAACTGTAGGCGGCATCCGCTTGCAGATTACCCTTTTTTTCCTTAGCCAAATCGATAATACGCGTGCCATGTACCTGATTAAGCCAGCTAGGCTGGGTGGGTAGTTGTGCAATTTTCATTAAGCTATTGCGATTTTGTATCACTAATCGCGGTTGATCACCAACATGTAGCCCTAGATTAAAACTGTCATAAGGTGACAAACTGTCGCCACCAATACGCGTTGTGCTACAAGCCATGACTGTTTCAGGTTGCGGCCAGTTCGGATATATTAAGTTATCCATTTACCAATCCATCTCATCTCTGTGCATCATTGCATCAGTTTTGAGTATATTAATTAGTATAACCATATCTGCAGGAATATCTGCGTGCCACTCCATTTCAATACCCGTTAGAGGGTGATATAAACGTAACATCGTGGCATGGAGCGCCTGACGATTAAAATTGCTCATAATTTGACGAAACTCTTCTGAGACACCTTTTAAGGGCCGTGGACGACCACCATATACCGGATCGCCAACTAAAGGATGATTAATATGTGCCATGTGAACGCGGATTTGATGCGTTCTACCTGATTCTAGCCGCAATCTAAGCCTGGTATGGGCGCGAAAATGCTCCATTACCCGATAATGGGTAATAGCGGGTTTGCCCATCGGATGGATAGCCATATGTGTTCGCTTAGTTGGGTGACGAGCAATCGGCTCATCTACCGTTCCCCCAGCTGTCATACGACCATTTACTACCGCTTCATATTCACGAGTAATTTCTCTTCGCTGCAAAGCTTCTACTAAATGAGTTTGAGCAGGTATCGTTTTTGCAATCACCATTAACCCAGTAGTATCTTTATCAAGCCGATGAACAATTCCAGCTCGTGGAACATTAATAATCTCAGGATAACGATATAAAAGTGCATTTAGTACCGTTCCATCTGGATTGCCAGCACCAGGATGAACCACTAAATCACGAGGTTTATTTATAACAAGAATTTCGTCATCTTCATAAACAATATTTAGTGGAATATTTTGTGGCTGCCAACGCATATCTTCTTCAATCAGTACATCAATAGCAATTTGTTCACTGCCAAATACTTTTTCTTTCGGCCTATTTATAATTTTGCCATTTACCAGCACTCTATTATCTAAAATCCACTCTTTTATTCGTGAGCGAGAATAATCAGGAAATAATTCAGCTAATGCTTGGTCTAAACGTTGGCCAAGTTGCGATTCTAGAATTTGTGCCTGAAGTTGTAATTGTTGAGCCATAAAATTATCTACAGTAAAGTTTACATTTTGACGGCAGTGCCGTTTTAATTAAAATATGTGCTATTGTAACTCATATTTCGTTAGGGGGCTTTATGGAGATCGCCCAAAAACATTCAGAGGAAACAACCACGTGATTATACGTATAAAATATCTGCTGGCAGCAGCCACATTGAGCTTACTTGTTACCGGATGCTCCAGCAATAAGGATGCTGTACCAGAAAGCTCTCCCACTGATATCTATACCAGCAGTCAAGAGAAACTACAAAGCGGTAATTATAAAGGGGCTATAAAGTTATTAGAAACCCTCGATAATCGTTATCCATTTGGCCCTTATGCCCAACAAGCTCAATTGGATATGATTTATGCCTATTATAAATCAGCTGAGCTACCATTAGCGATAGCAACTATTGACCGATTTATTCGCCTTAATCCAACACATCCTAATATTGACTATGTTTTGTATATGCGTGGTCTTACAGCACAAGCGTTAGACGATAGTGCACTACAAGATTTTTTTGGTATTGATCGTTCAGATCGCGATCCTCAACATGCGCTTGTAGCCTTTAGAGACTTTAGCCAGCTCGTTCGTTTTTATCCAAATAGTATTTATGCAACAGATGCTAGCAAACGTTTAGCTTTTCTAAAAGAACGTTTAGCAAAATATGAGCTTGCTAT
This sequence comes from Arsenophonus nasoniae DSM 15247, assembly GCF_000429565.1. Taxonomy (GTDB): domain Bacteria; phylum Pseudomonadota; class Gammaproteobacteria; order Enterobacterales; family Enterobacteriaceae; genus Arsenophonus; species Arsenophonus nasoniae. The sequence continues at coordinate 5,653 of NZ_AUCC01000027.1, forward strand.
TGTTAAATATTATAATAAACGTGGTGCATATGTTGCTGTTATTAATCGCACTGAACAAATGCTAAAAAATTATCCCGATACCCAGTCAACACGCAATGCATTAAAATATATGGAGATAGCCTATAATCAGTTAGGCTTAAGCCAGGAAAAAAATAAAGTTGCAGCATTAATCGCAGCTAATCCCGCCTAACGGCAAAATAATCGCTAACATTTATTGATTAAAAACAGCAAAGCTATTTTGCTGTTTTTTTATATTAATCTGTAAAAAATAATTTTAGCTAGATACTAATTTTTTAAACTGATAAAAATAGATCAATCCATCAATAATGCAAAAAACGAGTATCTTATGCAAGTAACAAGCATTTTTTTGATAATACATCCACACTCCCATCATTACTTTAGCAAGAGAGCAAATAAAACCGATCAAGATCACGTTTTTTCTATTAATTATCGCTATCCTGAAAATATTTATAACTCAATGACAAGTGAGGTAGCGATATGATAGTAAGTATAACAAGTAAGTGCATAGAAATTACACCTGCTATACGTCACCATATTGAAGAACGTTTGAATAAACTTAGCAAATGGCGAGTTTCTTTAATTAATCCTCACATTGTGCTGTCAAAAGAGCCTCAAGAGTTTATTGTCGATGCCAATATTCATACACCGAATGGAAAATTATTTGCTAGTGCAAAACATAGTAATTTTTATATTGCAACCAATGAATTAATAAATAAACTAGAAAAACAACTTAATAAGCGTCAACATAAAAATGAGGCCAGACGTGCTTACCCAACGGCAAAAGAGATAGATCTAGCCGTACAGCCATAACCATTGTGCCATTTTATTTTTCTCTAAGCGCACTTTTATAAGTGCGCTTTTTATTATTCTATTTGTTTTGCTTAACATAAAAATAAGCTTGATAATTCATGTTGATTAAAACATTATTAATAATCTAGCTTAATCCTTACACTTACTGAGTTTTTTGTTAGTTTCTTGATAATTATGATCAAGGCGTTTTTATTCTCATTCATCAGACAATAATAAAAATAAAACAGCAGAGAAAATAATTATGGACAGTATATCTAATCTATTAAACATGCAGAAAAAAATAGATCAACTTGATAGCTTATTATTAAATTTACTGGCTGAACGACATTATTTAGCAACTCATATCGCTCAAGCTAAATTAAAACTGCAGCAGCCTATTGATGATATAAACCATGAACAGCAATTACTAAATAGATTAATAGCTGAAGGGAAGAAACAAGGCTTAGATAGTTTTTATATTACTCGCCTTTTTCAAATCATCAACCAAGACGGTGTGTTAACTCAGCAAGCTGTTTTTCAGCAACATTTAAATCCGATAGAAAATGATTCTGTCCGAATTGCTTTTTTAGGACCCAATGGATCCTACTCTCATCTTGCAGCACGCCAATATTCAGCGCGCCATTTTAGCCATGCTATCGAATGTAGCTGTGATAAATTCCAAGATATCTTTGCTTTAGTTGAAACAAAACAAGCTGATTATGGTATTTTACCTTTAGAAAATTCCAGCTCAGGGGCAATTAATGACGTTTACGATTTGCTACAAAACACCCAACTTTCGATCGTCGGCGAAATGCGATTACCCATCAATCACTGCCTACTAGCGATAACTCAGGTGCCGTTAGAAAACATTGAAACGGTATATAGCCATCCACAACCATTTCAACAGTGCAATCAATTTCTACAACAATATCCTAATTGGAAAATTGAATATTGTGACAGTAGTTCCAGTGCCATGCAAAAAGTGGTTGAAATTGATTCAGCTAACGTAGCCGCATTGGGTAGCGAAATAGGCGGCGCATTATATGGCTTGACCATTCTTGAACATAATATCGCTAATCAACCCAATAATATGACACGTTTTATTGTTATCGCGCGTAAAGCTGTACAAGTTTCAGCACAAATTCCGACTAAAACAACATTATTGATCGCAACCAGTCAACATGCGGGTGCTTTAGTCGATGCATTATTAGTACTGAAAGAGCATAATATTGTTATGAGTAAATTAGAATCCCGTCCAATTAACAATAAACCATGGGAAGAGATGTTTTACATTGATGTGCAGGCAAACTTACGCTCATTAGATATGCAACATGCATTAGAAAAATTAACTGCAATGACGCGCTCAATAAAAATTTTAGGCTGCTACCCAGCTGATAATTTAGTACCTAGCGGTGTTGCTAACTAAAAAACCGGTTGTATAACCGGTTTTTTAAAAGTATTAATAACAGTAAATTAACGACTAATATCATTAGCTTGTTGTAATAATGCATTACTTTCTTGCATTAACTGTTTAGCATCCTGACCAAACCAGTGACTAATTCTCTCGAATTGAGAAATAAACTTTTTCTTATCTCGATCTTTAAGCAATGACACCGAATGACCAAAACTTTGATAATATTTAATAATCAAATCAATGTTTTCATCGGATGTCATAATAATATCTGCATAAAGTTGTGGATCTTGAGCAAACAGACGTCCAACCATTGCTAACTCTAATCGATATATAGGCGATGAAAGAGTTAATAATTGTTGAAGATCGACTTTTTGTTCAGATAAATATTGTCCATAAGCAAAAGTAGTAAAATGGCGAAGCGCCTGAATAAATGCCATACATTTATCATGTTCCGTGGCATTAATTTTATGTAATCTGGCACCCCAAACCGTCAATTGTTCTAATAGCCATTGGTATGCTTGTGGATTTCTTCCTTCACAATAAATAATTACCTGTTTAGCAATGCTATTGATATCTGAGCCGAACATGGGATGTAAGCCGACAACAGGCCCATTATGCACTGATAACATAGCTTCAAGCGGTTGCTGCTTAATAGAAGAAATATCCATCAATAATGTATCTTCAGACAACTTCAGCAATCTATGGATAACTTCTATCGTTGAGTGGATGGGGACACTAATCATGACTACGGCAGCATTAGCCAATAATTTATCTGCTATATCCCAATCTTGTTCGCGCAGACTATAAACCTCATAGCCAGAGAGAGTAAATAATTGACTAAATAATTTTCTCATCCGACCTTCGCCACCCACAATAATAATAGGCCCTAGATCAGCATTTAGTTTTTTAAAGCCTTGATTATTTTCATGCTGGTATGATTCACGCATAATACGGCGTAAAATATCTTCAATCAGATCAGGGGCAATACCTATTTTTTCCGCTTCTTTGCGACGCGCTTCTAACATTGAAGCCTCGCGCTCTGGCACATAAATAGGTAACCCTTGTCGGCTTTTTACTTCACCCACTGCCGACACTAATTTCATTCTTTTTGCTAGTAATGCGAGTAATGATTTATCGATTTCGTCAATCTGTTGACGTAATTGTAGTAATTCTGCTGACATCAATTTACCTTGTATTAGCTTGCTTTTTCTAAGGTCTTAATACGCTCTTTAAGTACCGAGTGAATTTTAGTATGTAATTTTCTTAATATTGCGTCTGTTGTTTCCCAACTAATACAAGCATCAGTGACAGAAACGCCATATTTCATTTTAGAACGTAATTGTTCTGAAGATTGACTTCCTTCATTAATATGACTTTCAAGCATCATACCTGTAATTGACCGATTACCATGTGTTATTTGCTCTATAATCGATTCCACCACTAACGGTTGACGACGAAAATCTTTTCTCGAATTACCATGGCTACAATCAATCATTAAAGAGGGTAATAAATTAGCATTGCGCATCTGTATTTCACAATTTGCAATATCTTGCGCATTATAATTTGGCTTTTCCCCTCCCCTTAAAATAATATGACCGTCAGGGTTACCTTGCGTTTGTAATAAACAAACTTGACCTGATTGATTAATACCCATGAAGCAATGTGGCATCGCTGCTGCTCTCATTGCATTAATTGCCGTAACTAAATTACCATCAGTACCATTTTTAAAACCCACGGGCATAGAGAGTCCAGAAGCCATTTCACGATGTGTTTGTGATTCAGTTGTTCTAGCACCTATAGCGGACCAACTAAATAAATCGCCTAAATATTGTGGAGTATTTGGATCAAGTGCTTCTGTTGCTAATGGCAATCCCATATCCACAAGCGATAACAGTAAGTTACGTGCAATATGCAGCCCTTTTTCCATATCAAAAGAACCATCCATCATCGGATCACTGATCAGACCTTTCCAGCCGGTAGTGGTGCGAGGTTTTTCAAAATAAACCCGCATAACAATATATAAACTATCACCAAGTTCTGTTGCTAACTGTTTTAAACGATGGGCATATTCCAGCGCTGCATCCACGTCATGGATAGAACAAGGACCACAAATAACTAACAGCCGTGGGTCACGATGCTGAATAATATCAGCAATAATTCGGCGAGAATGAGTAATTATTTGCTGATTCTTGTGAGCCAATGGATAATATTTTTTCAGCTCTTTCGGTGTAATTAAAATCTGTTCATCAGAAATATTAACATTATTAAGCTCATCTTTTTGCATGATCATTATCTTTACCTGTTTAACTTTTTATCCTGCATTGCATTACACCGATTTGAGGTTCAGCTATACGATAACATGAACTGTAAATATTACAATCCATTGGTGACAACATATAGTAACATTTACTTTACCAATAAAATAAAAATGGAACAAAAATATATAATTAAATGAAAAATAAATAAAAAAATTTCAATTCTATTATTAAGAAAAATATTTTTATGTTTATAAAAAATTACACAAAAGATTTAATAAAATAATGACTGATAATGCAATAAGCTGAAAAAAGATAATAAAAAAAGCTCGCAGTTTTGCGAGCTTTAAAGATTTTTAGGATGTAGCGAAAAGCGAATTATTTAGTATTCAAGCGCTCTTTAATACGAGCTGCTTTACCAGAACGCTCTCGCAGGTAATACAATTTAGCTCTGCGAACAGCACCACAACGTTTAACTGTGATACTATCTATAACTGGTGAATGTGTCTGGAATACCCGCTCAACACCTTCACCATTAGAAATTTTACGAACAGTAAATGCTGAATGCAAACCGCGGTTACGAATCGCGATAACCACGCCCTCGAATGCCTGCAAACGTCTTTTAGAACCTTCAACCACCCATACCTTAACTTCTACGGTATCACCTGGACGAAATGAAGGAATATTTTGCTTCATTTGCTCTTGTTCAAGCTGTTTAATAATATTGCTCATAATTACTCTCTTACCCTAGGTAAACTGATATATACAAGACAGTGTGATACAATGTCTCAATTAATACGTTGCTGTTCTTCATATTCCTGTTGGAATTCTGCCAACAACATTCTCTGCTCGTCAGTCAGAGCTAGGCTTGTTAGAAGTTCAGGCCTTCTAAGCCAAGTTCGGCCTAGTGACTGTTTTCTTCTCCAACGCTCTATTTCAGCATGGTTGCCCGACAATAAGACTCTCGGAACTTCCATACCTTCTAACACCTCAGGACGGGTATAGTGAGGACAATCAAGTAACCCAGTCATGAAAGAGTCCTCTTCCGCTGATGCATGATGACCTAATACACCAGGAATAAACCGGGAAATTGAATCGATCATGACCATTGCTGGTAATTCTCCTCCACTAAGAACATAATCACCAATTGACCATTCTTCATCAATTTCGGTTTCAATGATCCGTTCATCAATACCTTCATATCGACCACAAACTAAAATAAGCTTTTTATTTGCCGTCAATTGGCAAACACCTTGCTGATTAAGTTTGCGCCCCTGTGGTGAAAGATAAATTACTTTAACATCTTCACCGATCTCAGATTTTGCTGCATGAATGGCATCTCTAAGAGGCTGTACCATCATCAACATACCTGGACCGCCGCCATAAGGGCGATCATCTACAGTGCGGTGCCTGTCGTGAGTATAATCTCGCGGATCCCAACACTGTATATTCAATAGGCCATTTTTAACTGCGCGACCTATCACCCCATACTCGGTTATTGCGCGAAACATTTCTGGAAACAGGCTAATAATCCCAATCCACATCTTGCGTTCCACTCATTCAACCTACAACTGGCGTTTAAAAACCAGGATCCCAATCTACTTCAATTATCTTAGTAGTAAGATCAACGTTTTTGACCACCTGCTCATCAAGAAACGGTATCAACCGTTCTTTAATACCGAATGCATCTTTCAGATTTGCTTTAATTACCAGCACATCATTTGAGCCTGTTTCCATTAAATCCTGAACAAAACCCAAACTATAACCTTTAGTAGTTATGACTTGGCAACCAATCAGATCTTTCCAATAATACTCATTACCTTCAAGTACAGGTAGTTGTGCTGAATCAACGATAATTTCGCAATTAGTCATTGAGTTAGCAGCACTTCTATCATCAATATGCTTTATTTTGATGATAATATCTTGGTTATGATGCTTCCAACCTTCTAATTCCAGTTGTTGCCACTGACCAGAACGTTGAATAAACCAAGGCTGATACTCAAATATATCTTCGGTATATTCGGTGGATGAAAAAACTCTGAGCCAACCACGAATGCCATGCGCAGAGCCTAATTTTCCTAATACAATAGGATTAACAGGGATCTTAAGGCAAACCTCTTTGCTCATCACCACCACCGTAGTAAATTAAGCAGCTTTTTTTGCTTGTTTGATCAGTGTCGAAACACGATCAGAAACTGTTGCACCTAAACCAACCCAATGCTCTACACGATCTAAATCTAAACGCAATTCTTCCGCGTTACCTGATGCGATAGGGTTAAAAAAACCGATACGCTCAATAAAGCGACCATCACGTGCATTACGGCTATCAGTGACAACGATTTGATAAAATGGACGCTTCTTTGCGCCACCACGAGCTAAACGAATTGTTACCATAACATCCTCATTAGTTAACAAAACAACCAGACTCTATCGAGGAATAGAGTCTGGTTGTCATATAAAAAGCCCCAAGATTCTACTCTTTTTAAGATAAAAAGCAATCAAAAGTACGAATTGTTTATTTAATGCTTAGTTGTTAACCGCCAGGGAAACCCGGTGGCATCATACCTTTCATCCCGCGCATCATCTTAGCTAATCCGCCTTTTTTCATTTTCTTCATCATGCGTTGCATATCATCAAACTGCTTTAGTAGCCGGTTAATATCCTGTACCTGTGTGCCAGAACCAGCTGCAATGCGTCTCTTGCGTGATCCTTTAATAATTTCTGGTTTTTGTCGTTCTTTCGTGGTCATCGAACTAATAATCGCTTCCATTCTGACCAACATATTATCATCCATTTGTGATTTAACCGCATCAGGAACTTGGGATATACCTGGCATTTTACTTAGCATACTCGCCATACCACCCATATTGCGCATCTGTTTAAGCTGCTCAAGAAAATCATTTAGATCAAAACTATTCCCTTTTTTAAGTTTATTAGCAAGCTTCTCCGCCTTTTCACGGTCAACTTTGCTTTCTATCTCTTCAATCAGCGATAAGACATCGCCCATACCAAGGATACGAGAAGCAATCCTGTCAGGGTAAAAAGGCTCTAAGCCCTCGATTTTCTCCCCTATTCCCAAAAATTTAATGGGTTTACCGGTAATATGACGGATTGATAATGCGGCACCACCACGAGCATCACCATCAATTTTCGTTAATATGACACCGGTTAACGGCAATGTTTCATTAAAGGACTTAGCGGTATTAGCCGCATCTTGCCCGGTCATTGCATCAACAATAAATAGGGTTTCAATTGGATTAATGGCGCGATGGATCGCCTGAATTTCTTCCATCATGGCTTCATCAACATGTAGACGCCCAGCAGTATCGATGATTAGCACATCATAAAATTTTAATTTTGCATGTTGTAGCGCATTAGTCGCAATCTCAACAGGTTTCTCACTTGAGGTGGATGGAAAAAAATCAATTCCGACCGTTTGAGTGAGTGTTTCTAATTGCTTAATAGCAGCAGGACGATAAATATCAGCAGAAACGACTAAAACTTTTTTCTTCTGTTTTTCTTTTAATAATTTTCCTAATTTAGCCACAGTGGTAGTTTTACCCGCACCTTGCAAGCCAGCCATAAGAATAACGGCGGGCGGTTGTATGGCTAAATTTAAAGCGCTGTTCTCCTCACCCATCGCTTTAGTGAGCTCATTTTGCACAATTTTAACGAATTCTTGGCCTGGTGTTAGACTTTTATTGACATCTTGACCTACTGCACTTTCTTTTACCGATTGAATGAATTCGCGTACGACTGGCAAAGCAACATCAGCTTCTAATAGCGCCATGCGAACTTCACGTAATGTTTCTTTAATATTGTCTTCAGTCAATCTTCCACGGCCACTAATATTGCGCAATGTACGCGAAAGTCTGTCAGTTAAATTATCAAACATGTGCTTAACTCAATTCTGTTAAAGGGATCTGCTGTCAGTTAATTTTTTATTATAACACGATGATAATTCAATCTCTGCATCGAGTTTCATAAGAATAGTGATCAACAGTTGGAGGCAATGCTGGCAAACGCTATACTAACTTACTTACATTTAATAAATTAGCTAATTAATAACATTATGTCAGTATTCGCTATTATCGCCATTAGTTCCTATTTTTTGAGTGTGCTACTCATTATGCCAGGTTTAGCTGGTAAACAACAAATTTACGCCAGGCTGACACTCGTATTAGCGGTTATTGCTCTGGTAAGCCATGGTATCGCATTAAAAACATTGATCTTTGTTAGAGAAGGCCAGAACTTAACCTTGTTAAATTTAGGCTCTACCGTCAGTTTGTTAATCAGTATTATTATGACCATTGTTGCCTTTAATGGCCGCGCCTGGTTCCTATTACCGATCGTTTATAGTTTGTCTATTATCAACTTATTATTAGCAACCATTATGCCTGGTGAGTTTATCACCCACCTAGAAGCAAGTGTGACAACTTTTATTCATATCGGGCTAGCATTATTAGGCTATGCAACCCTGATTATTGCCGCTTTATATGCACTACAATTAGGTTTATTAGATTATCAATTAAAAAATAAAAAATTAATATTTACACCGGATATACCACCATTAATGGTTATTGAGCGTAAAATGTTTCACATTATCCAAGTTGGGGTCATTTTACTAACCCTTACCCTCGGGACAGGAATGATTTTTATGGATAATGTTTTTAATAAAGAAAACATCCATAAAGCTATTTTATCCATTTGTGCTTGGGTAATTTACCTTATTTTGTTATGGGGTCACTTTCATCACGGATGGCGCGGTAGAAGGGTAATCGTTTTTAATCTGATTGGCGCATTCATTTTAACATTGGCTTTTTTTGGTAATCGATTGCTACTTCATGTAGTAACCATTTAATTTTTAGATTAATTTACAATTAACTGATGAACAACATAGGAATTTTACCTTGGAGCAAGTCTCAACCAGTACTTTAATCATCATACTTATTGTCATGATTATTTTATCAGCCTATTTTTCTGCCTCTGAAACAGGAATGATGACACTTAATCGATATCGATTGCGTCATTTAGCCAAACATGGCCATCAAGCTGCTCGCCGCGTTCAATCATTATTGAAACAGCCAGATCGCTTAATCAGTCTTATTTTGATTGGTAATAATCTGATTAATATTTTAGCCTCATCGCTAGCAACCATTGTCGGAATGAGACTTTACGGCGATGTTGGGGTTGCTATTGCTACTGGTATCTTAACTTTTGTGATCCTGGTTTTTGCTGAAGTGTTACCCAAAACCATGGCGGCACTCTATCCAGAAAAAGTGGCTTTCCCTAGTAGTATTCTCCTTAAACCACTACAGAAATTGATGTTACCCGTAGTTTGGTTATTTAACACTATTACCCTAATGTTCATGCATTTCTTTGGTATTAAATCACCCATTATCAGTAGCGATGCGATTAGCAAGGATGAATTGCGTACGATTGTTAATGAATCCAAAAGTAAACTTTCTCGCCGTAATCAGGATATGTTGATCTCAATCTTAGATTTAGAAAAAGTTACCGTCGGCGACATTATGGTTCCTCGCAATGAAATCGTTGGGATTGACGTTAATACCGAATGGAAATCGATTATCCGCCAATTAACACACTCGCCACACGGCCGAATTGTCCTTTACCGAGATACCCTTGATGATATTATCGGTATGTTGCGCGTGCGTGAAGCTTATCGACTGATGGTCGAAAAGAAAGAATTTAACAAGCAAAACTTAATCAGAGCGGCTGATAAGATTTATTTTATTCCAGAGAGTACGCCATTAAATATACAACTAATAAAATTTCAACGTAATAATGAAAAAGTAGGGATTATTGTTGATGAATATGGTGATATTCAAGGACTGGTAACGGTAGAAGATATTCTTGAAGAGATAGTTGGTGATTTTACTACCTCAATGTCGCCCAGTTTAGCCGAGGAAGTTTTACCACAAACCGATGGGTCTGTATTAATTGATGGTACTGCTAATATACGAGAAATCAATAAAGCTTTTGATTGGCACTTACCTGTTGACGGCGCTAGGACTATTAATGGTTTGTTATTAGAAGAGCTGGGTGACATTCCCATGCTAAATACTGAAATCCTGATAGGTAAGTACCGTTTTGAAGTATTAGCTATAAATGGTAACGTGATCAAACAAGTTAGAGCAATGCCGATTGACTTACCCTTTACGACAGGACGAAAATCATCATAGCTATCGTTTTAGCCCCTTTTACTTTTTATACTAGGCTATTTTAGATGATAACTGAGTTAATTTTTCTTTCGATAACATCAGTTCGCTATTTTTATTAACAACAATGCCACTTTCAATCACATTGCGAGCAATTTGCTGCGCTTCAGCTAAAGAGTGCATTTCATAAGTACCACACTGATATTTATTTAACTCAGGTATTTGATTTTGAGACGTAATCTTAAGTACATCTTGCATGGCAATTTTCCAAGCATCAGCAACACATTGCTCATTAGGTTGGCCTAGTAAACTCATATAAAATCCTGTACGACATCCCATCGGTGAGATATCAATAATCTCTATATCGCTACTATTAAGGTGATCACGCATAAAGCCAGCAAATAAATGTTCTAATGTATGGATGCCTTTCTCCGTTAATAATTGTTTGTTTGGTACACAAAAACGTAGATCAAATACTGTGATCGTATCACCATGAGGAGTCTTCATAGTTTTAGCAATACGCACAGCAGGTGCTTTCATCTGGGTATGATCAACCATTACACTATCAAGTAGTGGCATTAATGTCGCCTCCAAAAAATTATTTTTTTTACAAAATAAATGGAACTTCACATCATATTGCAAGTCTTACTTAGGCAAGACGCGAAAATTGTTATCATCCTATTCTCTAAGAGATTTTATTTTGGCCACTTTAAAGTGGCCATTTTCTTTTATTCTCACCCTGCATGTTTCTGCAAGTAGCGCTCAAAACTTATTTTATCTGCTTGTTCAAGTGCTAATTGTTTGCGAACTGAGGCGTGACGAACATCAGTAAATTCATTAGCCGTTATCACTTCATAAGGTTCATTGCTTAATTGCTGATAATATCTTTTGGCTAACTGTAAGCCATATTGACTAATACTTTGTTCAATCATTGGGGATAATATTTGGCCAGAATAAGTAAGCTCTGGATTTTCAAACATTGCTATCAATTGAGAACAAATTTCACGATATCGGGTATTACCGCTAACATCTAACACATCAGCAACTCTAATTAAATCATCAAATAATATCTGCCCTACCTCTTTTAAGGGCCTCATTGATTCACCGCAACCAACACCGATTATTTGTCCAGGTTTACGACCTTCAAGGATTACTCTATTCCAATTCGTTCGACAACAATTCAACTCTTTTTCATCCATCATGGGTGCATCTGCTAACACACACCAGATTAAAAAGAGATCAAGAAAATGGATCTGAGCTTCATCAATACCAATGGCAGTAAATGGGTTAATATCCAAAGCTCTAACTTCAATATATTCGATTCCTCTTTTTAACAGTGCATCGGATGGCGACTCATCACCAATAAGTACTCGTTTGGGGCGAATCGGCGCATATAATTCATTTTCAATTTGTAAAATATTGGTATTCAGCTGCAAATGTTTGCCATCTTTATTGCATATCCCTAATTTTGTAAATTCGGGCGATGGCTGTTTTATCACTTGTTTAAGGCCAGTAATATAAGTCGATAGATCATTAAAGGTAATTTTCAGATCACTTTGGGATTTGTTGGTATATCCCAAATCACTCATTCGTAGCGATGTGGCATAAGGTAGATAGTAGGTTCCTTGAGCTGTCTTCTCAAAGGGAAGATTCCTGGCATTTCCGCGCAAAAAAGAACCACAAATTGCTGGCGACGCACCAAATAAATAGGGGATAACCCAACCAAAACGATAATAATTACGAATGAGTCTAAAATAACCAGCAGAAATTTTATCCTTACCACTTTCGGCATCGTTAATTCCAACCAACGCTTGCCAAAATTCAATCGGTAAAGAAAAATTATAATGAATTCCTGCAATTGTTTGCATTAACGCACCGTAACGATTCTTTAATCCTTCCCGATATAAAGTTTTAAAACGGCCAATATTAGAAACACCATATTGAGCAAGTTTAATGTTATCTTGGCGCTCTATAAAACAAGGCATACTTAAGGGCCACATCAATTCATGATCAAGATGACGGGCTGTATAACGATGTAAATCTCTTAAAAATGCCAGAACGTGTCCAATATTATTATCAACTGGGGTAATCAATTCCAACAAAGCTTCAGCGAAGTCAGTCGTGATCCATGGATGGGTTAACGCTTTCCCTAAACTATCAGGGTGCGGTGATTTAGCTAATTCGCCTGCTGGTGTAATTCTCAATGTTTCACGTTCAATACCTCGACGAAGACCCTGTAAAATATTAGGCCGTGCCTCTAACCATGATAGCGCTTTTGATACATTCGGGATCAAATCGACCTCCCGTTATCCGTTCGTTATTTTTACTTTTAGAAAAGTTACTTTAGCGTAAATAACTAGAATTGTCGCCGTCTAGTTCATCTAGAGCAAATGACTAAAGTAATAGGTTATTTTATTAATAAACATATTTTAATTATAAAACAAAAAACCCTGTCGTTGATTGACAGGGTTTTATTATATGGCGCATCCAGAAGGATTCGAACCTCCGACCGCTCGGTTCGTAGCCGAGTACTCTATCCAGCTGAGCTATGGATGCAATTTTTGCTTTGCTATTATTAAAGATACGCTAGTTATCCTTAATAAACAATATTCTTTATTCTAAAATTAATGGCGCATCCAGAAGGATTCGAACCTCCGACCGCTCGGTTCGTAGCCGAGTACTCTATCCAGCTGAGCTATGGATGCACTATCAAAATGGCGGTGAGGGAGGGATTCGAACCCTCGATGCAGCTATTAACCGCATACTCCCTTAGCAGGGGAGCGCCTTCAGCCTCTCGGCCACCTCACCATCGAATAGCAACGAGACAATATTGAACCATCTCTCTGTTGCGTGGCGCTCATATTACTTTCCCAGACTTAGAAGTCAAACAATTTTTCCAATCTTTTTACGTTCTTTCGTTCGTTTGCACATTTCACAATCAAGATGAGTAGTTTAACAACGAAATAAAACAATATGGCATTTTATATTCACCAATAAAAAACGTCGAAGTTGGAAGATTAGCAGAAAAAAACAGATCAAAAGTAAGTTCTTATCCTTCAATAAAAGAAACTATTCTAGAGTAGAATAGTTAACCTAAGTATTTCCTTTTTATAAACTTATGATAGCTAATAACTTAATGATTTATTTATAAGCATTTTAAAATGTGTTGGCATCTAACAATTAAAATCCAGTGTTTTATTAATAAATGTAAAAAAATACTAAAAAAAAGACATTTTTTACAATTTATGTAATTGATTTTATAGGATACTAAGCTTGAAAAAATACAGTCATAAAATAGACGGCAATAAGAAACAGCGCTCATTCCATAAATATAATTAACATATACCTAAGAATGAACGCTTTACTAAAAATTACTGATTATTGGGCTGGCTTTTTTCAGCTTGGATCCGTTGATAAATTTCTTCACGGTGAACAGAAACCTCTTTGGGTGCATTAACCCCTATACGTACCTGGTTGCCTTTTACACCCAGCACCGTTACTGTTACCTCATCGCCTATCATGAGCGTTTCACCAACTCGACGAGTCAGAATAAGCATTCTTTGCTCCTTGAAAATTAAAAAGAGTCGGGTCTCTAGGTTTCCCCGCTATTATCCATCACACACCGTGAAAACGTAAAGCAATGATATTCACCTAAAGTATTTAACCTAAAGCAATCATCATACTAATATTGTAGCTAAAAATATAATTTTGTACTTAGGTCATTTAAAAACAATCCGTTAAAGGTTGCATAATTAAGTTATGCAACCTTCATGGTTAACTCAAGTCAAGTGTGAATTAACCCACTCTTCAACTGATGCTAATGCAGCAGGAAGTGCTGTTATATTAGAGCCGCCGGCCTGAGCCATGTCAGGGCGACCACCCCCTTTTCCGCCTACTTGCTGCGCAACAAATGAAATTAAATCACCAGCCTTTATTTTAGCAGTCAAATCATTGGTTACACCAACAATTAGACTGACTTTATCATTACTTATAGTAGAAAGCACAATAATTGCTGATTTTAATTGATTTTTTAAGTCATCAACAATGATACGTAGCTGTTTAGGTTCAGTGTTATTTAATTGAGTAACTAATAAATTTACACCGTTAATTTTTTTAACTTTTTGACTTAAAGAAACGCTTTCTTGCGCTGCTTGTTGCCCTTTTAGTTGATTTAACGACCTTTCTAATAGCTTAACTTTATCTAATGTCGCTTTAATTTTTTCCATTAGACTATCAGCATCACCTTTCATTAATTGGCCAATCTCTGCCAATAACTGAGATTGCAGGTGAAGGTCATCTATAGCAGCTTGACCGGTTATTGCTTCAATCCGACGAATTCCTGCTGCCGTACCCGATTCGCTTTTAATGCGAAATAATCCTATATCGCCTGTCCGATTGGCATGAGTACCACCGCACAACTCAATAGAAAAATCCCCGATACTAAGAACACGTACCTTGGCATCATATTTTTCACCAAAAAGTGCCATCGCGCCTTTTTCTTTTGCCGCATCTAAATCCATTAATGTCGTTATAATAGGGTCATTTTTACGAATTTGACAATTTACGATATCTTCAATTTGGCGTATTTGCTTAGGCGTCATTGCGGCAAAATGAGAAAAATCAAACCGTAAATATTTCTCATTCACTAAAGATCCTTTTTGGCTAACATGCTCTCCCAATACATCACGCAAAGCTGCATGCAACAAATGGGTAGCAGAGTGATTGAGACGAATAGCATTACGACGTTCAATGTCAATTTTTGCTTCAACTGAATTATTTACCGTTATTGAGCCAGTTATCACCTTACCAAGATGTCCAATTGCTTGGGCGTATTTTTGTGTGTCAGACACAGCAAATTGGCCATGGCTATTGCTAAGTATGCCACTATCACCAACCTGACCACCTGACTCAGCATAAAAAGAGGTTTTATCCAGAATAATGATTCCTTCTTCGCCTTGATTTAATACATTGACAGACTTACCATGATGAAAAATAGCTATTACTGTAGCTTGTTGATTGTTATTTTCATAGCCTGAAAAATCACTATGACTATCTACTTTAATGACATCATTATAATCGGTCGCAAAGCCACTCGATTCCCGAGCTCGATATCTTTGCTGCTCCATCGCCGCATTAAAACCTGCCTCGTCGACCTTAATATTACGTTCACGGCAAACATCAGCAGTTAAATCAAATGGGAAACCATAAGTATCATAGAGGCGAAATGCGATTTCACCCGCTAAAGTATCCCCTTGTAATTGCGCTAATTCATCATCTAATAGTTGCAGTCCACGCGCTAAAGTACGAGCAAACTGTTCCTCTTCATTCTTCAATGTTTTTTCAATTGTTGCTTGGTGAGATTTTAGTTCATCAGCTGTGTCACCCATTACCTGAATCAATGGTGCAACTAATTTATAGAAAAAGGTCTCTTTCGCTCCTAACATATATCCATGACGAACCGCTCGACGAATAATCCGACGCAATACATAACCACGTCCTTCATTAGCAGGAAATACACCATCACCAATAAGAAAAGCACTTGATCGAATATGATCAGCGATGACGCGTAATGATTTATTATTCAGATCCGATAAAGCGACCGCTTTAGCAATAGAAGCAATTAATTGACGAAATAAATCAATTTCATAATTTGAGTTAACATGTTGTAATACAGCAGCAATACGTTCAAGCCCCATACCGGTATCAACAGAAGGCGTTGGAAGTGCCTTTAAACTGCCATCAGACTGGCGGTTAAATTGCATGAAAACAATATTCCAGATTTCAATATAGCGATCACCATCCTCTTCAGGTGAACCTGGCGGTCCGCCTAAAATATGTTCACCATGATCATAAAAGATTTCTGTGCAAGGACCGCAAGGACCGGTATCGCCCATTTGCCAGAAGTTGTCAGAAGCATAAGGAGCACCTTTATTATCACCTATCCGAATAATACGTTCGATAGGAATACCAATTTCTTGCTGCCAAATCTTATAAGCTGCCTCATCAGTGTGATAAACGGTAACCCAAAGCCGCTCTTTTGGTAAATTAAACCACTGCTCACTTGTCAGTAGTTCCCAGGCATATTTTATTGCATCCTGTTTAAAATAGTCACCAAAGCTAAAATTACCTAACATTTCAAAAAAAGTATGATGGCGGGCAGTATAACCAACATTCTCTAAATCATTATGTTTGCCTCCTGCACGCACACAACGTTGCGCAGTTGTTGCTCGAGAATACGCTCTTTTATCCAATCCCAAAAATACATCTTTAAATTGGTTCATGCCTGCATTAGTAAACAATAATGTCGGGTCATTATTTGGTACTAATGAACTACTAGGTACAATTTCGTGCCCTTTAGTATGAAAAAAGTCGAGAAACGCTTGACGGATCTCAGCGGTGCTTTTACTACTCATAATTATCCTGAAATCAAGCTGGAAAAACAGATTTATGACTTGATGTGATAAACGCTTTTTTATCATCAACCAAGTTACCGGCGGCGTTTTTACCTAGCAAACCTGAGAAATCCTTAAATTGTTTTATGACTAAATCGGTGACAAGGATCTACTAACTGATGTGTATTAATACATCGCTCAAATGTCCAGGTTTTATAGGTACACCTTTCCCTAAATATATCGTTTTCTAACTAACACAACAACGACTAGTCTGGTTAGTTTAACACAAAAAGATTTAATTATTATGCAGTGAAACTAACACTACATTAACATTATTTCATTATATTTATTTTCCTATTATAGGAACAAAGCTGTTAAATTTTGTCTCCATCTACCTTTAGTAAAACAACTATCAATAGATAACCCCAGTGGCTAATTTCACTTAGTTTAAATTACTTATAAGCTATGAGTTATTAACTAAATAGAAGATTGAGAAAAACGATAGCGTAAGTCTAACACAAGTTAATCAAAAACTGCGCCTATATATATTAAGCCAATAATAACAATTTACTATATATAACAAAACAAAGCACTTTTTGTAAAAAATGAACTAATCATATTCATTAATTGCTAATAATATTGTAAATCCTGTGGCTATTTTATTAAAGTGTATTTCAAATCATAATTTAATCTAACTTATATTAATAACTAATTTATAATAAGCAAAAGGCTATATCCAAATCGAATATAGCCCATAGATTTAATCAATTTTATTTATTAAGTTAAAATTCTTCTGGTAATGAAGTTTCCTCTACCGCTTCTGTTACAAAATCAGAAGCAGCACTACTAAATTCACCAGCATGATTAAGCAGCATAGCACGTAATTTTTTATCTAATTCAGTGTAAATTTGCGGGCGTTCTTTCAAATAGACTGTCGCATTTGCTTTGCCTTGACCTATCTTCTCACCATTATAGCTGTACCAAGCGCCCGCTTTTTCAATCAATTTATATTTCACACCTAGATCGATAAGTTCACTATAGATGTTAATACCCTCTCCGTACAGGATTTGAAATTCTGCTTGTTTAAAAGGAGCCGCAACCTTATTTTTTACTACTTTAACGCGCGTTTCGCTACCAATAACTTCTTCACCATTTTTGACGGAACCAATACGTCGGATATCAAGGCGCACTGAAGCATAAAATTTTAACGCATTTCCACCGGTTGTTGTTTCAGGATTGCCAAACATAACGCCAATTTTCATTCGGATTTGATTAATAAAAATTAATAGCGTATTAGAATTTTTTAAATTTCCAGCTAACTTACGCATCGCTTGACTCATCATACGAGCAGCTAATCCCATATGTGAATCACCAATTTCACCTTCAATTTCAGCTTTTGGTGTTAAAGCCGCTACAGAATCAACAATAATAACATCTACCGCCCCAGACCGTGTTAAAGCATCACAAATCTCCAATGCTTGTTCACCTGTATCTGGCTGTGAGCAAAGTAAATTATCAATATCAACACCAAGTTTTTTGGCATAAATAGGATCTAAAGCGTGTTCTGCGTCAATAAAAGCACAAGTTTTACCTTCACGTTGAGCTGCAGCAATAACCTGTAATGTTAACGTCGTCTTACCGGAAGATTCTGGGCCATAAATTTCAACAATACGACCTAATGGCAAGCCTCCCGCACCTAAGGCAACATCAAGAGATAATGAACCGGTAGAGATAGTTTCTACATCCATAGAACGATCTTCACCTAAGCGCATAATTGATCCTTTACCAAATTGCTTTTCAATTTGACCCAATGCGGCAGCAAGTGCTTTCTGTTTGTTTTCATCAATAGCCATTGTTTAACTCCCCCGAGCAATGAAGTGAAGAATAATACTTCACTGCAGATAAGACGATTAGATATCGGTTGTTGATAATTATACTGTATAACCATCCAGTATCAAGTTAATTTTTAATTATTTCTTTCATTAATGTGGTCAGAGAAAATATCACAGCTTGGCGTCGGATCTGAATACGATCGCCTTTAAACAAGCAACAACGGGTTACCACCCTAGCGATAG
Source organism: Arsenophonus nasoniae DSM 15247 (assembly GCF_000429565.1). Classification (GTDB taxonomy): domain Bacteria; phylum Pseudomonadota; class Gammaproteobacteria; order Enterobacterales; family Enterobacteriaceae; genus Arsenophonus; species Arsenophonus nasoniae. The sequence continues at coordinate 24,778 of NZ_AUCC01000027.1, forward strand.
AAAACGTCTTGCTAGCAAAACCAAACCAAACCGTACCAACCGGTTTCACCTCAGTACCGCCATCAGGGCCGGCAATACCGCTAACTGAAACCGCAAAATCAGCATTCGCTCGAACTAACGCTCTTTCTGCCATCTCTATGACAACTTGTTCACTAACAGCACCATATTTATGCAAGGTGTGTTGACTCACACCTAGCATATCATGCTTAGCTTCATTGCTATAAGTAACAAAACCTCGCTGAAAATAGGCAGAACTACCTGAAATATCAGTAATGACCTTAGCAATCCATCCGCCTGTACATGACTCTGCACAGGTTATTGTTTTACCCTGTTTCTTTAAGCTATTAGCCAGATTATTACTTAATTCGTAGAGCAACTGCTCACTATTCATTTTAGCCATTTTCCTTTTTCATACATCTTGCGATAAAGATACCAAATCCACAGGCTTCCGATTGCTATCGCAAAGGTTGTACCAAACACTATTCCTACAGTAATAATAGAAATACCTGCTTTGAGCGCTAATGAATAAAACCCTAAGATAAATAGCATGGTACTATTTTCACTTAAATTCTGGATAGCGACAGCATTACCCGCACCAATCGTCTGTTTACCTTTTTCTTGTAGCAGAGCATTAAGCGGAACAATAAATAAACCACCTAGGAGACCTAATATAATGAGGATTAAATAAGTAGATAAAAGATGTTGCTGCATTGACAAAATAATAATTATCACACCAATAAAGATCCCTACCGGCATACACCGACTAACTTTATTGAGGGTAATGACGTGTGCAGCCAATCCGGCACCAATGATGATACCAATTGCTACTACGCCATTAAGCAATGTGGGTGTAGTGTGATCGGTAATATTAAGTGCTATTGGCACCCAGAGCACTAATAAAAAACGTAGTGTTACACCGGCACCCCAAAAAAGACTGGTACCAATTAAAGAAAATCGTCCTTCATTATCACGCCAAAGAGTTTTAAATAGACAGATAAAATTGAAAATTAACTGGCGAAAAACCCACTTCTGTTTACTTTTAGCCGGCATTAATCGAGGAATATATAAATTAATTACCACAGCTGTTGCATAAAACAGTACACACATTGCTAAAGCAAATAACAGATTAATATCGGAAAAAAACCCGCCCGCGATAGAACCAAATAAAATAGCCGCTATCGTCGAAGCTTCAATCAAACCATTCGCCTTAACTAAATTATTGCTCGTCGTGATCTCACCTAAAATACCATATTTTGCTGGTGAGTAAGCTGCGGCTCCAATGCCAACTAAACCATAGCAGAGAAAAGGATCTAATCCTAACAGAATGCTGATCGCCCCAATCAACTTACTAATATTAGCCAATAACATGACTCGACCTTTAGCAAAACAATCGGCTATTTGCCCCACAAAAGGTGCTAATATGATATAAGTAAAAACAAACACCACTTGTAAGATAGGTTGAGTCCAATCGGGATAAAGCGCAGCTTTGAGTTGCGCTAAAATAACAAATAATAGGGCATTATCAACAAAAGCAGAAAAAAATTGAGATAAAAGCAGCGCTTTCATCCCTCTTGTTAATAGCGGCGACGATATTACCGAATCATTCATCAAGATTCCTCTTGCGCGATTTTTTTTAACGCCACAAAATCAGGTTTTCCACTGCCAAGTACAGGAAATATTTTTAGGTAGCGAATATCTCTGGGTACCGCTAACTCAGGTAATCCTTTTTCTTTTGCCGCCGCCAATAATTGACGACGATCTAATGTGTTATCGGTGGTATATAAGATCAGGCTTTCGCCTTTATTATTGGTGGTTTTGATCACGACGCCATGCTGAGCATGAGGTGATATACTGCCAACCAGATGCTCGACGGTTTCTAGTGAAACCATTTCGCCCGCTAGTTTTGCAAAACGTTTTGCCCTACCGCGAATGACTCAATAATCGTCATTATCAAATTCAACAATATTACCGGTATCATACCATCCCTTCTCATTCTCTCCTTGGCTATTTTCTGCATGAGGCAACTCTAAACGATTGGGATCTTCAACGCGTAAATAGCCTTTCATGACATTTGGGCCACGTAACTGTAAACGGCCGGCTTGCTTAATACCTGGTACCGGCAGTAGTCTGGTTTCTATACCAGGTAAAATTTGACCAACAGTATCAACTTTAGCTGCCATCGGAACATTAATGGATACAATAGGGGCACATTCGGTTACACCATAACCTTCAAGTATTCGGATACCGAATTTGTCGAACCAAATTTTTTTTGTGCTTTCAATAAGTTTTTCAGCTCCAGCAACAACATAACGCACGCGCGCAAAATCGTAAGGATGGGCAAAACGGGCATAATGTGCCAGGAAAGTAGGAGTAGCGAAAAGTACCGTGCAATTTTTTTCATAGACCAACTCTGGGATCACCCGATAATGCAGTGGACTAGGATAAAGCAATACACGACTACCAGAAAAAATAGGAATAAATAAACCTACCGTCAGTCCAAAAGCATGGAAAAGAGGTAAAGCAGACATAAATCGATCTTTAGGCGTAAAATCAGCCACTGTTTTCACTTGCTCTACATTAGCTAATAAACTGGTATGGCTATGTACTACCCCTTTAGGCGTTCCTTCCGAGCCTGAGATAAAAAGGATCAATGCCGCATCATCCGGTTTTGCTGGTATAAGCGCTTTTTTGGGCAAGAGTAAGTAATAGAGGATCCATTTTTTATCTTGCCAGGTCAGGGAGTCTTGCAGATCTTCTAAATAAATCCAATTAACTTCAGTAACCTGTTCAGGCAAATGTGACAACTTACCTTTTTCAATAAACTGACGAGAACTAAAAATAGTCTTAATTGATGCCGCTTTGATAGCATTTTTTACTCCATTGCTCCCAGCAGTATAATTCATCATGGCAGGGATCCGGCCACGCAATATTGATCCAAAAATTGTCGCCGCCGTCATTGTTGCATTTGGTAAAAGTAAGCCGATATGTTCATGCTGTTTGGTATAACGTTCAATAATACGCCCAACCGCTAAGATTTTCTTGAGAAAACTTTGATAACTGTCTTCTTTAAAACTAATATCTTCGATACAAGCAGTAAAACGGCCAAAACGTTTCATCGCATCCAAATAAGCTTCGATCAATGTTTGCTGGGGACGATTATGTAACCGAGCTTCCTTCATAATCTTATAAAGTTGTGCTCCCGCCAGCCGACGACGCTCTGCTACTCGTTTCGCCTCAGGCATGGTGATTTTTGTTGCTGGTAAAATCGTTAGTGTCATTTTAGGGAAATATTTGAGCTTAAAAATCCCTTTTAACCGACTGAAATAACTCAATTCAGGTCCATCAATTCTAATAGGAACAATTTTAGCTTCAGTTTTTGCCGCCACAAACGCAGCGCCATCATAAATTTTCATCAACGAACCATGAACGCTAATTCTTCCTTCAGGAAAAATGACGATTGGGCGCCCTTTTTCTATTTCTCTAACTAAAGTTCGAATGGCCATCGGATTAGCAGGATCAAGCGGAACAACATCGGCATAGGGTTTTAATAATTTAATAAAGCGTGGTGTGCCGATAGATGAATAAACAGCAAAAAGAGGGCGAATAGGTAAGAAGAGAGCGAGCAGGATCCCATCTAGAAAAGAGACATGATTAGGTGTTATTAAACATCGCTCATATTTTTTAAGTTTTATTTCACCAACCACTGTCACACGGAAAAAAAACTGGAATATTGCGCGCAATAGTTTTATCAGCATATCTCTTTCCTTACTCCTTAATGTTATTGATCATTTTAGAGTACATCTATCACCAAAGATGCCTTACATAGCAAAATTGAGATCATACAAAGTATTTTTTATCGTTTTGCAAAAAGCAGTCTATTTGGTGAACAATTTTTGTCGTAGGCAAAGCGGCATCAATAATGTAATCAGCGGTATCTAAATAGTAGCTTTCTCTTTCTTGCATGACTTCAACTATTTCTTCTGCTAAAGGTTTACCTGTTAATGTTGGTCGTTGCGAAGTTTCAGGATCAGCAGACAAACGGTTAATTAATACTTCTGATGGCACTTGTAAATAAATAATACAGCCATTTTTTTTCATAAAATCACGATTTTCTTTCAGTAAAATAATCCCGCCACCCGTTGATATCACTGAATTTGGCTGTTGTATTGATCGCAATATCCGGGATTCCAAATCACGAAAGCGAGGCCAACCATCTCGTTCAACTATCTCGGCAATACTTATTTTAGCATTCTGTTTAACTAACGAATCGGTATCAAAAAAATGACACATTCTAGATTCAGCTAACGTTTTTCCTACTGTTGTCTTCCCTGCACCTCTTGGTCCAATAAGATAAAGCATGTCAAGTTGTCCTAATCGATAATTTATTTAATTAGTCAGAATATATATGTCAGCTTACAAGCACGATTTAAAATTTACAAAAGTAAAAATCCTAAATTAACACGATTAAAATAAAGCCACACAACAACAGTGTGGCTTAAAAAATCGTGAAGTAATAACTCAAGAACGCATTAAATTATCGCCATAACCAATCCATTTATAGGTTGTTAATGCATCTAATCCCATTGGGCCTCGTGCATGGAGTTTTTGCGTACTTACCGCAACCTCCGCACCTAAACCAAATTGTCCACCATCAGTAAATCTTGTACTGGCATTAACATAAACCGCCGCAGAATCGACACACTGAACAAAATAATCAGCTTGTTGAATTGATTGGGTCAAAATAGCATCAGAATGGGCCGTTCCATAATCCCGGATATGGTTAATCGCGGCATCAATATCATTGACGATTTCAACGTTAACATCAAGCGATAACCATTCATCACGGTAATTCTCTTCCATCACTTCAACAACACTTGCCGGGCTCGATTTTAAATAGGACATTGCATGCCGACTGGCATGAAGTGTCACATTTTGCTCAGCCATTTTCTCAGCCAGAAGCGGTAGAAATGTAGCCGCAATATTTTTATGAACTAATAAAGTTTCTAATGAATTACAGGCACTTGGACGCTGCACCTTAGCATTCACAATGATGGGAAGTGCTTTGTCAAAATCAATATATTGATCGACGTAAATATGACAGACACCAATGCCGCCAGTAATCACTGGAATAGTTGATTGTTCACGGCATAGCTTATGTAATCCTGCACCACCACGCGGGATCAACATATCTACATAACGATCCATTTTCAGTAATTGTGTCACTAATTTTCTATCTGGATCGTCAATAGACTGAACCGCTGCCTGCGGAATAGCATTTTGTTGCAACGCTTGCTGAATAACTTTAACAATTGCTTGATTAGTCTGTGAGGTTTCTTTCCCACCACGTAAAATGACCGCATTACCTGTTTTCAAACATAACGAGGCAACATCGATCGTTACATTCGGCCGCGCTTCATAAATGACGCCAATCACGCCCAATGGGACACATCGCCGTTGTATATTTAAACCATTTTCTAATAAACTGCCATCGAGTATACGTCCAACTGGATCAGCTAATTGACATACCTTTCTTACATCATTTGCAATGGCATCTAATCGCTCGACAGTTAGCAATAGTCTGTCTTGCATAGCAGCATTCATATGGTTAACTTTTGCTGACACCATATCCTGAGCATTAGCGGCTAAAATTACATCGCTTTGTTGTTGCAGGCAATCTGCGATACCCATTAAGACATGATTTTTCTGTTTTGTGTTTAACCCTGCCAGGTACCATGAAGCTTTTTTAGCTGCTTTGCCTATTTCTTCCAACATCATTTACTCACTATCATATCGTCACGGTGAACGGCAACAGCACCATATTCATAACCCAAAATTTGATTAATTTCTTGCGAATGATGCCCTGCGATTAAGCGTAAAGCATCGCTATTATAATGAGTCACACCATGAGCTAAGTCGTTACCTAATAAATTAAGAATACGCACAACATCGCCGCGCGAAAAATTACCACTAATTTTCTTTATTCCTTTTGGTAATAATGAGCCGCCTTTTTGTTGGATAGCTAAAGCAGCTCCCTCATCAACAACAATTTCACCCGCCAAAGGTGCCCCAAAAATCCACCGTTTTCGATTTTCCATTGGCGTTTTTAAACAATGAAATTTTGTTCCTACCTGTTGACCTTCGAGCACATTTGCAATCACATTAGGCTTATCGCCGGCGGCAATAATGACTTCTATTCCCGCTCGACCAGCTATTCCTGCGGCTTGTAACTTTGTTGTCATTCCACCAGTGCCTAAACCGCTCACACTATCACCTGCAATGCATCTTAGTTCGTCATTAATATCATGAACTTCAGTGATCAATTGTGCATTTGGATTATGCCGAGGGTCTGCTGTATATAGTCCGTCAATATCCGTTAATAATAGTAACTTATCCGCATCAGCTAAAATTGCAACCAATGCCGATAAATTATCATTATCACCGACTTTAATTTCGGCCGTCGCAACGGCATCATTTTCATTGATAACCGGAATAATGCGGTTATCCAGTAACGCTTGTAATGTATCCCGTGCATTTAAAAAACGTTCTCGATCTTCAATGTCCGCCCGGGTTAATAACATCTGACCAATATGAATATCATAAATTGAAAACAATCGTTCCCAAAGCTGGATCAAATGACTTTGCCCAACCGCCGCGAGCAATTGTTTTGAGGCAATTGTCTCAGGTAATGTTGGATAACCTAAATGGGCTCGACCTGCAGTAATGGCGCCCGAGGTGACAATGACAATCTGGTGACCTTTTTCATATTGCAGTGCACATTGGCGCACTAATTCAACAATACGTGCCTGATTTAGACAAAGCGATCCACCTGTTAATACACTTGTACCTAGTTTTATCACCAAAGTTTGGCTGTTGTTTATCATGCTTCTGCTATTAACTCTCTATAACAATAAAAATTTAGTCATCAGTTTTATCAAGTAAGAAACGTTATGCCAACCGACATAACGCAATTTTAATGAAAAGTTGATTTTACAATAGCCGCAAACAATACAAACTATAAATTAATTGCAACCATTTTCGGGCAAGGGGTTAAAGTTAATTCCAATGTATTAAGTGAATCACTTAAACGTTTATGGAATTCTTGTAATGTATCTTCAAGCGACTTGATAATATTTGATTTATTAATTTCGATATGCTGCCAATTACCGGCTTTATCAAACATACCTAATTTATAATGATATACAAATCCGTTAAGTTCTCCTCTTAATTCCAACCACCACCCCCAAAATTCACGCTTTTCTGGAGCTGTTTTTGCATTAACACAAATAGCAAGACAGTCGAAAAAAAAGAGATCATCCTGACATAGAGATTCACGGAGATAAGGTCCTAACCTGGTAAAATGCTTCAATAATTTACTTTTAGAATAATTTGAAGTTAAAGCCATAATAAGGATCTCCTTGTTGTTAAGCTACCTTTTTAGCAAATAAGGAAAAATAATCAAGTAATCACAATAATTAATCAATTTTGCTTTTCAGCCAACTTACTACTGCAGAAAGTGACTGATGAAAATTTTGATATAACGGCTTGGCTGGTAAGGTTAATAACTTACCGTCAATCGAGGAGCGCACGATAAGCAATGCGTCTTCCTTAGGGCTGAAAACATCATTTTGCCAATTAACAACCATAAATGGTACAGGACAACGACGCCCCAATAATCCCTGCTTTTTTAATGAGTAACAACTAAGTTCTGAACGTAAAACTGCTTCATCTACCTGATAGAAACCTAGTCGACTGGCAAAGATATCAATATTCATTACCGGTATTTGATCCTGATATCTTTGCTCATTAAATAAGCTATGAACAATTGGCCCCAAAACTGCAACACCTTTTAAGCATTTGGGCTCTAAATAAGCTAAACGAAGGGCAATATTGGCGCCAAAACGCAAACCAATTACCCCTATTCGAGTATGATCGATCCAGGGAATATTAGCCAATTGATTAAGTACCTGCTGATGCAGCGCACTAGTATCCTGAGAAAGTTTATATTTAATAGAATAGCCAATTGATGGCATATCCAGGGTTAACATAGCAAAACCTTGCGGCGCTAAATATTGGCTGAAAAGGCGGTAATAATCTAGCTGCAAACTATCTAATGTGCCGCAAACTAAAATCGTAGGATACGGGCCTTGGTTGGTATCCGGCAAATGTAAAAAACCAATTAGCTCTTTTTTACCATCCTCTATTTTGAAAGAAATTTTTTTCAGTCGAAAATCGGTCAATTGCGCAGCATTTTCATAAGCTTTATTCGCTAATAATACCGCTTGTTCAGCAAGATGATCTCCTTTAAGATGAGGATAAGCGGCAATACTATATAAATTAGCGGCCCGTAACCAAGCCTGGCTAGCTGCTATTTTTGTAGGTAACTCAAGCGCTTTTTTCTGCCAGGCCATTGCCTGCTGTGACCATTCATAAGCCCAATTTCCTGGCTGATAACCAATTACGGTATCAAGTAAATCTTCACAGCTACGGACACGATTATTTGCCGCTATTCGACTTAATACCGCTTCAATTTCTAATCCATCGTTGCCACGCCAAATCCAGATTAACCGGTTAATCATACGATACCAGCTAACATAACTCGTCCCTTCGAATGTTGAACTATACTTCAATAAGTGGGTTTTAGGCACACTATAAGTCACCAGAACAGAGGTCTCAGTTTGTTTCAGTTTTGATTTAGGCTTAAACAGCTTTTCTGACAAATTTTTTTCACTCATATCGACCTTATTCGGTTAAAAAATTCAGCAATAAAAAAGGAATGCGATTAGCATCCCCTATATCATATACTTTATTTAGTGATTAAAGCGAAATAAATAAAACAATTATTATTGTTCACAAAGTGGCTTAATAAAAATCTCTTTTTCCATGTCCCAAGGCTGTTCTATCCAGGTATTTTGCGGTATATCAATAACATAATTATCAACCAATGGACGCCCGGCAGGTTTAGCAAAAATAGTCACAAAATAGCCTTTGGGATACATATCCCTGATAGCTTGTGCTGTTCCGCCTGTATCGACCAAATCGTCAACAACAATATAACCCTCACCATCACCTTCTACTCGCTTAATAACTTTGAGTTCTCTTTGGTTATTATGGTCGTAACTTGAAATACAGACAGTATCAACATGGCGTAAACCTAATTCACGAGCAAGAATAGCACTTGGAACAAGCCCACCGCGGCTAACAGCAATAATGCCTCTCCATTGCTTGGCAGGTAATAAGCGTTGTGCCAAAGTACGGGCATGCTTTTGCAACATATCCCATGTTACGATGTATTTTTCACTCATAAAATTTTGATCCCAATAACTAGAGACTATTTTAGCAAAGTACATTAGTGGAAAAAATATTGCGCGAGATTATAGTGATTTGTCATAACAAAAACCAGAAATTAATTAATATTATCACAATTAACTAAAGGAATAGACGCCAGAAGATGATATTCTGAATTAATAAAATAAATAATATTTTCCATGACTGTAGAATTAATTAGCAATCTTAATAATAGGGTAGTAAAAGGAGAGATAACGTGTCTGAGCTTTCACAACTTTCACCACAGCCACTTTGGGATATTTTTGCACAAATTTGTGCAATTCCTCATCCATCTGGACATGAAGAAGCACTCGCTGCTTATATTATGCAATGGGCAGAGAGAAAAAAACTTAACGTGGAACGCGATAAAGTCGGTAATATTCTTATTCGCAAACCGGCAACCGCGGGCATGGAAAATCTCCTACCTGTTGTTCTTCAAGCCCATTTGGATATGGTGCCACAAAAAAACGGTGATACTCAGCACGATTTTATTCAGGATCCTATCCGTCCTTACGTTGATAATGAGTGGGTAAAAGCGCAAGGCACCACCTTAGGTGCAGATAATGGTATCGGTATGGCTTCCGCTTTGGCTGTACTGGATGATGAAAATATTAAACATGGACCATTAGAAGTTTTACTTACCATGACAGAAGAAACCGGTATGGTTGGTGCTTTTGGCCTACAGCCAAATTGGTTACAAGCGGATATTCTGATCAATACCGATTCGGAACAAGAAGGCGAGATCTACATGGGTTGCGCAGGCGGCGTTGATTTTACCACCACCTTTACATTGGCAAGAGAAGCAATTCCAGCTAATCATAAAGTGTACAAAATAACACTTAAAGGATTAACCGGTGGCCATTCGGGGGGGGATATTCATTTAGGATTAGCCAATGCGAATAAACTATTAGCACGTTTTCTAACAGGGCATGGGAGTGAATTACAATTAAGGCTTATTCACATTCAAGGTGGCAGTTTACGTAATGCAATACCACGTGAGAGTGAAGCAATTGTTGTAGTCCCTATCTCAATAGCCGCTAATTTAGAGACCAGCAAAAATCACTATCTAACACTCCTAAAAACTGAGTTTGCCGCGATCGAAAAAAATTTAGTCATTACCCTTGATGAGACAAGTACAGAATTATTAACGCTAACTGCGGATTGCCAATCACGTCTCTTAAATTTTCTCAATGCTGCGCCAAACGGTGTTATTAGGATGAGCGACGAAATAAAAGATGTTGTTGAAACTTCACTTAATACCGGTGTTATTAATATGGATGAAAAAAAGGCCGAAATTACTTTTTTAATTCGTTCATTAATTGAAACAGGCAAAGATTATGTCGTTAACATGTTGACATCAATATCGATGCTAGCCGGTGCAGAATTTGAATATAAAGGCAGCTATCCTGGCTGGAAACCTGATCTGAAATCCCCCGTCATGGCAATTGTTAGCAACACCTATCAGCAACTATTTGGCAAAGCTCCAAAAATCATGGTCATCCATGCTGGTTTAGAATGTGGGCTATTTAAAAAACCTTATCCGCAGATGGATATGGTCTCCATTGGACCAACAATATATGGCGCTCATTCACCCGATGAACGCGCCAATATAAAAAGTGTGGCGAAATATTGGCAGTTGTTAACATCAGTACTCAAATCAATACCTGAAAAAAGTTAACAATCCTAGCAGGCTAATCTAGCCTGCTTTTTCACCAATTCAGTATTAACTGCTTTTCTAATTGGGGATTTTGTAAAGTGACATGCAATCCAACTAATCTAACACCACGATCCGCTCGTCTTTGTTGCCAAATTTGTTGCGCTATTTGGATAAGATCCCCTTTACTTAAAATGGGATAACTATGCTCTTGAGTCGTTAATTGAAAATCGGCAAATTTCATCTTCACCCCTTGACTGGCAATGCTAAGTTCTGGTTTAATTTTTGCTAATCGGCTCTCAAGCTCTGGATAGAGTCGTTCAATGATTTTCATACAGTCATCCCATTGATAAATATCCTTAGCAACAGTACGCTCTACCCCAACTGATTTGCGTAAACGCTCACTATTGATCCTACGCGGATCTACGCCATGACTAAGATCCCATAAAATTTGACCAAACTTACCTAATTCTTTCACGAGTGTAATCAAATCAAATTGTTGTATATCACCGCAGGTTTCTAACCCCATTTTTTGCAACCGTTGGGCCGTAACTTTACCCACTCCAGGAATTTTTCTTAAGGACAATGGATAAATAAAATTGGTCACTTGCTCAGGCGTAATAACATATTGCCCATTGGGTTTATTTATATCTGAAGCAATCTTAGCAAGAAATTTGACCGGTGCGATACCCGCTGATGCCGTAAGCGATAATTGATTAAAAATCCGCTGTCTAATTGCATTAGCTATCAAGGTGGCCGAACCGTAATAATGAGAACTATTTGTCACATCAAGATAAGCTTCATCTAAAGAAACAGGCTCAACTAATTGGGTAAATTCGAGCAAAATTTGCCGTATCTGCCAAGATATTTCTTTATATAAGGACATGCGACCAGGAATGATTTTCAATTGAGGACAACGTTTAAGTGCCAAAGCGGTAGACATTGCACTATGCACGCCATAACGTCGAGCCAAATAGTTGGCTGTACTAACTACCCCACGCCGATCAGCTCTACCTCCGATCGCTAGAGGAATAGTGCGTAAAGAAGGATTGTCACGCATCTCTATGGCTGCATAAAAGCAATCCATATCAATATGGATAATTTTGCGCACACCCTCTCCTAATGACACTGTTTAAATAAACAGTGTAATGCTGATTTTATCAATGGTAAACAAAAAATTTAATTAAAATAACAACTCAATAATAGGATTATGGCCATAAAATACTTAATTAGAATAGCGTATTATCTTTTATTAGATTTAATAAATTTTCTTATCAGAAAGAAAGATAACCGGTTTGAGATAATTGATAAGGATTGCCTGCTGCATATTTTAATATAGCATTTTTAGTATTAATACTAATTGTTAATAGCGTTTGCCAACGCTCTGTATCCGGTTGAGAACTGTCAGGTAGAAAACAAATTGGTGATTGCTCACCCTCGGGCCCACACATTGCAGCCGCGCGCGCCATGATGCTTTTATTTTTCATATGACTAGATACGCTTTTTAGATGTTCATAACGTTTATAAGTCGTATCATCGGTAGTACCTTCCCCCGAAACCAATTCCGACGCTAGAAAATGATTAGTATGAAGTAACCAATTATTTTGTTGTGGGTAAACAATCGCTGATCGAAATGGACTTAACTCAATACTTACTGCTCGGCATCGTGCTGCGTGATGGCAAAATACACTTAATACTGATGATGCACTTACTTGCGCAGAAAATGCTAAAGCGATAGCCTCTTCTATGGTTGTTGCTTCTTCTAATATTCGGCGAGCTACTGCATGTACAGGCACACCACCAGAATCATTGTCACTTGTATGATATAGGATATTAAAATGTAAACCCAAACCAGCACTGTTAACACCAATTTTACCTAACATACCAAATTCAGTAAAAAACTTAAATTGCATCCCTTTTCTATTCTGTAATTGCATCATCAACCCATTAGGCGCTAAAACATCATGCCAATCCCAGGTTTGCATGGTTTGTGGCATATTAATATCAGGAGCTACATAAATTGCGGTAGAGCATTCACTCGCATAGGATGTTGACTTTGTTGATAAAATTTCAGTTCGTGCATTTAAACTTGCTAGAGACCAAATCGGAACATTAGCTCCCATAGCTGTTGCTTCAATTTCACTTGCCAAATCCGGACACCAATATTCCAGAGCAGCCAAACTATTTTCTCCAATTCTCTTCGCCTGATCGCCAGTTATACCAATACGAGAAAAAAAATCTAAATAAAGCATCACCGTCTGTTTTATTTGCGGCGCCCAATATTCACCAATCTGTTTTCCTCGACAAAAAGGATCTTTTACTGTGTTATTAAACGTATAAACTTTCATGATTAATAGCCTTTTTAATTAAAAAAATAATTTAAATAATAGCGGTTACTATTATTCCTTAATTTAAAAAATTAATAATACTATTTTACTGTTATCTATAAACCAATAAGTCCATTTAAAACATTATAATTCTAATATTCTATTTTATATTAAGCCATAGCTATTTTCATTATTAATAAAATTAAATAAATTTAAATTAAAATTAGTAGAATATAAAAAGAAAAGTTTTTTGCAATTCATTAATAATAACTTTATTAAAGAATAAATTATAATTATAATCTTTAATTGTTTTTATAAACAAGAAGAAAAAAATATTACAATAAATATGATATATAACATATAAAAATTAAGCTAGTCTCATATAATCTAACGATAAAATAATTTTATTCATTTCATTTTTTCTATTTTATGATAATATTATAAATAATTTCATTTAATCTATAAATTCTATTGCAACAACTTATGATTAAAAAAGATAAAATACTCTAAAATAATATATATTATTCTACCTAACTCTAGAAAAAAACATTTACACAGGAAATAATTTTCGCTTTTATAATTAATGAATAATTTTATAAATAACATAATGCCAAGTTATATTTTTATATTTACGATAAAAAATAATAAAAATTTGCTATATTAATTTATATTTAATCTACTGCTTTATATAATAAAATTAATTCATAATATTTTCATACACACAACTTATGGAGAAGATAATGCATAAAAGTATCACCGCAGTACTGCTTTTGCTTTGTTCAGTGACTGCCTTAGCAAATTCACCAAAAATCGTTGCCCATCGTGGAGGAACTGCCGATGCACCAGAAAACACCATTTATGCCATCGACCAGGCACTAAAAAATGGCGCAGATAAAATATGGATCACCGTTGTAATGGTCAACAAATTCTGTAGAAGATCTAAGCGGCATTTTTTAGTTCATGATATTTTTGATGTGGCGTTAAATAACCAATCGTTGAATAGCGTCGATAATAATTGTAAAACTGAATATAATTTTCAACTTCACAGACAACAGATTGATGATTCATAAACGATAAACGGTTAAGTCTTTCTGTCTTTAAACTCCTAAAAAATCTTTCCATCACGGCATTATCGAGGCAATTACCTCGCCGACTCATGCTTTGAGTTATTTTCCGTTCAAAGAGGTGCGCCCTAAACTCCTCCGATGAATATTGGCAACCTTGATCTGAAT
>NZ_AUCC01000028.1 GCF_000429565.1 Arsenophonus nasoniae DSM 15247
TTTGTCCTTGTGCAAAGCGAACATGAATATCCACAAATATCTCCTTGGTTAACATAAATTATCCGTACAAAAATGTGCGAATAATACCAAGTGGATCAGTTTTAGATGATCGTTAGTGGATCAGTTTTGCATGATCGGTGACAATATAGCTATCTAGCAACGCAACAAACCAACACCTTAGACCAATTTAATTTGTTGAAAAGCAAGTTCACTAATGAAGCCTTGTATAACTGGCTACGCGGACGCTTATCTGCTATCTATTTCCAATTCTATGATTTGGTTATTGCTCGCTGTTTACGCGCACAAAGTTCATTCCAGTGGGAAACGCAAAAATCTAGCCAATTTATTAAACCCGGTGCCTGGCAAAGTACCTATGCCGGCTTATTGTGTGGTGAAGCTTTGATGCTCAATTTAGTTACCATGGAAGAAGCTTATCTGCAATGGGAAGCCCGAGCACTCGATGTTGACCGTACCATTTCTTTGGCTGAATTCTATCAGGATATGCCCGATGGATTTGATTTACGGGAAACTATTCGTAAACTGATTAATGGCGAAAGTAGTGGGCCAGTTGGTAATGAGGACAATAAGGTCAGTCTGGATCAAAATACCTTATCCGCCGCCATCAAAATTGCCGATTTAAAAATTCAGGATGACTACCCCAGTGATCTTAACCTCGGTAACGTCCGACGTATCAAGCAAATTAGTGTGTCATTACCTGCGCTACTTGGCCCTTATCAGGATATACAAGCCGTGCTGGAATACACAGGTACGCTACAACTCAGTAATGGCTGCAAAGCCATCGCTATTTCTCGCGGTGTTAATGATAGTGGCCAATTCCAACTGGATTTTAACGACAGTAAATACCTGCCTTTTGAGGGGATCCCAATCGAAGATCAAGGAGGATTAATTTTACAATTCCCGAATGCGACCGAAAAACAGAAAGCGTTATTAAATAGTCTGACCGATATCATCTTACATATTCGTTACACCATTCGTGATAATGGTTAATCACTATTTTCTATCGTTTAATTAATTTCGTTAGGGCCTTATGGGAGTTTAAAATGCCAGATAATCCAAATAATCAAGATAAATTATCTATCACGCCCCTTTCGTTACCGAAAGGTGGCGGAAGTTTACAAGGCATGGGAGAAACCGTTGGCACACCAGGGCCTGATGGTATGGTGCATATTACGCTACCTTTACCTATTTCCAGCGGCCGCGGTTATGCACCTTCATTGAACTTAAATTATAACAGTGGCTCTGGTAACAGTGCCTTTGCTATCGGCTGGAATATTGACTTACCTAGCATTCGGCGCCAAACCAGTCACGGCCGGCCGCTTTATCAGCTAGACGATACCTTTATTGGCATAGATAATGAAGTGCTGGTTGTAGCGGTTGATCAAGCAGGCCAACCTATTCGTTATCAAAAAGATAGCTGGCAAAATATAAAACTAACCGAAAACTATCAAATTACCCAATATCAATCACGTATTGGAACTGGCGCCGAACGCGTCGAATACTGGCAACCCGTAGCGGCGCAATCCAGTCAAATGCCTTTCTGGTTGATTTACTCACCGGATGGGCAGATCCACTGTTTAGGTAAATCGGCCAATGCCAGAATTTTTGACCCTAACGAAGAGCAACACATTGCCGTATGGTTACTAGAAGAATCAGTTTCACCTAACGGAGAGCACATTTTATATCAACATCAAGCGGAAAATGACCAAGGAACTTCTGAGCAGGAACGGCTACAACATCCATCAGCTACAGCACAACGATATTTAACGACGGTAAGTTACGGTAACCTGAGCGCCTATGCGCCACTGTATAGTTTAACCGACACCATACCGCCTCCAACCGATTGGTTATTTTACCTAATATTGGATTATGGCGAGCGGAGTAATCAGACTGATCAAGCGCCTGAATTTCTACCACAACAAGCTTGGTCTATGCGACAAGATCCTTTTTCACGTTTTGAGTATGGCTTTGAAATTCGCACTCGCCGTCTATGCCAACAAGTATTAATGTTTCATGACCTGCAACGACTGCAAGATTTACCTCACGAAAACAGACCACCTGCACTGGTTCGTCGTTTACAGTTACACTATGATCAACAAGCCATCGTTAGCCAGCTAATCCGTTGCCGGCAACTGGCCCACGATGGAAATAATTCGCTATTGTTACCACCGATTGAATTTGATTATCAACTATTTGGTCCACCGCCCGCTCAAGATTGGCAACCTTTAATCGAATTTAATAGCATGAAAGATCAACAACAGTACTATCTGGTTGATCTGTATGGTGAAGGCATTGCCGGCATTCTATATCAAGATAATTATGCCTGGTACTATCGTGACCAGATACGTGGCCAATCACAAACCGATGAAATTACTTATTCGCCACCACAACAGTTACCTAATATACCTACCCTACTCAATGGTGGCACTTTAATGGATATTAATGGTGATGGACGGCTGGAATGGTTTGTAAACCAAATCAATATTAGTGGTTATTATGCCCAACATCCAGATAGAAGCTGGAGTGACTTTATTCCACTGCTAGCTATTCCTACCGAATTACAAAATAATCAAGCCCAATTTGCCGATATTACCGGTGCCGGATTAGCGGACATTACACTCATAGGCCCGAAAAGCGTGCGTTTTTATGCTAATCAACGACAAAGTTTTGCCACGGCAGTCAATTGCCCACAAGCTCCATCAGTAGCATTACCGATTATTGGCAGAGATGAGCGCCAATTAGTCGCCTTTAGTGATCTATTAGGTTCCGGCCAGCAACATTTGGTCAGTATTCGCCATAACGAAGTGACTTGCTGGCCTAACCTTGGCCAAGGTTTATTTGGTGCCCCGATTCAGCTTAGCGGTTTTCAACAACCGCAAGAAAGCTTTGATCCAAAACAACTCTATTTAGCCGATCTAGACGGCTCAGGTACAACCGATATTATTTATCTAATGTCCGATCACCTGTTGATTTACATGAATCAGTCAGGCAATAGCTTCGCCGCACCATTCACCATACCGCTACCTAACAGTGTGGCCTATGATGATACTTGTCAGTTGTGGATTGCGGATATTCAAGGCTTAGGCGTCGCCAGTTTGATCTTGAGCATACCGCATATGCAACAACAACACTGGCGTTATGATCTAGCCAGTCAAAAACCTTACCTGCTTAATCGGCAAAATAATAATTGTGGTACCGATAGCCGTTTTTACTATCGCAGTTCTGTCCAATTTTGGTTGGATGAAAAACAACAAGCAATCCAACAAAATAAAAGCTATGCCAGTCACCTGCCGTTCCCCATCCAACTGCTCAATAAAATTAACCAGCTTGATGAAATTACCATGAGTTGTTTTAGCCAAAGTGTTAATTATTTTCATGGTATGTATGATGGTATCGAGCGCGAATTTCGTGGATTTGGCCGCGTCGATATTGTCGATTCAACCGAAGATGCAACTGGCAATACCGATCAACGTAGTATGCCATCACTTTTACGCCAATGGTTTCATATCGGTAATACCAATGACGAAGTGTCTTTCAGTAGCGAATACTGGCAAGGGGATAAACAGGCGTTTCCAGTCGGTAATACCCGCCTCACCCAATATCAACAAGGTCAGGATATTCCAATCAGCTCGCCTGATGAAGAGCAAAAATTCTGGGCTTATCGATCATTAAAAGGCAGTCCATTACGCAGTGAACTTTATGGTTTAGATCATGCCGCTGACGCCGAAAATCCTTACAGCGTTACCTATTACCGTTATCAAGTTAGGCAAATTCCGGCTGTCACAACCGCCAAAACTGGCTTAGCCATGGCACCAATGTCTTTGGAACAATGGGATTACAATTATGAACGTATTGCTGAAGATCCACTCTTTAGCCAAAACGTTAATCTAGCTTTTGATGAAAACGGCAGCTTAATCCATAATGTTGCCATCAATTATCCTCGTCGACCAGGCAGTATAATACCCCCTTCGCTCTGGTTACCAGAGGGTGCCTTTGAGCAGAGTTATGATCCACAACAACAACTATTACGCATAAGCGAAAATCAAATCCGCTATCACAATTTAAAAACCCAAGAACAATGGCGGTTAAATATTGCTGATGAGCAACGGACAGATATGATTACCTTGCCAGCCAGCGATGTGCCAACTGAAGGATTTTCGCTAGAATCCCTATTAAATCCCGATGGCATATTGAGTGAAAATACACCACGAGAGTACGCCGGACAAAGTAAAATTTACTACCTCGCGGGTGGAGAAAATACACCAATATCGGTCCCCACCCTGCAAGCGTTAGTCGCCTTTACTGAACAAGCCGAGTTTGATCAACTGAGTTTGGCCGCATTTGAGCCGGTACTATCTGAGGCGCAAATTGAAGAATATTTAACCAATGCTGGATATGTCAAAACCGAATACCTGTTCCCACGTCCGGGGGAAGAAAATAAAAATATTTGGGTAACCCGACTTAACTATAGTGAATATTATGGTGCAGAAGGATTTTATTGCCCTTATCTTCAACGACACTCATTATTAACCGGCGCAACCGACTATCAATGGCATACCTATTACTGTGGCATAGTAAGTACAACTGATGCTGCCGGCTACTTTACCCATGCCGATTATGATTACCGTTTTCTGACACCTTATCAGATTATAGATATTAACGATAATATCAGTTATGCCAATTTTGATGCCTTCGGTCGCGTCTCTTCTAGTCGAATTTGAGGTACTGAAGAAGGACAGCCGGCGGGATTTCCGCCACCGGATGTTGCCTTTTATTCCACCTGACTCCATTGATACCGCATTGACTATGCCATCACCCCAACCTGTCGCCCAATTCTATTTCTATGCACCAGAAGCATGGATGAAACCGGCAACAAAAGAGATTATCGCAATAGTGAAAAATTCATCCTATGACGATAAGCAGGTTATTGATGAAAAAGGTAATATCAATGTTATTGGTTACCAACGCTGGTTACGTCATAACAAAACGGCGTTAGATAACACACTGTTTGCAAATGATCCTGAAAGGCAACCTCCCTATATTTTATCTGTCACCACCGATCGTTATTATCCTGACGATCAACAACAGCAACGACAACAAATTAACTTTATCGATGGCGCTGGCCGATCCCTACAAACAGCACTACGGGTACCCGCGGGTGATGCTTATATCGTTACTAAAGCTGGCAATCTAGCCAAAAATAAACGTGGTGCAGCAAAACAGGCACCGACTACAACACGATGGGCAGTCACTGGCCGGGTAGAATATGATAATAAGGGGTTAGTTGTTCGCCAATATCAACCTTTTTTTAGTAATAGCTGGCATTATATTATTGATGATAGCGGCCGTGATGACTACTATGCTGACACTCACTATTACGATCCGTTAGGGCGGGAAATACGAACGGTTACCGCTAAAGGCTATGAGCGACGCCAACAATATTATCCCTGGTTTACTGTCAGCGAAGATGAAAATGATACTGCGGCAGATTTAACCAATTAATCATTTACTCAAACCAATAGCATGTTATCTAAAATAAAAAAGATAATATGCTATTACTTAGCAGATAATAAGCGATTTTCATGGATGAAATGGCATTTTAGCACCAGTGTGCACGGAACCTCCTATCAGACTGTTCACTATTACTGGGATTCTAGCAACAAAATTTAAGGTCAAAATAGCTAAAAACGGATTTTCATTTTGCTAACCATAAACACCATTTTCACAACTTTGACAGACTCTAGCGGTAATTTTTATTCTGCATCAAATGTAATACACGACCAAAACTAACCGAACGGCTACCAATTTTTTGCATTCCATCTTCTGGAAGATAACTAAATTTTACGTAGAGTATATCACCAGCGGATTTTTCTGTACTTTTAAGCGAATTTGTAATGCTATAAAGTTCTTTAAGATCCGCAGGAATACCCGCTGCATCGGTAATCACTGTCCCGACTGGTACAAATTTAAGCAACTGAGCAAGGGTTTGAACTAAAAAATCCTGTAACGGGAAAAGTCCACTAAAACGTTTGCGCGGTATGTACCTTGTGATACCCATGTATATTTCAGGGATTTCCTGTAGATGGTTTTCGATGCCACAGGTTTCATTTTTTTTGAGATATTCAAAAATCTCCACCGGTGAGCCAATGAGTACCAGCGGCTTAACACCTGCTCCTTTTTCTGAAAAAAGAAATTCGTTATTACTACTTTTAACCGCCTTTTGCAAAGTTCCTCGGTCTTGAATGACAGAAAAAAATTTGCCTTCTTTGACAATCGGTGCTGGTTCGCGCCACATATTTATTTCACTGGCTTGCGCAGTAGCGGTAATCACTGTAGCAGCCAACATCATTATAGCCGTTGTTTTATCTTTCATAGGACAACATCCTTGTTGTTTACCATACTATCAGTATGACAATACTATCATCAATATGAACAAAATATAAACAGCTCGTAACTAAAATATAATCCGAATATAACTGAAAAAAGAATGCAAAAATTTGACGCCTAGGATCAGAATACGTGTCTGAGTGGCATATCCGATACAGCCACTATAGCGTCAAGTTTTATTGGTATGTAGAAAGGACAGCATAAAATTTCTTGCCATATAATCTTATAATATCACTAATAAAAATTGATAAATTATGGCTGAGTAACGCTTAACGCTAGGGTGCTATACCATGATTTATAAGTGCTAGCTGATGGCTAATCAACCTTCTGGCACAACTTAGTCTTTTGCAACTCATTATTATTGCGAGCTAACCAAAGTGAAACGGCTTTTAGCGAATCGGGCGTAAATTCATGATTACGGGTATTAATCTCTTCTGGCGTCAACCAAAAAACCGATTCCACTTCGGCTTCCTGTAAAGCAAAAGGGCCATGACTAACACAGCTAAACAAGCCGCCCCATACCCGACACTTAGGGGTTTCATAATAAAAAAGTCCATGCTCAGCAAAAGGTACGTCGGCAATTCCCAACTCTTCTTCTGCTTCTCGCCTTGCAGCAGCTAACATACCTTCACCACGGGTTACCACTCCACCCGCAGTTGCGTCTAGTAAGCCAGGATAAATATCTTTCGTCTTGGTACGACGTTGAACCAAAATTTTGCCCATACCATCATGCACAATAATATAGGCCGCTCGATGACGCAAATTCTCTGCTCTCATCTGCTGACGTGTCGCCTGGGCAATGACTTTATTTTTGTCGTCAACAATATCAATCCATTCTGCATCAACTACTTCGCTTATTACTTGTCCCATCTTAAAACCTTTCTCACTATTAAGTGGTCATCAATCTATTTACTTGAGTCTAAACTCAGCAACATTTTGATGCAAACCAAGTCTCAAACTTAAATAGCCATCTGCGCATTTTTCGCACCACATTTTTAACTACCGCTTAAATAATCATAGTCTGTTATTAGCAGATACAAAAGCGTTTACGCTAATGGTCGTTGATAAATGAAATAAACAACCCACTTAGGCATATAATCACAACGATTAATTTTTATAACCTCTAATAAAATGATAATAAGCGCTAATTTAGTAAAATATAAAAACCAGATAGACTCATTTTAGCCGCTAAATAAAAAGCTAGAAAATAACTGGAATATATTAACCATTTCAATATTAATTATTTTTATCTATACTCTGATTTTTTATAAATAACAACCAACAACAATAGTAATGAATAAAAATATGACTATTATTAAATCGGTATTACCCATTTAATTTCATTTTACACATTAACTATCTATAAAATAACATATTTTTTCATAGTGAATTTATTGATGAATATAATTCTCTTTTCATGAAAATTAAAATAAATAAACTTAACTAATATGATTTTTAGCATGGTTTTAATAATCTCATCAGCCATATGAATAAAAAATCATTATATAACTCATTATTTAATTTGTTTTTGTTTTAATTAAATAATAAACTAACTAAAAATCAATATTAGCAATGCCAATAATATCAATTAACCTAATTTGGCGAAGTTTTATTAACCAATAAATTAGCTACCATCTTTCTAGCCAGTTTATTGATTATAATCACCGTCTAATTATCTGCTGTTTCTTTAAATATCAATGCTATAGTTACTTATAGCGTAAATGAAAACCACGGAGTGATAATGCGGATTTTTATTACTGGCAGTACAGGTTTAATTGGCTCACGGCTGGTGCAACAGCTTGTGATACATTCACACACTATCACCGTCTTGAGCCGATCATGTCAAAAAGTTTACACCCTATTTGGTCGTCATGTTGATTGTCTGACAAACTTAAACGAGATTGATAATCTCGATGGCTTTGATGCCATTATTAACCTTGCCGGTGAACCAATTGCAAATAAACCTTGGACTAAAGAACAAAAAATAATTCTATGTGAAAGCCGCTGGAAAATGACCGAACGCTTAAGCCAACTGATTAAGGCTAGCAAAAAACCAGCAAAAACTTTTATATCTGGCTCAGCAGTTGGCTATTATGGTGATCAGGGACAAACCGTTGTCACTGAATCAGATATGCCCCATGCCGAATTCACTAACCAATTATGCAAAAAATGGGAATCCTTGGCATTACAAGCCGAAAGTGACAAAACTCGCGTTTGTTTGCTACGAACCGGAGTCGTGCTGGCAAAAGAAGGCGGGGTGCTAAGGAAATTGTTACCGATATTTAAAGCCGGATTAGGCGGGCCAATAGGCAAAGGAAAACAGTATATTCCCTAGATTCATATTGATGATGTGGTCAATGCTATTATTTATCTACTGGAGACGCCTGCATTATCTGGCACGTTTAATATTACTTCTCCTTATCCCGTTCATAATGACCAGTTTAGTGCCATCCTGGCTGAGGTTCTTAATCGCCCAGCACTGATTAGAACGCCAGAATTTGTTATTAAATCGATTATGGGAGAATCCGCCGCATTAATGTTAAGTGGACAGCAAGCTATACCAAAGCGGCTTGAAGAAGCTGGATTTAAATTTCACTATGTTGACTTAAAAAAAGCGTTAGAATCATTACTGCTAACTTCATCAGAAGAAACAATTACTTAGCATTCTGCCAACGAGTAAACAACGTTTGGGGTAATGTGATACCATATTGATCTAATACGCGATTGACAGTTTGATCGACAATATCCTGTATTGTTTCTGGCTGATGATAAAAAGCTGGCATCGGTGGAAAAATTATCGCACCAATCTCTATAACATTCATCATTAATCTCAAATGGCCTAAGTGTAAAGGTGTTTCTCTGACACCTAATATTAATTTACGCTTCTCTTTCAAAATCACATCAGCCGCACGCGCAATTAACGTATCGTTGTAACTATTAGCAATGCCAGATAAGGTTTTTATTGAACACGGCATAATAATCATACCGGAGGTAATAAATGAGCCAGAAGAAATGGCTGCAGCAATATCCCTATTATCATAAACAACATCAGCCATTGCTTGAACATCACGTAGACTATAAGTGGTTTCGATTGCTAATGTCTGCTTGGCGGCCGAGCTAACAATTAAATGGGTTTCAATATCAGCAACAGAACGTAAAACCTCGAGTAAGCGAATACCGTAAATCGCACCACTGGCACCTGTTAGTCCGATAATTATTCTCTGCATCATTTTTGCTCAATAATAACGATAAAATAGACTTCAGGATTGTAAACTTAACGATATCCGATGAAGTCTAACTTAATTCAAAATATAACAACAAATTAGCCTTCGTTGTAAATTTCTAAATTTTCAATTTCATTATGTTCTTTTAACTGATCATCCTTACGGAGATTTTCCAGATAATCCAGATAAGCTTGATCAATATCTTTAGTAACATAAATACCATTAAAGACCGAACTTTCAAAAGCAGTAATATCTGGATTTTCCTCTCTAACAGCAGCAATTAAATCAGAAAGATCCTGGAAAATTAAATCATCCGCACCAATAAGTTGACAAATTTCATCGACTTCACGGCCATGAGCAATCAACTCATTAGCTGACAGCATATCAATACCATAAACATTGGGAAAACGAACTTCTGGTGATGCCGAAGCAAAATAGACCTTTTTTGCGCCTGCTTCACGTGCTAACTCAACAATCTGCTCAGAAGTTGTTCCGCGCACAATAGAATCATCGACTAATAAAACATTTTTATCGCGGAATTCGGCCCGATTAACATTGAGCTTACGACGTACCGACTTACGTCTTTCTTGCTGTCCCGGCATGATAAAAGTGCGCCCTACATAACGGTTTTTAACAAAGCCTTGGCGATAAGGTTTACCCAAAATATAAGCAATTTCTAGTGCACTATCACAAGAAGTTTCAGGGATCGGGATCACAACATCAATATCCAAATCCTGCCACTGGCGGGCAATTTTGGCGCCCAACTTTTGCCCCATCCGCAAACGAGCTTTATTAACCGATATTTTATCAATAAAAGAATCGGGTCTAGCTAAATAAACAAACTCAAACAGACAAGGGGTTAGCTGTGGATTTTCTGCACATTGACGGGAAAAAAGTTGCCCCTGTTCAGTAATATAAATTGCTTCCCCTGGTGCCACATCACGCAAAAATTCAAAACCAAGGGTATCTAAAGCGACACTTTCCGAAGCAACCATATACTCATTTTGGCCATCCTCCAATGTGCGCTTGCCAAGCACTAAAGGGCGAATACCAAACGGGTCACGAAACGCCACTAAACCATGCCCAATAATCATTGCGACACAAGCATAAGCACCACGAACTTTGTTATGCATTGCCGCAATTGCGCTAAAAATATCTTCCGCACTCAGCGGAAAATGAGCAAATTGATCGAGTTCGTGAGCCAAGACATTGAGCAAAATTTCTGAATCAGAAGAAGTATTTACATGACGACGAGCCGTTTCAAATAGCGTTTTTCTTAATTCATGCGCATTAGTCAAATTACCATTATGGGTCAATGTAATGCCAAAAGGTGAATTAACATAAAAAGGTTGCGCTTCGGAAGCGCTACAACTACCTGCGGTTGGGTAACGCACATGGCCAATCCCCATTTTGCCCCGCAAGCGCAGCATATGGCGGGCGGCAAACACATCTTTTACTAAGCCATTCGACTTACGTAGACGAAATTGTTTATTTTCATCAATTGTCGCAATACCTGCAGCATCTTGCCCACGATGTTGAAGCACTGTTAGCGCATCATAAATTGATTGGTTAACTGGTGTGAAACCAGCAATACCGACAATACCGCACATCAACTTTTTCCTCATCAGCCAAGCGGAGTGATATTTTCCGGTAAAAAACTTGACGCATTTTTTAAATAATCAAAAAACCATCTAATAATATGACTAAATTGGGGTATCAATTCAGAACGTTGCCAATCTTCACTTTTTGGCAAGGGTGTAAAAGTATCCAGGAAAAACAAGATTGCCGACACAATTAATATACCGCGCAATACACCAAAACAGACGCCTAACACCCGATCAGTGCCTGATAATCCTGTTTTCTCAACTAACGAACTAATTACATAATTGACTACAGCACCTACAATTAACGTTGCAATAAATAAGATCGCAATGGCAATACCATCTTTGATCAGCGGGTCGTCGAAACGAGTCAAATAAGTTGCCAGATAAGGATAAAATTGGCTAGCAACAAAAAAAGCACAACCCCAGGTAATCAATGATAAAGCTTCTCGTACAAAACCACGAATTAAACTAACCAAGGCAGAAAAACCAATAATGGCAATAATAGCGTAATCAATCCAAACCATAATTTTAATCCAAGAAATTAAACATTCAGCATGGTCGAACGCATTTTAGCAGAAAACAAAAACGTTTGCGTTAGATATTTTGCTGAACAGCGGCAAAAATTTGCGGCGAAAAGATAAATCATGATCGCCGCGTAAGTAATTAATATAATCGATTAGTATCAATATGTTTTGTCTATTAGTACATACCCATTTTAAGGCTTATAACTGCGTATTTGACCTTGTAAGCCGGTTAAATCTTTCAATTCCGACAAACTGGACTGCAATTTTTCTTTCGACGCATTTGGGCCAATAAAAATTCGTGTCAATTGACCATTAACGGGTAATGATGGCTCAGTGTAGACCTGATAGCCAGATAAACGTAATCTAGCAATAATCTCTTCCACTTTTGCTGCATTTTTTAGTACGCCCAACTGAATGACATAAGCCCGTCCCTGTGGTGCTTTGCTTTTCTCATTCGACTTAGTACTTTGTTCTGGCTCTAACGCTGGTTTTTCAACTTTAGCTACCGGTTTTGACTTTGCTTGCTGTTGAGTGGACTGACTATCTGCTAATTTGGCTTTTGAATCAGAAATAGCTTCAGAAATCATTGCTTGTGCAGCGCTCTCTGAGGGTGTCACTAGTGGTTTTGGATTAATTGGCGCAATAGGTTCAATTTCATATTCATCGCTGCTTTTAGGCACCAAAGGGATCGCTGCAAATTCAGTTTCATTGTATTTCTTGTTCCCATCCAATAATACCGGTAATACAATAACCCCAATGGCAACAATAACAATCGTTCCCACTAAACGGTTTTGAAACTTACTGGCCACTTAAGCTTTCCTCTTTTATCTGCAGTTCCATCACTTCAGCGACAGTATGAAATGAGCCACAAACCACGACTATATCCTGTTCATTAGCTTCATTCATTGCTTGCAACCAGGCATCTTTAACCGTATCAAATTGGTAAGGTGAATCAACATATTGTGCTAATTGTGCAGCATCAGCGCCACGTATTTCACTTAATGAAGCGAGATACCATTTATCAACCTGGGGAGCCAGATAAGATAAAGTACTTTTTATATCTTTATCGGCTAACATACCGACAACTGCATAAACTTTAGTATTTTTCTGCCTAGGCAAGCAAGAGAGTCTATCGGCTAAATAAGCCGCTGCATGGGGGTTATGCGCAACATCTAAAATTACACATGGTTGCTGACAGATAATTTGAAAGCGTCCGGGTAATTTGGCCTTGATTAATCCCTGCTGAATCGCTTGCAAAGATATGGCCCGACTAATGGCATCACCCTCTTTGATTAAACAATCAATAATTGCCAATGCTGTTGCAGCATTAGCCAATGGGACATTTGGCAAAGGTAACTGCTTAAAATCATGCTCATGGGATTGCCAATGCCAATGATCATTTTGTGGTTCAAATTGCCAATCTACCCCACAACGAAATAACTTTGCGCCCAATGCTTGAGCTACCTCATTAATCGACTTTGGCATATCGGGTTCACCCACAACCGCATAGCGTCCTGAACGAAAAATACCGGCCTTTTGATAACCAATCTGTTCCCGATCATTACCAAGCCAATCAATGTGATCCAATGCAATGCTGGTGATCGCTGCAATATTCGCATCCACAATATTGGTGGCATCTAATCGTCCACCTAAACCGACTTCTAAAATAACTACATCAAGTTTAGCCTGTTTAAATAATTGCAAAGCTGCTAAGGTACCATATTCAAAGTAGGTCAAGGTTGTTGTGCCGCGTTTAGATTCAATAGCAGCAAAAACGCGGCAAAATTCCTCTTCAGGCAATGTTTTACCTTGGATCCTAACACGCTCAGTATAATCCAGCAGGTGTGGAGAGCTATAAACGCCGACTTTTAATCCGGCTTCAATTAAAATAGTTTCCAGTGTATGGCAGGTAGTTCCTTTACCATTTGTTCCTGCAACCGTAACCACTTTCGGTGCCGGTTGTAAAAGATCCAGTTGACGAGCAACAATACCAACCCGATCCAGCCCCATATCGATAATTTTATTATGCTGATTGGTTAAATAAGTTAACCAGCTAGCTAAAGAAGAGGTCGCCTCTGGTATCATCAAAGGATCAGATATATTGTCATTTTTGATCGGATTTGTTGTCAATTTCGGGTTTCTCACGATAGGGTGGCTCCAGATCATCGTCAACTAAGGTAATTACATCCATTTGGCTTGCGTCTTGAACGGTTTGATGAGTTAACATAGCCAGTATTTCAGCTAATTTATCCCGCATTTCAGGCCGTCTGACAATCATATCAATCGCGCCCTTTTCAATCAGGAATTCACTGCGTTGGAAACCTGCTGGCAATTTTTCACGTACGGTTTGCTCAATAACCCGTGGGCCGGCAAAGCCAATTAGCGCTTTCGGCTCAGCAACATTAATATCCCCTAACATGGCTAAGCTTGCTGATACTCCGCCCATGGTTGGATCGGTAAGTACTGAAATATAGGGAAGCCCTCGCTCCTGCATCTTCGCCAGTGCTGCACTGGTCTTTGCCATTTGCATCAACGACATTAATGCTTCTTGCATACGAGCACCACCACTGGCAGAAAAACAGACTAATGGACAATTATCTTCCAGTGCTTGCTCAACCGCACGTACAAAACGTGCACCAACAACCGAAGCCATTGAGCCACCCATAAAAGCAAATTCAAAAGCTGCCGCAATAACTGGCATACCTTTAAGAGTGCCTTTCATCACAATTAAAGCATCTTTTTCATGTGTCGCTTTTTGCGCCGCTGATATGCGATCTTTGTATTTCTTTGAATCACGAAATTTCAAAATATCTTTCGGTTCTAATTCACTACCTAATTCTGCCGTGGTTGCTTCATCAAGAAAAGAAGCCAGACGTTGGCGAGCCGAAATACGCATATGATGATCACATTTTGGACATACGGCTAAATTACTTTCTAATTCAGCACGATAGAGCACTTGACCGCAGCTATCACATTTTGTCCAAACCCCTTCAGGAATACTCGCTTTGCGAGTCTGGGTAATATTGCTTTTATTAAGAATCTTTTCAATCCAGCTCATTAATAGACCTTTCTGTCTGAAATTACATTATCAGTCTCATTATTATGTTAATCATTAAACCACAATGCCAAAGCATAGTGGATAAAAAACTGATCAAACCTGCTAATGACTATCTATTTTTTTGGTTTAACAACCTGTTTTTCTTTAATTGATGCTCGACGATAGCACCAAATCTCAATAATAGCCGGCAGAATAGAAATTAAAATAATTGCCACAATTAATAATTTTAAATTCTGCTGAACAATTGGCAAATCACCAAAAAAGTAACCCGCATAAGTAAATAATAGAACCCATAATAAAGCCCCTGCCACATTATAAAAAGCAAAATGCCGATAGGACATTTTTCCCATCCCTGCGACAAATGGAGCAAACGTTCTAATAATAGGTATAAATCTAGCTAAAATAATCGCTTTACCGCCATGTTTTTCATAAAATTGGTGCGTTTTTTCTAAATAAATCCGGCGAAAAATTTTTGAATTGGGATTACGAAATAGACGTTCGCCGAATAAGCGGCCAATAGTATAATTAACAGCATCACCAATAATCGCAGCAATAATTATTAATATTACCATTAAATGAACGTTTAAATCATTACTCTCCAGTGCCGTCAATGCACCAGCAACAAATAATAACGAGTCACCTGGTAAAAAAAGCGTAACAATGAGTCCAGTTTCACAAAATACTATCAAAAATAAAATGGCATATAGCCAAATGCCATACTTAGCCACTAACTCAGCTAAATGAAGATCGATGTGTATAATAAAATCAATAATAAAAGTAAAAAGTTCCATAAAAAATCCAATAGTTGGCAACTTTAACACTGCCTATATAAACGCAAAATTAAATTCATTATTCTGGCAAAAAAAGCGGTCCTACGGTCGTTTTAGGTAATTTATATTTTGACGGATAATCGACAGCAACTAAATAAAGCCCTTCTGCTTTTGCAGTTGCCGCCGCTTTGGTTCTATCTTTCAATGCTAAAAGCTCGGCAATCCAGTTAATATCCTGAACACCACACCCTATCGCCAGCAAACTACCAACAATATTGCGAACCATATGATGAACAAAGGCATTAGCTTTGATATCAACCACAATATAGTCACCATAACGGTTGACATGAACATGCTTTATATTACGCCAAGGCGATTTAGATTGACACTGAATAGCTCTAAATGAAGTAAAATCCTGCTCGCCAACCAATGCTTGCGCTGCAATATGCATTTTTTCAGCATCTAAAGGTGCATGATAGTGGGTAACGCCTGCGGCTAATATTGCTGGTCGGTATCGATGATTGAAAATAATATAACGATATCGACGCGCAGTGGCACTAAAACGAGCATGAAAATCCGGCTCAACGTCTTTACTCCAACGTACGGCGATGTCAGCGGGTAAATGGCTATTAACGCCCATCGTCCAGGCTGAATCTTTACGTATCACAGACGTTTCAAAATGGATCACTTGGCCTGTAGCATGGACACCTGCATCCGTGCGTCCAGCGCAACAGACTTGAATAGATTCATGCGCGACTTTAGTTAGCGCAGACTCCACACAAGCTTGAATACTTTTTACCTGTTGTTGACGCTGCCAACCATAATAATGGCTACCATCATACTCAATGCCTAACGCAATTTTAAACATTGGTAAAGGAGATTGCTTTTCCAACATTAATAATATTGCTCCTGCACTAATCGCTCCGCAGTTTCTAGTAACATTCGAGCACCACCAAATCGGGTATTATCGGCAACCGACCAAAACTGTAATATCTCAGGTGCGCCATAATCATTACGCATACAACCGATACTTAATTGATCACTACCGGAAGCATCGGTTACCTGAGTTGGAAAATCATCTTCGCCAACCAGCTGAATATCATCAAATTGAGCAATTTCTTGCCAGGCTTCTTGTACGGTTATTGGACGTAATGTTTCCACATGAACCACTTGTGCATTACCATAAAAAACCGGCGCTTGTAAGCAACTGACAACTATCGATAATCCATCATTCTGTAAAATTTTCCGCGCTTGATCAACTAAACAGCGCTCTTGCGGCACCGAACCTTCAACATCACTTAATAATGGTAATAGATTAAATGCTAACTGTTTAGCAAAATGCTCATTATCAACGGGTAAGCCATTTAATAATCGGGCACTTTGACCGGCCAATTCATCCACTGCACTTTTGCCATGCACAGAAACTGAACATAAATTAGTTAAGATTAAATGATGAATACCGGCAACATTAATTAGCGGTTTAACGGCAACTAACAATTGACTGACATAACTATCAGCAATGGCAACAATATTACGGTTACGATAATCAGTCAGCACATGGGGATTAACATTAGGTACAACTAATGGAATATCCGGTTCCAGCGCAAATAAACCACTACTATCAATGACAATGCAGCCCTCTTGTGCCGCTTGCTCTGCATAACGAGCAGACGCTTCTTTACCGGCAACAAAAAAAGCGATTTGTGCCTGTGCCCAATCAAATAACTGTGCATCTATGACAGAGTGCTGCTTGCCATTAAAACGAATACTTTCTCCGGCACTATTTTCACTGGCTAATAGAAATAACTCACCAACTGGAAACTGGCGCTCTTGTAATAAACTTAATACGGCTTCACCAACCGCACCTGTTGCGCCTAATAATGCAATACTCCAACCTTCTGTCATGTTGGTTTTCTCCAATCTTCTATGCATTTGATCAAATTAATTTACTATCGAAGCCTAGCATTTTTAGTGTATTAGCGGCATCTACATTATCACAACTCACTTTTAGCGATGACCATTCACGGCGTTCTGGATAATATTTGCGTAAATGGTCAAACTGGCCAGTGAGATGAGCAACATTTCTTAATAATGCATCATCACGACGGACATCATAAACTAAATGCACTAAACGTTTTAAATTTGCCTGGGTTAATTCACCGCGAAAGGTAATTTCATTAAACTCGGCAATAGGGAGTAAATCTGCTAGCTCAATTTGCGCCACTTGGCCTAAAAACTGGCTAAATGCAGCAAAAATCTGGGTAGTACCGCGCGCTTTACCTTCCAGAGAATAGCCGGCAATATGTGGTGTACCAATGCGAGTTTTGGCTAACAAAGGTAAGGAAAGAAAGGGCTCATGTTCCCAAACATCTAATATAACGTCGATTTTCTTACCATTTTCTAAGGCTTTTAATAATGCCTGATTATCAATAACAGCCCCACGGCTAGTATTTAGCAAAATACGTCCTGCTGGCATAGCAGCAAGCAACTCTTCATTTAATAAATGATATGATGAATAGCAGCCAGATTTATTTAAAGGGGTATGAAAAGTTAAGATATCCGCCTGACTAACTAATTTTTCCAGTGGCCAAAATTGTTCGCTATTATCAGCAGCCGCCGCCCGTGGCGGATCACAAAGTAACGTATTGACGCCCCAGGCCTTTAAACGCGCATTAAGACGACTGCCAACATTACCAACCCCAACAATACCGACTGTCTTTTCTCGCAAATCAAAGCGATCACGTTCAGCCAGTAACAACAAAGCTGAAAAAACGTACTCTACCACCGCCGTCGCATTACAACCCGGTGCGGCAGAAAAAGCGATGCCAGCTTGCGCTAACCATTGCTTATCAACATGATCAAATCCGGCCGTTGCAGTACCAACAAATTTTACCTTACTCTGTTTAAGTAATGCTTCATTGACTTGCGTAACAGAACGCACCATTAAAGCATCTGCTGTTGCTAGCTGTGACGATGAGATTGAACGCCCAGAAACAGCCTTAACTTCACCCAATGTTGCAAACAATTGAGTTGCGTAAGGCATATTTTCATCAATCAATATTTTCACTTATCTATGCCCAATTATATTTATCAAGATTAACCGATCGCTTTTTACTATTCGATCAGGTAGCAAGCTGCTATTTTGCCATGTTAATGATATAAATCCTAACAACTGGTTTGCTCACCGTCACTTTTTTGGCGAAAACGCTCTGGTGTTGTGCCTGAAATCTGTTGAAACATGGTAATAAATGCGGATGCGGAACTATAACCTACATCAAAAGCCACCTGCTGGACACTGTAACCCTGCTCTAATTTCATTATGGCATGTAAAAAACGTAACCGCTGGCGCCACTCACTAAATGACATTCCCAGTTCCTGCTGACAACGACGTGACAAGGTACGTTCTGAGGTATAAACCCGCTTAGCCCATATCGCTAAAGCGGTATTATCTGCCGGATTTTGTTGTAATTGCGTTAAAATAGGGGCTAAAAATTTATCTTTACTGGCGGGTAAATACGTCTTTTGAATAGGTGAACGTTTTAATTGATCAATCAAAACATGGGCTAATCGAATATCTTCCACCGTCTGCGGTTGGGTTATCTCGCGCGCATAAAAATCTAATAATATAGTATGAAAAATAGGCGTTTGACGAATAATACAAGGTTTTTTACACAGCACATGACTGAATGAGTGAGAAATATCTAAAATATTAAACTTAACACTTTTTTTATTGTAAGTGGCATGCTCAACACCGCTTGGGATCCAAATACAGAATTCAGGAGGTGCAATATAATGCTGGGTAGCAACTTGCATTTCAATAACACCTTTAACCACATAAATTAATTGGCCAAAGGTATGGCGATGTAATTTACACTCAGTATCACCTAACCATTCATTATTAAGAAAAACGATGGTTTCTGGCTCAACAACATTTGGCTCATGTATATATTTGATTTTCTTCATTCCAGTAATGTTGGCAGAAAGAGCGGATCAATTGTCTGATTATAAATATATATAATAAAGCAGACAATGTTAAAATAGCAAAAATAGTTAACTGAAGATAAGTATGACTAAATAATGAAAAATTTTCTTTTCCCCCTGCTGGCGGTTTTATTGTGGTCGATTAATGCAGTGGTAAGTAAAGCCGCAGCAAATGTTATTGATCCTGCGGCTATTTCCTTTTATCGATGGTTACTGGCCTTTTTAATACTCACCCCTTTTATGATCAAAGGGATAATTAAAAATCGCACTGTGCTAAGACAATATGGTTGGAAACTGTTTATATTAGGCGCCCTTGGCATGGTTCTTTACCAAAGTTTGGCTTATTATGCTGCCCATACAGTTAGTGCAACCTTTATGGGGGTATTAAATTCAGTTATTCCTTTGTTAACGGTGATACTCAGCATTTTTGTGCTACGCACTATTCCTACTATTGGTATTGTGATAGGTAGCCTCTTATCCTTAATGGGGCTTATCTGGCTTGTCAGTCAAGGTGAGCCAATGCTATTTTTTAGCCAGGGAATTAATCGAGGGCAATTACTGATGTTTATCGCTGCTCTCTCTTATTCACTCTATGGGGTATTAACCAAACACTGGGCGATCCCATTACCGAATTGGCAATCACTTTATATCCAGATTAGTTTTGCCGTGTTGCTATTATTGCCTAACTTTTTACTGGCTAAAACAGTAGCAATTACCGCAGCAAATATTAATTTGATCTTATTTGCCGGTATTGCAGCCTCGCTGATTGCACCCTATTTATGGATTCAAGGTGTGTTTCGTCTTGGCGCTAATA
Source organism: Arsenophonus nasoniae DSM 15247 (assembly GCF_000429565.1). GTDB lineage: Bacteria > Pseudomonadota > Gammaproteobacteria > Enterobacterales > Enterobacteriaceae > Arsenophonus > Arsenophonus nasoniae. The sequence continues at coordinate 20,381 of NZ_AUCC01000028.1, forward strand.
CAACCTCAATATTTATGAATTTAGCACCCGTATTTACGGCTATTATCGCGGTTTTATTTTTAAAAGAAAAAATGCACAGCTACCATTTAATTGGTGGTGGCATTGTGTTACTCGGTGTTATTTTAGCGCAGCAATTACGCACACCATTAACACAACTTTTTAATCACCACCGCTCTAAGGCTAATAAAAAAGTAGAATAACTTATTCAATCACTTGGTTATATTGTAAATAACAAAAAACCTACTGATTGATTATCAGTAGGTAATTATTTCTTCGTGATAAAATAATTATGAATGATATTTGCTCATTACCAACGAAGCATTAGTTCCACCAAACCCAAAACTATTTGACATTACCGTATTTAATTTCTGCTCAGTGGGCTGGGTAATAATATTCATTGCTTGCGCTTTTTCATCTAAATTATCAATATTAATGCTTGGGGCAATAAATCCGTGCTCTAACATTAACAAACTATAAATAGCTTCATGAACCCCAGCCGCCCCTAGAGAATGACCGGTCATTGCTTTAGTTGCTGAAATCGCTGGCGTATTGCTACCAAACACTTCAGTAATTGCTTCTAATTCCTTGGTATCGCCAACTGGCGTTGAAGTGCCATGAGTATTGATATAATCAACCTGTTTAACATCTGCCAATGCCATTTTCATACATCTCACCGCACCTTCTCCAGAAGGAGCAACCATATCATAACCATCTGACGTCGCGCCATAACCGACAATTTCAGCATAAATATGTGCGCCACGCGCCAGAGCATGCTCTAATTCTTCTACCACTACGATACCACCGCCACCAGCAATGACAAAACCATCCCGATCTTGGTCATAGGTGCGTGAAGCTTTTTCTGGAGTGGCATTATATTTAGTCGATAATGCTCCCATTGCGTCAAATTCACAGGTTAATTCCCAACTTAATTCTTCACCACCTCCAGCGAAAATTACATCCTGTTTACCTAATTGGATTAATTCAACAGCATGGCCAATACAATGGGCGGAAGTTGAGCAAGCCGAGCTGATAGAATAATTAACGCCCTTAATTTTAAACGGCGTAGCTAAACAAGCGGAAACACCTGAAGCCATTGCTCTGGTCACCATATAAGGACCAACACCGCGTAATCCCTTTGCTCGCATACCATCAGAGCCAGCCACTTGATTACGTGGTGATCCACCACCAGAGCCAACCACTAAACCGGTACGAGTATTTGAGATTTGCGCCTGCGTCAATTTAGCGTCCGAAATAGCCTCTTCCATCGACAAGTAAGCATAAATAGAACAATCACTCATAAAACGAAGAATTTTACGATCAATTTTTTGTTTAATATACTCTTCGGTCAGTTGAATATTACCCCAGACATGGCTGCGTAAACCCATTTTTTCAAATTCTTCTGAAAACCTGATGCCAGAACGACCCGTTTTCAGAGAAGCCAGTACCTCTTGCTGGTTATTACCTATGCTGGAGACAATGCCCAGACCAGTGATGACTGCACGCTTCATTGATTGTATTACCTCATAGTCGAAATTCATTTACTGGGAGTTTAGCCTGTTACTTTAGCTTACACTTGTAAGCTGAACAAGTCCGATCAGGTAAAAAATTACAGAAAAAATTATCTTTTCTCATTTTTATATTTTAGCGCTAGCTAGCACACTCAGGTTAAATTCGTTAGAATTGGCTAATTATTTAAAATATTGTAGATAATTTTGTGAATACAAATGAGATCAGCCAAGCTAAATTAAGCTGGAATGAACAAGCTATCCCCGTCTCTGAACAGTTTGATGATGTCTATTTTTCTAAGCAAAATGGTTTAGAAGAATCACGTTATGTTTTCTTAGCCGGTAATCAGTTGCCAAATCGCTTTCTGTCTCACTCAGCTAAACAATATGTTATTGCAGAAACCGGTTTTGGCACGGGATTAAATTTTATGGCAGTCTGCCAGTTATTTACTCAGTTTCGCCAACAAGCGCCTAAAAACCAATTACAACGTTTACACTATATCAGTTTTGAAAAATATCCCTTGTCTATTACCGATTTAATAAAGGTTCATCAATTTTGGCCTGAGCTCGCCATTTTTTCTAAACAGCTTTGTCAACAATGGCCTCAATCGTTACCTGGTTGTCATAGAATAGTTATGGAAAATGGAACAATTATTCTCGATCTCTGGTTTGGTGATATAAATAAACAATTACCTCAATTAAAAGCTAATTTTTTCAATAAAATAGATAGTTGGTTTTTAGATGGTTTTGCACCGGCTAAAAATCCCCAAATGTGGAGTGAACAACTGTTCACTGCAATGGCAAATTGGGGACGTGATGGTTGCACTTTTGCCACTTTTACTTCAGCCGGTATTGTTCGTCGTGGATTAGAAAAAGCCGGTTTTCAAGTAAAAAAAATCAAAGGTTTTGGCCGTAAACGTGAAATGCTAGTTGGTCAATTACCCGTGAATCAACAATCTGCGCCACAACCTTGGTTCGCTCGACATGCCGCATCCGCCACCGAGGATATTGCTATTATTGGCGGCGGGATTGCCAGTATGATGACCGCACTTGCTTTATTACAAAGAGGAAGTCGGGTAACTTTATATTGCCAGGATCCCAGCGTGGCACAAAACGCTTCCGGCAACCGTCAAGGTGCACTTTATCCATTATTAACCGGTCGCGACGATAGCTTAGAGCGTTTTTTTATCACTGCTTTTACTTATGCAAAACGTCACTACAGCCAACTTGAGCGATTAGGCATTGCATTTGAACATGATTGGAACGGCTTAGTACAATTAGCTTATGACGCCAAAAACCAGCAAAAAATTGCTCAAATATTGATAAAAAACTGGCCACCTGACTTTGCACGCCATGAAACTCGAAAAACATTACGAACCCTATGTGGCGTTGATGTTAACCATGCTGGCATCTACTATCCAACTGCCGGTTGGCTATGTCCTGCCGAGCTGACATTCAATAGTTGGCAATATGCGCAACAACAAGGTTTAATCAGTTATTTTAATCATCGCCTTATGCAACTTGAAAATACGCCCACTGGCTGGAAATTGATATTCAATCAAGGACAAGCGCAACGGCAAATAACGCATAAAACCGTCATTATCGCTAATGGCCATCAACTCCCCCTATTTTCACAAACAGAAAAATTGCCAGTAAGTGCGGTTCGAGGGCAAGTAAGTCATATTCCGACCACATCGACACTCAACCAACTGCAAACGACACTCTGTTATGCCGGCTATTTAACGCCAGCAAATCATCAATATCACTGCTTAGGCGCGAGTTATAAACGTCATCAACTGACACTAGAATATTCCAAACTAGAACAACAAGAAAACCATTCTCGCTTATTAACTTGTTTGCCTGATGTTGGTTGGACAAAAGATATTGATATCAGCCAAAATGCATCACGTCAAAGTATTCGCTGTGTTACCCGTGATCATTTACCGATGGTCGGTAATGTCCCCGATGTTGATCAACTTATTCTTCAATATGCACAACTAGATAAACAACTCAATGAGCAGCAACCTATTTTGCAAGCGCCAATTCATGCCAATCTATTTGTTATTGGCGCATTGGGAGCAAGAGGGTTGTGTAGTGCGCCAATTTGCGCGGAATTACTTTGCAGCCAAATTTTTGCTGAACCATTACCTTTTGACGACGAAATATTGGCTAATCTCCACCCAAGCCGATTTTGGATCAGAAAATTGTTACAAGGCCGAGCGATTAAACTAGAGAAATAACTTTTTAACAAAAATATTTAATTTCTATTAAACCGTATATTGCATTGCACAACGCGAAGAGGCGATAAATCCATAAGCCACCTCTCTTTTTAAGATAGCTTGTAGTGGCAAAGTAAGCTTTTCGGCCGGAATAATTGTAAAACCCAATTTTTGATAATAAGCGCCATTCCAGGCAACATCACGAAAAGTTGTTAAAGTAACATGATCACAGTTTAGTTGTTTTGCCTGAATAATGGCTTGCTGCAATAAACTCTGACCAATTCCTCTTCTCTGCCATCGGCTATCAACGGATAATTCCCAAATATGCAAAGCTTTATCCATCACTTCAACTTCAATAAAACCAACAAGCTGTTGTTCCTCAACGGCTACCCAACAATCACCATCAACAATAAACTCTAAATGTTGGTTAACGGATTTGCCTTGTTCATCAGCAACCCAAGCAAGCTCTGGAATTTGACGAAATAAAGTTGCTGCTGACCGTTCAATATTGACTAATTTTTCTGCTTCAGTGGGTAGTGCTAATCTTACCAACATCGTTACCCCATTTTAAAAATGCGACAATATATTATTTAAAGTTACTCGCTTTCTGCTTATTGAAGCGCATTTTCTAACAACTTGCGCCAGGTATTTAATATCAATCGCTGATCAGGGGGACTTAATTCACCCGCCTTAATTGCCTTATCAATACTCTGTTCGACACGGTCAGAAAGCGCTGCAATATTATTTTTATTTTCAGCTTCTAGTTCTGCAATAGCCAATATTAAATGGCCACGTAAATAACCACCAGCAAAAAGTTCATCTTGACTAGCATTATCAACATCATTGTCAATTTGCGTTAAAATACGCGTTTCCAATTCCGCAAGCATGGTTTTGTTCCTTTATATTAGCTAAATTTTTTATAGCTCTTCGGGGTAAATAAAATTTTGCTTCACTAAGGGAGGGGTATTATAAAACAACTGTAGCCCTTGAATAAATCTCTTCGCTCGAGCCGGAATACCATTTGCTAGATAGTTCAGTACTTGCTGATAGACTTTGCACTGAAAAGCAAATCGATCCGGTGCAAAATCAGCAGCCAAATTATCGCAACTAACATTAAAGGGAAACGCTGCCGCCACACAAAACATCCATTCAAGTGCTTGTGGTTTAACTTCAACTTTTTCAAAAGCGTTTTGTATTTGCTCATTCCGGCCATCTGGATAATACCAATAACCAAAATCTATTTGTTGGCGCCGAGTTTCTCCGGCTATACACCAGTGGGCAATTTCATGTAAAGCACTCGCATAAAAACCACGTGCAAAAATAATCCGATGGTAGGGTATCTTTTCATCTGCTGGTAGATAGATAGGTTCATCGTCTCCTTTAATTAAACGTGTGCAATATTCTTTCTCAAAACAGACACTAAAAATATTAATAAGGTGATTATAATTATGTTCTTTCATTGATATTTATATCATAAGATCAAAAAACTCATTCACCGCATTGAGCCCGATGACGTAAAAAATGATCGATAAGTACGATTGCCATCATCGCTTCTGCTATCGGTACTGCTCGGATACCAACACAGGGATCATGACGTCCTTTGGTGATTACTTCAATTTCTTCACCTTGCTGATTAATTGTTTTACCCGGTATGGTAATACTCGAAGTCGGCTTTAAAGCCAAATGGACAATAATCGGCTGACTACTACTTATACCACCTAATATACCACCGGCATGATTGCTGACAAATCCGTCACGCGCTATTTCATCCCGATTTTCATTGCCTTTTAAAGTGACCACCTTAAAGCCAGCCCCAATTTCAACACCTTTAACCGCATTGATACTCATCATGGCATGAGCTATATCCGCATCTAATCGATCAAAAACAGGTTCACCTAATCCGGCTGGAACATGCTCAGCAATAACGGTTACTTTAGCACCAATAGAATTACCTTCTTTTTTCAATAAACGTAATAAGCTATCTAAAGCGTCTAATTTTGTTGCATCAGGACAAAAGAAAGGATTCTGTTCAACTAAATCCCAATCCTTTAGTTCACAGCAAATATCACCCATTTGACTTAAATAAGCCCGAACAGTTATGCCTAGTTTTTGTTGCAGATATTTTTTTGCAATTGCACCTGCAGCGACACGCATTGCCGTTTCACGTGCCGAAGATCGCCCGCCACCGCGGTAGTCACGTAAACCATATTTTTGTTGATAGGTGTAATCTGCATGCCCAGGGCGAAAAATATCCTTGATCTCACTATAATCCTGCGACCGTTGATCCTGATTTTCAATCAACAAACCAATAGGGGTTCCTGTCGTTATACCATTAAAAACACCAGACAAAATTTTAACCTGATCAAGTTCACGGCGTGGGGTTGTATAACGAGAAGTGCCAGGCCGACGACGATCTAAATCGGTTTGCAGATCTTTTTCTGATAACGCCATACCAGGAGGAACGCCATCAACAATGCATCCTAATGCCAAACCATGCGACTCACCAAATGTGGTAACACGAAAAAGTTGTCCTATCGAATTTCCCGCCATCCCCTTTGTTTCCTATTTTCCTCATTCATCATAATAATTAATGAATAAATTATTTTATTGTATGAAAAAATATAATTACCCGTTAATCGATATATAATTTAAATTTCTCTTGATGTTCAATAAGTTGTTTCTGCGTTAGCATGAATACCCCATCGCCACCCTGTTCAAACTTCAACCAAGTAAAAGGAATATCCGGATATTGCTCAATAAGGTGTAACATACTATTACCAACTTCACAAATTAGCACCCCATTTTCTGTCAGGAAACGTGAGGCATTGGCTAGAATTCTTCTGACAAGTTTTAAACCATCAGAACCTGCTGCAAGCGCTAATTTAGGCTCCACCAGATATTCAGCTGGTAAATCAGACATATCTTCTGCATCCACATATGGTGGGTTAGTAACCATTACATTATATTTAATCGGTGGCATATTCAAAAACAGGTCTGAACAAATAGGCACTATCCGATCGGCGAATCCATGAGCAGTAATATTTTGTTCAGTTACTGCCAATGCATCAACAGAAATATCAACCGCATCAATTTGCGCTTGCGGAAATTCATGGGCACAGGCAATAGCAATACATCCACTACCTGTGCACATATCTAGAATGGTTGCAGGCTCATAATCAATGATGCCGGCAAAATGTTTATTAATTAGTTCACCTATCGGAGAACGAGGGATCAAAACACGCTCATCAACATAAAATTCATGTCCGCAAAACCAGGCTTTATTGGTTAAATAAGCAACGGGGATATGCTCATTGATACGGCGTAATACGCGTTCAACGATACGATGACGTTCACTGAGTGTTAGACGAGAAACCCACAATTGTTGAGGTATATCCAAGGGCAAAAAAAGTGATGGCAAAACAAGTTGTAAAGCTTCATCCCAACAATTATCCGTTCCATGACCGTAATAAATATTTGCTGCATTAAACCGACTAATTACCCAACGCAACATATCTTGGATGGTATGTAGTTCCGCAACCGCCTCATCAACAAAAATCTTGTCCAAAACGCCTCCTAACCAATAAAAGGTTGATATACTTAATACTGATAGTCTGCCATGAACTACCCAACAAATCAGCTTATTGTTAAGGAATTTATAGCAATAACATTAATTAACATTAGGATACTAGCAATATCTGATAAAGCTTGCTGCTTATAAGGAGGGTAATAACAGAAAAATTAAGATAAACTTAACAGAATAATTGACTAATTGATTGATAGAATGACAATGAAAAATAAGTTCAAATTGAGTGCTGAGGAAATAAAGCTATTTAAGGAAACGATTGCAGGAACTAAACCTTTACTACATGATATCGTTAGTCATCCACCACAACGACATCATCGAATAAAATCGCAATTTGTCGCAAAACGTTTGCTCCAAGAACAACTCGATGTTAGTTATTACTTTTCCGATGAATATCAACCCCTTTTGGAAGTAGAGGGGCCTACCCGTTATCTACGACCCGATATCAATCCTTATGAATTAAAAAAGCTACGTCGGGGTGATTATACGCCTGAACTGTTTCTGGATTTACATGGTTTATCTCAACGACAAGCTAAACAAGAAATTGCAGCACTAATCGCAGCTTGCTACCGAAATAATATCCATTGTGCCTGTATTATGCATGGTCACGGAAAGCACATTTTAAAACAGCAAATTCCCCTTTGGCTTGCTCAACATCCGAATATCACTGCTTTTCATCAAGCCCCCAAAGTTTGGGGTGGTAGTGCCTCGTTGCTACTCCTAGTCGAAACTGACGAAACTCAGCGCAGATAACAACTAAAACCAACGCTAGAAATGTGCCGCTAGTTTATTAACACTTTGCAATATTTGAGAAGGTGCCCGTTGCCATCTATATTCAGCGTGCCGTATTTCCATATTTATCTCTATATAAGCAATTGCAGATGTTGCAAACATAGGTGGAATTTCCTGTGGGCATAAAGCCGATACCAAATAACCGACCAATGGTAAATGAGAAACAATCAATGCTGTTCTTACACCACCTTCGGCGAGTAATTGCAAATAATTAGCTATAGATTGTGGATCTCCGTCAGGAATAAGTTCCGTCAATACTTCGTGTTCACCTGAATATGGCAATAATGGCTGCATGGCCTGATAAGTTTGTACTGCTCTTACATATGGGCTAGTAAACACGCGTTCGAATACTGGATTTTGTTGTGCTAGCCAACCAGCCATTAATTTAGATTCTTCTATTCCTTTAAGAGTAAGTTCTCTTGCTTCATCATTAATCGTATTCAGAGTTGCGTCACCATGACGCATAATAAAAACTTGCATAATCCACCATTTGAGTAAAATATTTTCACTTACCCCCCCCCCCTACATAGGAGCCCTCTTATTACTCGCTAATGTTGTTGTCGGAAAATATGCCGGGCAAGGCAACCCGAGATTCTGCACTAAAATTACAAAAAAAGGAACCGCTTTATTTTCATAAAAAACGAAAAAAAGTTTATTTTATATCAAGTTAAATTGAAATTACGCTTAAGGCCATGATATTAGTAAGGTTTAGAAATACTAATAATAATTCACTACTGATGAAATTTTTTATTTGATTTTGCCATTTGAATTAACCTTTCACAAGGAACAAAATTGTTACCATATTTCTGTGCTAATTGATGCATGATGTTAACGATATTCGATATCCCTTGTTGATCCATATATCGAAATGGTCCACCAGTGAAAGGAGGAAAACCAATTCCAAACACTGCACCAATCTCACCATCATTTACATGACGAATAACCCCTTCATCAAGACAACGAGTAGCTTCATTCAGCATCAGCATAATACAGCGCTGAACAATTTCCTGATCAGATAAAATTGTTTTGGGTTGAATATTAAGTAATTCATAAATGGTTGTGTCGACTTGACGCTGTTTTTTACACCAAGGCCAACTAATCTTATTTTTCTTATAAAGATAAAAACCTCGGCCATTTTTACGTCCCTTTCTATCATCTTCCAATATGATATTAAGTTCTGAAGGAACAGAAAATCGTTCGCCAAACTGTTCAACAAGCACCGGCATGATTTTAGTGCCGACATCAATTCCGACTTCGTCTAACAAGTTCAATGGGCCAATGGGAAAACCAAATTTAACTAAAGCATTATCGATATGCTCAATTGATTCACCCGCTAACAGACAACGGGTCGCTTCAGCAATATAAGGCGCTAATATCCGATTGACATAAAAACCTGCACCATCAGTAACAACAATTGCAGTTTTACCCTTTTTTTTTGCCAGTGCCACAGCAGTAGCAATCGTCTTGTCACTCGTCTTACTATGAGGGATAACTTCAACCAATGGCATTTTATCGACTGGACTAAAGTAATGAAGTCCAATTATACGTTCTGGGTGCTTCGCAAACTCCGCAATTTTATGGATAGGTAACGAAGATGTATTCGAGGCAAAAACAACGTCATTTAAAGTCATTGCCTCTACTTCCTGTACCATTTGACGCTTTAATGCTAAATCTTCAAAAACAGCCTCGACAATAATTTGTGCTTTTTCAAGGCCTTTATAATCTAATGTGCCTGAAATTAACATCATCTGTTGATCGCGCGCTCGTACAGAAATACGTTTACGGTTAACTTGCTCCGTTAAGCGATGCCAACTAAATTTTAATGCCTGACTAAGTCCATTATTGTTAATGTCCTTCACTCGAACAGGCAATTTTCCACGCGTTGCTGTCACATAGGCAATACCGCCTCCCATGAGACCGCCGCCTAACACACCCACCTGATGAATTGTAGCAGATTTTTCAAAACTACCCATTTCACTTTTTAGTAAAGTCGAGCCAAAAAAAAGACCGCGTAAAGCAGCAGATTCTGGTGTCATTGCCAGTTCCCCAAAGGCTTTTGCTTCTGCTTCAAGCCCAACTTGCACACCCTTATCATAGCCAATAGTCACCACTGAAATCGCTTTTTCTAACGCTGGATAATGACCTTTACTTTTTGAATTTGTTTTATTTTTAATTATCGCGAATAGGATATTTCTGATAATGGGTAATTCTGATAAACGCTGCATAACAGGCAAATATGTTTTGCCTTTTCTTCCTTTATCAATCCAGCTAATTGCCGTTTCCAATAAAATTTCTGCTGGCACAATATCATCAACTAAACCTAATTTTAGTGATTGCTTTGGTCTTAATTGTCGGCCAGTCAGAATCAAATTTAATCCATTAATTAAACCAATTAAACGAGGCAAACGCTGTGTTCCTCCAGAACCAGGAATTAAACCTAGTTGCACCTCAGGTAAACCAAGACGCGTTTTCTCGGACAGAGTACAAATTCTTATATGGCAAGCAAGCGCTAATTCTAATCCGCCGCCTAAACATACACCATCAATTGCTGCGACTACCGGTAATGGATAACTTTCAAGCAGGTTAAATAATTTTTGCCCTGTCATAGCAAGCTGTGTTGCTTCTTCTTTTGTTTTACAATTGGAAATCATACTAATATCAGCACCAGCAAGGAAACAGCCTGGTTTATTTGAAATAATAATAATACCTTTTAAACCCGCGATTTCTTGAGCTTGCTGTAATATCACATAAAATTGATCAACAAATTCAGCTTTTAATGTATTAACTTTTTCGCCGGGAACATCAATGGAAATAACGCCAATATTGTTTTGTTTGACGGACAAATGAAACACAGGATAGCGAGTAATTGCAGGTAAGTTCTTTTCTTCATTTTTATTGGTTATCATTACTCAACCTCCAAAATCATTGCTGCACCTAAACCGCCTGCTGCACAAGCGGTTGTTAACGCCAAACCACCACCACGACGATGTAACTCATTAAGCGTCTGTATCACCATACGAGCACCGGTAGCAGCAAATGGATGGCCATACGCAAGAGAACCACCTAATACGTTAAATTTTTCCATATCAATTTCACCAATCGCTTCTGATTGTCCTAATTTTTCTTGCGCAAATTTTTTGCTCGCAAACATTTTTACATTGGCTAATACTTGAGCAGAAAAAGCTTCATGCATATCAATTAAGGTAAGATCTTTTAAACTTAATCCAGCGCGTTTGAGAGCTAATGGTGTTGCATAAGAAGGGCCTAATAGCATGTCTTGCCATACGTCAATAGCCGAAAAAGCATAACTACGAATATAACCTAATGGGGTTATACCTAATGTTTTCGCATTTGATTCAAACATCAACATTACGGCTGCAGCACCATCAGTCATTGGCGTACTATTCGCGGCGGTAACAGTACCATGTCGACGATCAAAGGCGGGTTTTAACTTTGCATAAGAACTAAGCGTTGAGTCTTTTCGAACATTATTGTCTTCCGATAATGACTCTTGGAAAGGCGGTATATGCGCTGTCATGACTTCTTTATGTAATACACCACTATCCCAAGCCTGGGCAGCTAGGATATGGGAACGATGAGCAAAAGCGTCTTGTTCTTCACGACTGATATGATAGGTTTTTGCCATCTGTTCAGCAGTATCTCCCATTCTTAAGCCAGTAGAATATTCGGCTACTGCTGGTGAAACAGGAAGAAAATCACGAAAACCTAATTTGCTTAAGAGTCGCAAACGTTGGCTTATTGATTTTGCTCGATTAAGGTCAATTAAAGTGCTGGCCATTTTTTTAGTTACACCAATAGGCAAAACCGATGATGAATCAGCACCACCAGCAATACCGACCTTGATGGAGCCTGCCATCATACTTTCAATAATATTGGTAATAGCCTGAAAGCTAGTTGCACATGCTCTAGAAATACTATAAGCATCTGTCGAAACGGGTAGTCCTGCCCCTAAAACAATTTCTCTAGCAATATTCGGCGCTTCAGGCATCTGAACAACTTGGCCAAAAACTACTTGATCAATAAATTGAGAATCAATACCACTACGAATAACTAATTCACTTACTACCATTTTGCCTAAATCGACAGCAGGTATATTATGATAAGCCGTTGCCTGTTTAGCAAAAGGAAGGCGTAACCCAGTAACAATTGCGATACGATCAGTATTCTTAACGTTGTAGTTCATAGCAGATCTCGCTTCCCTTTTTATAAAAAATGAAAAATGAAACTATAGCTAATCATTCCCGATACTTCACAGAGGTCTGATCTGATAATCAATTGTTATTCAAATGTAGTAAAAGAAAAATAATATAAATTAAAAACTGAGAGGCGACACGCAAGATATGAATATTTATTTGTCAAACAAGTCAAAATATTGAGAAAAGCTCAACGAACAAATGCCTACAGAATATCTGTAGGCATGGTTAAACTCACTTAACGTAAATTTAATTGAAAAATTAGTGTTTCAGCTTCACAACAAAAGGTAAAATTTGCTATTAATTTAACACCTTCAGCTATAGGCTGAATCTGATGTTCGATCGTACAAGGCTCCGATTCAACTGCCCGCGCTTGTGCCATCAACTGTATTAACATTGTTTTAGCTTCTTGTTGATTTAAAAAATTTTTTTCAAAAGAAGCCGTGCAATTTTGATTATCTATCACTGTACCCACATCAACACAACAGCAAGCAGCAGTTTCTTCAGCATGACAACGATTTTTAGCGTCCGACATAATTCTTTCCAACAATAAACATTAACAAAATATAATCATAACGCCAATTAACAAAAAAACACCAGTCAATATCTAATAATCTATAAAATTTCAAGTAGTTATTTGATCTAATATCCTATTGTTACGCTATCTCAACCACTTTGCATAATTGGAGCACCAATTTATGTTAAATAAATCACATTTTTACAAACAACTAACACATACGCAGTGAACATGTTTGTAATAAAACCGGTATTCAATTCTATACTCAGTCAACTGGTCTGATTTGCCATATTGGCATGGAGCCAATACAATTGCTGGCCTTTCTATTGCGACCAACAATGTCGCTCTTATCATAAATATAATTTAAGGGGTTTTGGTCATGAACCAGAAAAACCTGTTCAAACATACAATTTTGGCAATGGCTGTAAGTTTTGTTTCAACAAATACTAGCGCTGCTGGCTTTCAACTGAACGAATATTCCACTTCTGCGTTGGGACGTGCTTTTTCAGGTGAAGGGGCGATTGGCGATAATGCTAGCGTTGGTAGCCGCAATCCAGCAGCCATGATGTTATTTAATAACCCTGTGCTCTCTTTTGGGGCGATTTATATCAATCCTGACGTTGATATAAAAGGAAAATCACCTGTCACTGGTAACAGTACCACTTCAAGAAATATCGCTCCTCATGCCTGGATACCCAATGCCCATTTTATTTTTCCAGTAAATGACAAATGGGCGGTTGGTTCTTCAATTACCACTAATTACGGCTTAGCCACCGAATTCAATCACAACTATAATGCCGGGCCTATTGGCGGAAAAACCGATCTGACCACACTTAACCTTAATTTAAGTGGAGCTTATCGCTTTAATCAGCATTTCAGTGCTGGTTTAGGCTTTAATGCCGTCTATGCCGATGCAGAAATTACCCGTCATATAGGGGAATTTGGAGCCGCAATAGGGCTAGGGCTGCCTGCATCAACCACTATTGCCAAACTTAAGGGTGATGATTGGGGATATGGCTGGAATGCCGGCATCTTGTATGAATTAGATGAGAATAATCGTTACAGCTTTACCTATCGTTCAGAAGTTAAAATAAAGTTTAACGGCGACTATAGTAATGAGCTTCCCACATTGATACCTGGTGGTTTAGGCGGTAATAGTATTAAAGGCAACCTGGATCTGCATCTGCCCGAAATTTGGGAAATCTCTGGTTATAATAAAGTCGCACCTAAATGGGCTGTTCATTATAGTTTAGCCTATACCAGTTGGAGCCAGTTTAAAGAACTGAAGGCCACCGCAAAAGACAGTGGACAAGTTTTATTTAATAAACATGAAGGCTTTAAAGATGTTTTTCGCATTGCGCTAGGCACGACTTACTATCATGATGATCATTGGACGTTTCGTACCGGTATTGCCTTTGATGATAGCCCGGTGCCAGCTAAAAATCGCTCGATCTCAATTCCTGATCAAGATCGCTTTTGGATCAGTGCCGGTACAACTTATGCCTTTAACGAAAACGCCTCAGTTGACGTAGGTATTTCCTACATGCATGGTCAAAACGTAAAAATCAAAGAAGAAATGCCGCTAATGGCTGGTAGCCCTGCCCTCCCAGCCTATGACTTTAAATCCAGTGGAAGCGCCTGGTTAGCTGGCGTTAACTTTAACTACAAATTTTAATTTTTACTGAAAACACAAAAGGATAGCCACAGCTATCCTTCCTTAAACTGGTTATAGGAAAATATTTAGTGATAATATAATGAATATCCAAATACCGCAGCCATACCAGTATTTACTAATTAAATGATAATAAATAATTTATCGAAAAAATAATTAGCAAACAATTATATTATTAATTGTCTTTTTAATTTATAAAGATTTAAGTCGACCACAAAAATCAATAAATCATCTTACCGTTATTTTTTATCCACTAATATATAAATTAAAATGTATCCCCATTTTACTAATCAATAGAATCCAAATCTTCTTCTATCACAGCAGCGTTAGGGTTAATAGTTGGTTTCAAAACGCCTCCTTGTGCCTTAAAATCTTTATTTTGAAAATAAGCTTCTCTAATCATTAAATAAGGATCGGAGGAGTTTTGTAAAATGCCATCAGAGTCTAATAAAAGTGCTCGCTTTTCAATTCCCTCTAATACCCATTTTCCTGCGGACATCCAAAAAGTAAGATAACTTAGCATCGGATAAGCCTTGTCAGCCCAATCGCCCCCATCTTCTCGTAAAGTAAAACTACCATAACCTGGCAATACTACATATGGACCATAGCCAACCTGATAATATCCCAATGTACTACCAAAACGATTAGATTCTTGTTTAGCAAGTTTAGGATTAGCCATTGAAGCAATATCGATCAATCCTGCCATACCAAAAACACTATTTAGGAAAAAACGATTGAAATGTTTCATTCCTTGATAAATATCGCCGCGTAGAAAATTATTAACCATACT
This sequence comes from Arsenophonus nasoniae DSM 15247, assembly GCF_000429565.1. Classification (GTDB taxonomy): domain Bacteria; phylum Pseudomonadota; class Gammaproteobacteria; order Enterobacterales; family Enterobacteriaceae; genus Arsenophonus; species Arsenophonus nasoniae. Next base: position 35,673 of record NZ_AUCC01000028.1, read on the forward strand.
TGCAGGCTCTTCCAGGTTAGCCAAAAAATTGACTAGACCATTACGAGCAGGCATAGGAAGATAATCACGCCAAGCAACCGCAACTGGACGCACCACATAACGATCAAGCACATGGTAATTAAAATCGAACATTGTTCGATTAAAACTCTCTAGCGGATCAGAGCGCTGGTGATTATCTGTAGGTGTGCTCGAACAGCTTGTAATCAATCCCACTGCAAATAATACTCCGCATAACCGATATGTTTTAAATCTTGTTTTTCTATTCAACAAAACACCCTCACATAGATTGTCCATTTATAATTATATATCCACATTAATTTAATCTTACTTACTTTTTTATTTAATGATAAGAATTTAATCACTATTTATCTAAGCATATAATGTGCTAACCGTTATGTTAAATAAGCAGATAGGTTAAAAAACAAATAAATAACACTAAGTTATAGACATAAAATATTAACAAAAACAAAATAATAAAAATTATTCTCAAAATGATGGAAACGGCGCAATGTAAAATAGACAAACAAATTAAATAACAATAATTATTAAATTATTTGTTAAATTGTGATTTACAAAATTATAATTTAACAATTTAATTATTTATGTAACATAATCTACAATCAAATCAATTAAATACAAATCCAGTCATCAGTAATAAAATTAAACTAATTGTATTCAACAAGTTGATTTTAATAGGTATTTAATAGTAGAATCAGCTGCATCGTAAAATAAGTTAGATTGAAAAGATTTTATGTCCTCTTAGTTAAATGGATATAACAAGCCCCTCCTAAGGGCTAATTGTAGGTTCGATTCCTGCAGGGGACGCCAGAATGTAGTTTATAGCTCTCCGTTTTAGTACGCAAACATCAATAAACATCTACATCCATCTTTACATGTCGTTTTTTATAGTTCACTTAAGTTCATTGACATCCGCTGTCTTTTTTGGGTAAATTCTGGGTAAATTTATTTAATAGCAGAGGTTTTACCCAATGCTCACTGTTAAACAAGTAGAATCAGCAAAAGTAAAAGATAAACCTTACCGATTGTCTGACGGAAATGGTTTATATCTTTATATTCCGATTTCTGGGGTTAAAGTGTGGCAAATGCGTTACCAATTTTTGGGTAAAGAAAAGATTTATACATTGGGTAAAGTATCTGAGATCACATTACAAAAAGCCAGAGAAAAATCATTTGAACTAAAAAGAGATCTATCTAATGGAATTGATATATCAAAAAACAAAATAATAAATAAGTCTAAAAAAGGCAATACATTTTCTGAAATATTCACTGAATGGTATGATTTTAAATACGAGGTGTGGTCGATAAAATATCGTAAAGAAATAAAAAGCATGTTTGAAAATGATATTTTACCAATCATTGGTAACAGAATTATTACAGATATTGATCCGATCGAATTGGTTAATGTCATAAGACTATTTGAAAAACGCGGCGCAATGGAAAGAGCAAGTAAAGCTAGAAGGAGATGTGGCGAAGTTTTTCGTTATGCAATTGTTACAGGAAGAGCAAAATATAATCCAGCACCTGACTTAGTTGATGCTGAAAAAGGTTATAGAAAAAAACATTATCCATTCTTGACTGAACCAGAAATACCCGCATTTAACAGAGCATTGCTATCATTCCCAGGTAGTATTATAAGCAAAATAGCCACACAAGTTCTTCAATATACAGCACTAAGAACAAAAGAGTTAAGATCTATGACGTGGGATAATGTTGACTTTAATAAAAGAATTATAACTATTGATAAAGAGGTAATGAAAAACAGAAAAGAACATATAGTGCCAATGTCAGATCAAGTTTATCACTTATTGAAACACTTAGAGCTAATCACTAAAAGTATATCTCACTTCGTTTTTGCCGGTAGAAATAGCAAATATAAACCAATCAGTGAAAATACTGTATTGGGTGTTATTCGTTACATTGGTTTTGACGGAATAGCTAGCGGTCATGGATTTAGACATCAATTTAGTACAATTTTAAATGAACATGGTTTTAACAAAGATTTAATTGAAAGACAGTTAGCTCACGTGGATAGAAATAATATCCGAGGAATATATAATCATGCTCAATATCTAGAAAAACGTAGAGAAATGATGCAATGGTTTGCAAATTATATTGATGAATTAACAAATACAATCGCTGACTGAAGGTGATGCAACACCAACAGCCAGCTAACCTAAACCCTATCTAAACTAGGATCAAGGCTATGAAAAAGTCTATTACCGTTGTACACGTCTGTAAAGTTTTTGCGGAGGTGATTTAATGCTGCCTCTAACCGAACAACAAATAAAAGCTTATAAACAAATCTTCCCTGAACTTGCAAACGATCAACTTGAAACAGCTGTTTTGTATGCCATGGGTATACCAGAGAAAAATATAGCTTTTTTCAGATCTGTTACTTATGCCACAGTTCGCAAATGCATTGAAAGAATAAAGCAGATATACGAAGTTGATTCAATCAGTCATTTACGCTCTGTTTTTCAAGCGAGAATATTTCATTTTAATACAATGAACTGCTATAAACATATTGATAACTCAGTAAATTACTCTGAATACCAATAGTTATTACTTTTCACTTAACACAATTCAAGATAATCAACAACTATCAATATTTGATAGTATCTAACATTTAACTTATGGTGAATAATGTTCCCATTGACGACAAGTTATTATTTATACATTACAACTACATGCAGCTATCTCAACACCAGGGAAAACTAAACCAGCCTAAGAGCTGGTTTTTTATTGTCCAAACTACCTAACCGGAAAATAACAACAAAATAAGAAAATTTCTTTATTTTTCAATAGCAGAATCTAACCGGATTTGATAGTATTTCAATGTCTCCTGCGTTAGTTAGTTTATAACTAATTGACAGGCTTGAAGCCCCAAATGTGGGGCTTTTGTCTTTATATATCCCCATCACTAAATTCCAATCCAACCTCTCTATTCATTTCACTACGGAGATATTCCTATGTCTAAATTTTTATTATCTAAAATTTACTGTAAATAATCACAGTAAATATCGTTTTCCTTATATGGTAAACTTTATAATCAAATTTAAGCATAGATAAATATTGTGACACATTTCACTAAATACTTTTCAATTGGAATTATCAATACGCTTATCCATTGGATTATATTTGCTATTATTATTTCTATAACACATATTCCACAGGCTTATGCTAATTTGATGGCTTTCTTAGTATCAGTGACGTTCTCTTTTTTTGCTAACGCAAAATTTACATTTAAGAAAAAAGCAACAAGTGGTAAGTACACTGTTTTCACTAGTTTTATGGGAATGATGAGTTACCTGATAGGATGTTTCTCGGATAAATTAAATATTCATCCTGTTATCACAATACTCACATTTTCAGCCATTAGTCTTATTTTAGGTTTCTTATATTCAAAATTTGTTGTATTTAAAGGTATTGAATAATGAAAATTTCATTAATTGTCCCTGTATTTAATGAAGAAGAGGCTATCCCCATTTTCTACAAAAAAGTTCGGGAATGCGAGGGATTAAAAAAATACGATGTTGAAATAATTTTTATTAATGACGGGAGTAATGATGCAACAGAAGTTATTATCAACGGATTAGCAAATAAT
>NZ_AUCC01000029.1 GCF_000429565.1 Arsenophonus nasoniae DSM 15247
TGGGGCCCTTATCAAAGGTTTTTTAAATACTGACCCGTACCAATGTATTTTATGTGGAAACCGATTGCGGTTTATGAGTGCGGAAAAAGGAATACACGCCGTCACTTTACTGTCAGAAAGGCGGGATAAAATGGTCAAAAAACGATGGTTACAAACCGCAACCTAGGAGCAGTGTGCCTATTATTAGGCTTTTAGATGATAATTTAACCGAATTAATGTTCTCATGGTTAATCAACGAGAAAACTGTCAGAATTTAATAGAAATATTAAGTTCAAAACACCTCCATTAATGCCTTACTGTATTGATTGAGATTCCTAACCATCAAGACTCAACAATTCGTACCATATTTTGCTCAACTTCTGGCGGTGTATAACCATTATCTTTCAATTGGTTATCTAATTGTATAAACTTATTTATGCCATATTTTTTAACTATTTTATCAAACGCACAATTACATACATTAGTGATAAAACTTATATTACCTTCACTTCCTCTTGCAGAACTTGTACAATACTTAGCAAAATTATTCTTGTATTCTTCAATCTTAGACTTCTCATCAGAGCACGCTGAGGTAAATAAAACTTGTATTATAAGTAAAAACCCTAAAAATTTCTTCATAAAATAGTTAAAACTCCAATTTTATTTTAATGACCAGCATTATTTTTACACTCAATTAACAAAGATTGCTTTTTATTTTGCTCAAGTTAATTTTATTCGCATGAGTTATAGTAAATACTTGATATCGAATTAAGATTATCTTCATATGATAACTATTTTTTATCTTATTTACTACTAATTATAGCCTTGGCTTTTCTTTTTAATAACATAATTTCAAGGGGAAATTTAACATAACGACAAAAAAAGTTACGAATTACTAATTTAATCCAATTAGTATTAAAAAAACATTCATTAAATCTTTTTTATTTAAATATAGTTGTATTTTATAAAATATCGCATTATAACAATAATAACTATATAATATAATAAAAATTTAATTTATTATTATCTATAAAACTCATCCTGTTATATTCAGGATGAGTTAAATCATCAATATTGCCAATAAAATAAATTATCTTACCATTAAGTAATTCATAACTTATCATTTTTAATAATAATCAAATAATTGTTACATTATTAGCAGCGGAACCCTTACTGCCTTCTTGAATGTCAAATTCAACCTTCTGACCTACTGTCAATGTTTTAAAACCATTAACATCAATAGCAGTATAATGAACAAATACATCTTTACCACCACCTTCCGGTGTAATAAAACCAAAACCTTTTGTTTCATTAAACCACTTTACTGTACCAGTGATCTTTGTCATTTTTTGTCCTTTAATACTATCAATTAATTTTTGAATAACACAACAGATATTAAACAATATATTATTACTACTTATATTTGTGCTATTACATACTTTATTTACAATAGCAAATTATTTTATATCTCAGAGCGATTAGTTACTTTAAAAAATTAACAGTGAAAAACCTTTTTCACTACTTTCTATCAAGAAAATAAAAAAATTACAATAAAAAATGCGTATGCAACCTTAGCTATTTCAATTGCAAATTCAATAGTTTTAATAGCTTATACATTATGCATTCTCAAATTTAGAAATTGAAATTATATTCATAAACTTGTTATATAAACCTATAATAATTAATTTTATTCTTAATGTTGAGTGCATTACTTTACTATTTTCATTTTTTCTTTATTATTAGTTATAATACTAAAATAAAAAAATTTAATAATATCAAATTAATTCTATATTTCTAACCATATTGGAGGGATATGAATATTTGTTACGTAATAACTGAATATTGGATTTTAGAATCAATCAAAAACGATTTATTAATATTGTTTTTGTTGGTATATTAGTTTCCTGCTGCATATTTCCAACTTATATAATAGCGATATCTAATTCAGCTAACCACATTGATACAAGAAGTAGTAAACCTTTCTCCTTAGGAGAAAGGTTTACTTATAATATTAATAAGATATGGAATTCTTATCATTATGAAATTTATTTGCCTTTTTTAATTTGGCATAACCGATTAACTTATGATAATAAAAAAATTTCCGGCTATAATGAAACGCCTTGGGGATTAGGTATTGGTAAATGCCACTTTGATCAAAATAGTAATTGGCATTCTATCTATGCAATGGCTTTTGCTGATTCCCATAATAAAGTACAACCTATAGTTGGATATGGATTTCAAAAAATTTGGCGGCCAAGTAATTTTGATGAATTTCGTCTAGGAGCAGGTTTTACGCTAAGCATCACTGCTAGAAATGAATATTGGTATCTAGCGATACCATTACCACTTCCTATTGCTTCTATAGAATATAAGCAATTATCAATCCAAGCAACATATGTACCTGGAACATACAATAACGGTAATGTGCTTTTTGCTTGGCTACGCTGGCAATGGAAATAAACTTTTTAGATTCAAGACTAATACCCTGGTATAAACCAAGGCTACCGGTTATTATTTTACCAATTAGATTTATTTTCTTTTCTAATTTTTGTGAATAAAAATCCCATCCATAAAAACATAACCCAAAATGGCATAAGAATAACTGAAATACGAATTCCATCAGTCATTAAAATAATAAGTAAAATAAGAAATAAAAAAACTAAACAGAGATAATTACCAAATGGATACCATAATGCTTTGAATTTAGGTTCAACACCTTCTTTTATTTTTACCGCCCTAAATTTTAAATTAGAGATACAAATCATAACCCAGTTGATTACCAAAGTTGTCACAACTAACGACATTAGTAATTCTAGCGCTTTACCATCTAATAAATAATTGATTAAAATACCGCCTGATGTTGCTAAAGCTGAAATAGCAATCGATACAATAGGCACGCCACGCTTAGTCACTGTATTCAACAGATGTGGTGCGTTACCTTGCTTTGCTAAACCATAAAGCATACGGCTATTACTATATACTCCACTGTTATAAACTGATAATGCCGCTATTAAAACAACAATATTCAAAGAATTAGAAACAAATTTATCGCCAATATCATGAAAAATAAGTACAAACGGGCTTTCACCACTGACTACATTTATCCAAGGATACAATGAGAGCAACACAAATAACGAACCAATATAAAAAATTAAAATACGATAAACGACTTGATTAGTCGCTTTAGGAATACTTTGTGTCGGATTTTCCGCTTCCGCGGCTGTTATGCCAACCAGCTCTAGTCCACCAAAAGAAAACATAATAACAGCCATTGCCATTATCAATCCTGAAATGCCATTGGGAAAGAATCCCCCATATTGCCAAAGATTTGATACCGATGCTTGTGGGCCTCCTTTTCCACTAATTAGCAGATAGCAACCGAAAATAATCATTGCAATAATTGCTAACACCTTGATAATTGCAAACCAAAATTCTGTTTCACCATATAAACGTACATTTGTAAGATTGATTAGATTAATGACTATAAAAAAGAATGCGGCTGAAATCCAGGTTGGAATATCCCACCAATATTGAACATAAATACCTGCTGCGGTTAGTTCAGCCATACCAACTAAAATAAACATTGCCCAATAGTTCCAGCCAGATAAAAAACCAGCAAAAGAGCCCCAATATTTATAAGCAAAGTGACTAAAAGAACCAGCAACAGGTTCTTCAACAATCATCTCTCCTAATTGGCGCATAATTAAGAAAGCAATAAATCCACCTATTGCATAACCCAATAAAACAGATGGCCCCGCCATATTTATAGTTTGTGCAATTCCTAAAAAAAGTCCTGTTCCAACCGCACCACCAAGTGCAATCAATTGGATATGTCTGTTTTTCAACCCGCGCTTAAGCGTTTGCCCAACTTGTTCCGCCATAATTAAACCTTCATTTTATTCTAATTTCCTAATATTTTTATCAATGCAAACCTTAACTAAAAGCGCATGTCAAAACGATTAATTAAAACATTAATTTCTTTTTAAGCCTATATTAAATCATCACATCAGATTAAAACTCTATTAATTTTAGTTAAAATGGTAAATAACCGGTTATTTTACAGATACCAATGGTGAAATTCCCACCATTTTGATCTTGATCACAATAACTGTCTAATGCGACTAAATATAAAAATAAGCAGAGTAAAACGATCATAATCGCAATGACTATTTTTTTAATTTCAATATCTAACCCTTTTCATATTTTTAATACCACATAAGATAAAAAACAATTAGTATGTCACTCTAGGTAAAAAATCAAGTCACTAACTACAGTAACCATAGTGTCATTGCAGAAATCAATAAAATCTCTTTATTAATTTATTGTCTATGCTATTTATCAGTTAACTGCCGAAATTCAAAACAATTATTATAGATAAAAATGGCTTAAACACTCACTGATAAAGAGATAAACTGTTCTCTTTAAAGATCAACATAAATTTTTATATAAATTATTTAAACATCAAGCTATCGAACTTTGCCATCCCTAAAAAAAGTTGTGTATACTTCTTTAACCTATAACTAGTATGATATCACAATGCTACAAGATACCCACTTAGCACTTGTTTGCGAATTAAGTAAATGGATTGAAGAACACATAGGAAGGATAATCTACCTGGAAGAGCTTGCCGCTTACTCAGGTTATTCTCTTTGGCATATGCAAAAAATTTTTAAAGAAATAACAGGAATTTCACTTGGTAAATACATTCGTCAACGTCGTCTTGCCAAAGCGGTTAATCTTCTGAGAAATAGCTCTAAAGCCATTTTTGATATTGCGTTAGATTTTGGCTTTGGTTCGCAATCACATTTCACTTATATGTTTCGTAAAGAATTTGGTATTACACCTTACGATTTCCGCCAAGACCCTAATATTAAATTAAAAATCAAAGAACCACTACATCATATTTACCAACAATCATCAAATATTTAACCATAAGTAAGAAATATGTTAATTAACCTATTGATAGATAAGTAAAACTTCAATCAATAATCCATAAAAAATAATGGTTATTGTCGATGCTAAGATAAAATGACATAAATCTTCAGCTATTTTATTTTAATTTAGCATCTTTATTAATATTCAATATGAATTCACTGTTAAGGGCAAATAATTATTACTCCATTTGTATTAATTTATATGCAATATACTATAAATATATAATTTCCAACCAAAATATACCTATTTTTGGGTAATAATGAATCGCAATTAATTAAAATAAAATTAGAGTAATTAAACTATAAAACCTTTTTACTAAAGACAATATTATTATATTTATATTAATTGTTAATATAAAACTAAAATTTAACATCGTAAGCTTTAATTATTATTTTTAAATTAAAAAATAAAAATTTATAATAAATTATAATTAAATATAAATTTTATTTATCACTATTTAAATAATTTTATCTATTTACTCTTAACAGAAAATTATATTCTATCCAATGTGTTTATATATCTAGTTTTAGAAGTGACCACACTTAATCATTCAATAAATTTCAGGAGACATTATGCCTAATAGTTTTATCCAGAATAATGGAGAAACATTGGATAATATTCAGCCTGCTCATGGTAGAATTATAACCCCAGCATCCCGCGGACACTTTGCTTCGATAAATGGCTGGTGGGGATTAGGGTGGGAAACTAATGAGTTAGAAGGAGGAAAAAACTTTCCAGAAACTAAAAGTGGGCCTTGTATACGCGAACCATCAGACGTAGCAAGTAGTACGCCACCAAAAGATGGATTAATCGTCAGTGGTGGAAGAACTGGAGAAAGAGCTTACTTAAATTCCACGGATAATGAATTAATTACAGAAGGAAAGATACCATGGCCTAAGCACCCAGTTCCAAAAGACGGTTTACAGCACTTTATATGGGAATACACACAACAACATAAAACACGTGGTTATGTAGCCTACATTACTAAGAATGGCTGGGATACTACAACACGATTAACTCGTAACCATTTTGAACTGACACCTTTTTTCGAAGATATTTCACCTGATGTCCCATTCTGGTCATATGATTTACCAGTAAAATACGAACATGATATTCAATTACCAGTGAATAGAAAAAAAGGTCATCATGTTATTGTAGTGTTATGGATTATTGCTGATACTGGTATGGCATTTTATCAAACTTTTGATTTCGAAAAACAAATTTAACTAATATTATAAAAACTAACTGAAATACTAAGCTGTATTATCTAGTTTTTGACAGATAATTTATAATAAATAAACTTTTTTATTTTATAACATTGCAGTAGAATACTACTCCATTTTAATTTTGTCACAAATATATTTATTGATAAAAAAATAAATAAAAATTTAGATGAATATAGTGATAAAAACCTTCTTATACGAAGGTTTTTATTATATTAGCTAACTATTAGCGCCTCGTTCATTCCATTGTTTTAAATTGTCCTTTTCCCAAATACCATCCTCTACCTGTTTTTTAATATCAGGATAGGCATCTATATCAAATGTAGGTAATTTGCCAGCTTTGCGTTGTTGATTGTAGTCTTTGGTAAGTTTAAACACGATACCTGAAAGCATTAATATTGCAATTAGATTTGTTAACGCCATTAAGCCCATTGAGAAATCAGCTAATTTCCAAACTAAGGGCATTTCTGCCATTGAGCCAAAAATAACCATCCCCAAAGTAGCAAGCCTAAGAATATATAATCCGGCCGTATGGTTGTTTTCTAAAAAAACCATATTACTTTCTGCATAAGCATAATTTGCAATAATTGAAGTAAAAGCAAAGAAAAAAATAGCTATTGCAATGAAAATTGCTCCCCAATCACCAACAGCTGAAGACAGCGCTCGCTGTGTTAATTCAATTCCACTAATAGTGGCTTCAGCACTATCTAATGCACCAGAAGAAATAATAATAATTGCCGTTGCACTACAAATTACTAAAGTATCCATAAAAACACCTAGCATCTGTACATATCCTTGCGATGCCGGATGTGGCGGGTAAGGTGAAGCTGCCGCCGCTGCATTTGGCGCTGACCCCATACCTGCTTCATTTGAAAATAGCCCTCGCTGTATTCCTTGTGTCATCGCTTGGGCAACACCATAGCCAACAACGCCGCCAACAGCTTCTTGCAAACCAAAAGCATGTTTAATGATCAGTAGAAAAACATCTGGCAAACGTTCAATATTATTGCTCATCACCCAAAATGCTAATATCAAATAAGCGATTGCCATTATAGGAACAACGAGTTCGGCTACCCGAGCAATTGAACGTAGTCCTCCAAAAATAATAATGCCACAAATTATTGTGAGCACAATTCCTACGTAAAGAGGATTAAAACCAAAAGCAACGGCTGTTGCCTGAGCAATTGAATTAGCTTGAACAGAATTGAATACTAGACCAAAAGCGATGATAAGAAAGATAGAAAAAAGTACGCCCATCCAACGCATTTTAAGCCCTTTCTCCATATAATAGGCAGGGCCACCACGATAATTTCCTTGATCATCTTTTGTCTTATATAACTGTGCCAATGTGCTCTCAGCAAAAGAGGTAGCCATACCAATTAAAGCAACAAGCCACATCCAAAAAATGGCACCAGGCCCTCCGGCAGTCAATGCAATGGCTACACCCGTAAGATTTCCAGTTCCAACTCTAGCTGCTAGACTTGTACAAAGAGCTTGAAAAGAAGATATACCTGAACTATCTGATTTATTACTATTTTTTAGTATAGTAAACATATGCCCAAAATGGCGGAATTGAATAAGACCAGTGCCTAACGTAAAATAGATACCTACTCCAAGCAATAAATAGATTAATACACCACTCCATAGAATATTATTAAAATTGTCTATCAGTTCCGTCAAAACATTTCCCCTTATCTGTACTAATAAAAACTGTCCAATAAATCAAATACACTAATAAATAATACTAAACCTTTATTAAAAAATGACCCTTTTATTTGTATAAATTTCACTCTTTTATTGAAAAATAATAACATTACTAAGCAGTAAAACTGCCTTAAAATGTAACATAAACATCCTCTTTAGGTAACCTTTTTATTTTAAAAGTGAGAATCATGATTAGCTACAAACCGACAATATAACAAAAAGGTAAACAAGAATATTTGTCGATTTGCTGAGTTTTAATGTATATGAACAATTATATCAGCATCTAGTAAATCATAGCGATATTAAACACCAATAATTAAATTATCTTCATATTTTTATAAATACTAGTTGATATATTTAATATTAACTCTATAACTGTAGTAATTATTCATATTAAATTTCATCTAATTAAGAATAACATTAAAAAATCAACTAATTAATTATAATTACTAATATGATTAAATTTATCAACCAAACTAAATATAATATTTAACTATAACCTAAATCTCAATTTTGGCAACTTATTCATCAATTTTATTTTAACCTTTTATTTTCTAGTAATATTTTTACATTTAGCAATAATGAAATTACCAATCATCTATTCTTTATATTAAAAGCTAAAATAATAACTTTATTAAAATAAATTATTAATGGTTTTTTTAATAGAAAAGCAGCTAATTGTTTATTATTTTATTAATAAGTTATTTAATATATTATCACTATATTATTTATCTAATATTATTTTTTACTAGTAATAAATTCCCTAATATCTCAAAAGACATGCGATCCTTTTTATAATCTTTTATACAGTATTTTTAACTATTGTAACTGTTATTTTTTATCGTAATTTGTTTTAGTGAAACCATCATAGACTAACATTACTTCAATAACAATTAATAACCCGCATTTCATCACTAAAACATCCAATTAATCACACTAAAAGTGTGACTCGGATCCTTAATACTGCCAAATTTTTGGTTATAACGAAAAACATTAAATGAAAGCTCAACAAAATGAAATAACTTATCTTTTTGTACAATACTCCTTTTTATCTTGTCGCTATTTGTCTAGAATTACTGAGCCAAATAATGGCATTTAACTTTCATTTTAGCGAGGTATTTCTATCGAAATGCATTAACCAAAAATAAGGAGAATATTATGTTTTTGTTAATTCTCGGCCTGATTTGCGCATCTGGCATTTTCGCCGCAATGATGAGCCCCAAATGGGATGATTAAATGAATACTGAAGAGTATCCACCGAGTAAAACGCCCCTTTATTAGATTATTATCTAAAAAAGGGGCATTATTTTTATATTTAAAAATCAAATTCAAAATATTATATAAACCCCTCAACCTACAAAATCTAATTTTATCCAAATAAAATTTGGCTTATTTCCATACTCATGGCAAAAAATTAACAACAAATTTAAATCAAATTTTTGTTAATAATATTATTTTTATGAGAAGTGAATCGAGGTTTTAATGGCATTCTTTCAGCTATCCTAGCTTTATTAATCATAATATCTAACTCAGTAACTTGATAATTATTCCATAAATGAGAATAGTTTTTTACTTTTGCTGGCCATTTATTAGTAACAGAAAATCCTCGATTAAGACACTCCTGATGTAGTGATGTATATCTCAAATACAAAAATAACAATTTATCTCTAAAAAATAGAACATGCCCTTTCCCTAAGGTATAAGAAGTCAACGTCGACAATACAACATGTCCTTCTTTTTTAACAATATAGTTTGGTATACGAGTTAATTCTCTATGTTCAGCCAACAAGTGTTGATCGCATAATTCGTTAGGCGGGATTACATTTATTCTCGTCATAATTAGTTAATAACCAAATTTTTATGTTAAAAGTCTTATTATATCTCCATTTACTATATTAAAATAATTTTATTCATTATTAAATTTATACTAAAAGTGACTTTATCCTAGATTGTTACTGTTAAATCATTTTATGTATTAACTAAAACCTCTATGAGTCAATTATCTTGCACTCGCTACAAACATTTAGCCATGATTTTTATAAGCCAACGACATTATCATATTATTAATCACTGCATATTCATGATGCGGTTTAAAATAGATATATTTTAAGTATTTTGACAATGATATAGCGTAAAAACAATATAAAACTCTAATGAAAAAATCTTAGCAATAACTTGGTAAGAATTTTGCAAAAAACATTGAAATATCAGCTTATTAAATTAGAATTGCCGCTTTATGTATACGAACAATAACGATGAAAATTTTATTTAAAACCTTGACTATTATATCTGTTTTAACAGCTTATTTTGTTAATGTTTGTCATGCTCTGGCTCCACCACCTGCTATCTATGCTTGTGAAAAAATCGTCGAGGGAGTTGAAGATGGCAAACGCCATTGTTTAACCCATGATGTTGATGGTAATGAGTATAATATTATATTAAAGAATTAACTTAACCACTAAGGAATTATCAATTTCCTCTTTTTGCTGCCATCCATTGGCAGCCACGCTTTATTAATTATAATTAGCTATGGCATAAAAAATAAATGCCTCTATTTCAATGACATGCAGCGGATTAACTTTATAAAATCAGCCAAATGTTAATATAATGTTAAAAATAAACTATACTTGATAATGATTTTTATTTTCGAGGGTATAAACTATGCAGTCATTATCAAAAACATCAACCATTATTACAATACTGATCGGACTTAATTCTACCGTTACTATGGCTAAGGGCAACTCACAAAAAAATCCAGCGCCGCGCAACAATGAGCATGTTGTAAACTCCGTTCTTCAAGCCGGTTCAAATATCGCTGATAAAACAATGAGAACAAGTTATAACACGGTTGAAAAAGCAAATACTGCTGCCAATCAGTTAAGCCAATCCGTCGCCAATAATAGCACTAATCTTATTGGCAATGTCGCTAACTCTGGTTTAGATGCCAATCAAAAAACGACCCAAGACAGTTTGAATTTAGCCAATGATACTATGCTAAGAGGGGTAGAAATAGCAGCTGACCTCACCAATAGAACGCTTGGTATGGTAGAATCTGCTGCCAACGAAAGTTTTAAAACTGTCGGCGATGTTCTTGATAAAACAACCACTTTCTCTACGAAAATTTCAAAAATACAATATGGAAATAACACTAATCCTCAAGGATTAATTGTGGCGACCCAAACAATTGACGCAGGGATAGATACTGCCAATAAAACGATAGATAAGACGCTAACACTAGTAGGTAAAACTGCGGAAGGTAGCTTCGATACAACTAATCGTATTCTTGACACAAGCTTTAACGCAGCGGATACAGTACTTAACGAGACTTTTGATTCAAACAAAGCTAATTTTCAAACAACAATAGATGCAGCTAAATATACCGCTAATAATGGTTTAAATATGGCTGCTAACACCGCAAATGCCAGTTCAGAGCTTGTTAATTCAACCACTAATCGAGGTCTTAACATGGCAAATTCTACTACTGAGCGTGCTCTTACGATTGCGGATCCAGCCAATAACACGAGAGCTTTTAGTAACAATGGCGCAGGTACAGCTAGTGCCGCTAATAATAGTAATATCGATAATATCACAGAAGATGAAATTGCCACTAGATACCAAGGATAGCCTTTTTATTAACCACTCTTTATCAATTCGTAAAAAATGCATATCCTATCTCTCTTTCATTTTGCTGGTTACAAAAGAGAGAGAGATATTAATTTAATAATATAGCCTTTCTTTATAACAACTTAATTAATTAGCTAAATGATTCTGTTATAAACAACCGCCTTTTATTAACCATGAAAGAAGCTATAGTCAAAATCTCTTACAAAGTTATCTTTGCTGTCAATTAATTACATTTTTCTAACCATTATCAAGATTATGTAGCCAGGCTGATATTTAAATAACACCATCAAAATGTTAATAAATTGTTAAAATTAACTATACTTAATAAAGATAATTCATATATGAGGAGATAAGCTATGAAATTATTATATAAAGCATCCATTATTATATTATTTGGGTGTTATTCAATATCATCAATAGCCAATAATACTCAGATGCCTCTCACAACTAAAAATACTGATAACATTAGATACCATAAAAATCGCTACCATAGTTACGAACAAATAAACGCGATTATGGGAAGAAATTTTAATGAAGCTAGAGCCATGCTACAGCAAAATCTCGACTTTGCTAAAGAATCTGTTAATGAAAATCTAAAATTAGCTAAATATAGTATCGAGCAAAGTCTTAATTTTGCGCAAGCTGCTCTTCATAACAATAACGTAACAAATAATGATGGGTTGCTAAAATCTAGCCTAGAGCTTTCTAATAATGTAACTAATAAAACCTTAGAAGCGACAATGGCTAACATTGATAAAAGTTTGGCTACTACCCAAACGGGTATCAGCGAGTCTTTTAAGGCAACCAATGTAGCAACCAGAAAAAGTTTAGATACTTATGCCACAACAACTTTCCATAATGGCGTAATTATCATGAATCCTACTGTTAGTGAGAACACTCATATTAAACCCAATAGCCACAATTCAGGCAGTGCTGCTCATAACAGTAATAGCGATATTGAAAATAATGAGGAAACTCTTGCTCATTTCACTAGAGATTATCCTTAATATAAAATGATAATCGCATAAATTTGGTAGCAAAAAAGTAATAATCATTCAAAAACCAGCCCAAATGGCTGGTTAGCAAAATAGGGTAACAACTTAAATCATAAAATATATAATCATGCCATTATCATAGGGTAAATTTTATCGCCGACTGTATGGAGGTACAATAATTTTACCGACGGTACAGTTTAATAAACAGTAGTTTTATAGATAAAATTTCAATCCTAAGTTTTAAATAAAAAAAGTAATATTAAAATCCAATGAGGATTAAAAACTTAAATTAAAAAATACTACTTTACCACCTCATTTTAATATTCTAAAACCATTAATACCAATAAAGGACTTTTTTTCAAACAGATATATTAATGTGACAAAATACCAACTAAGACTTAAAATGGTTAAAGGGGTAAAATGACATCTTCTACTAGCTTTTAACTAAACTATCAATAAGCATCGGTTTAACCAATTTTTTAAACTGGCAAAATTACGATTATATTTTCTGCAGTAACAATTTCACTTTGCTTATATTGAATTGTTGTACTTAAATATAAAAACCATCAAAATTAAATGATAGTTTTTATAAAATAAATCATAACAAGTGATTAAGGAAAATATTTTGCTACTAACGCATAAAGAATAGCCACAGTTTCAATGTCTATGTTGCCATCATAATTTGATTGGCGAAAATGTAACTGAAAAGCTCTGATCAATTTTGTATAATCATTATTATTGGTAGCTTGAGATACATCATAGCCATAGCGCTTTAATTTGGTGACAATCTCCGCTTTTTCCGGCATTTTATTTTTAAATTGTGCCATATACTGCTGTTTTATTTCTTCTTCATACCAAGCACCAATTCCGGCGTTATAAAGCTTTTTCCATGGAAAGGCCGCGCCTGGATCACTTTTACGTCCGGGGGCAATATCTGAGTGAGCAACAATATTGGTTGGTAACATATCTGGATAACGTTGAATGATATTTAATGCTAATTCTTTTACTGCATCAATTTGTTTGTCATTAAACGGCGGAAAAATCATTTTTCCGTTAGCATAACCCGCCTCATTTACTATTTCGATCCCTATTGCAGTATCATTTAAATTGGAGCGTCCAGCCCAAAAGCTGACACCCGCATGCCATGCACGTTCATTTTCATCCACCAAATTAAAAATTCTAACATCTTTAAAACCAGCAGCCTGATATGTTTTATCAGTTGGATCAGGCACTAAATAATGCGCGCTAACACTATTACCTGTTAATGCCGTGATTGAAGCTTGAAAGTTTAAAGCAGTATAATGCATAACAAGAAAACGAGTCCTACGGTTAAAACTTTTGACTGAACGATATGAATTATAATCGATTAAGTACATGTTTTTTTCCTCTTGGCCGCTTAACTATTATCGACAATAAATGAAACGATTATTTAACTCCTTATTTAAAATGTAACAATTAATTTCAAGGCAATATTCATCACAAACAATAAAATTATTATTTAAAATAGGAATAACAAATTTATTTTTGTTTATAAATTTCCTGCCCTCTAGCCCGCAATCCCAAAAATTGAGCTTCTAATGTTTCTAGTTGACGTCTGAGACGAAGATAATTTCGTCCAGCGTCTGGCGCCAATTCGGTGGATCTGACATCATCCAAGCCGGTGGGGCTGGCGGTAACTCCATGGTTCTCGGAACACACGGCTTTGACGAGCAAGCGCTTATGGTTGTTACGCAAATCACTACTAAGCTGACGTATTGCCATTTTTGCATTATTAAGTTCCTGAGTTCGTTTTATATCAATTTGTTGCAACGATTTTATTTCGTATAAATAATTGTCTTTAAGTTCTGTTTGTTGTTGTAATTCATCTTTGAGTTGTTGGTATTGGTACTTTAGATGATTGTAATCGTTATAAATGACCGCAAATATTGCGGATATTAATGTTACAATAATTATTATGATAGAATTTAATTTCATAATAAAAAACGCTTTTTCAAACGTTTCCTCATATGTCAATTCTCGTATTCAATAATAATAAAAGCGGCCTTTCTTATTCAATCAATCAATTAATCAACCGTTTACTATTAATAAAAATACAAATTTAGATTAAGTTTAAAAGCAATCTAACTGTCGCTAATTTGAAATAAAAAATCAAAATAAAAAAGATAACAATTGATTACTTTTCTTTTTGTAAAATTAAATTTAATTAAAATTAATAATATTTAATTTATTTTTTATAACGTTTAATACCTTAAATATAATGGCCGGAACTTAATGCAGATAAAACTTCTCATCTTTGCAATATTTAACACTACTGTTACATAAGATTATCTTGCCATATGACTTGGTCACTGCTGGGTGGTTTGGCAATAATCTCACTATTTTGCAAACGGTTATGAACAAATACTAATGAAGAACTGACACTAAAATGACTAAAATAAATGCCACCCCCATGTTGAGTCAACAAGGTAATATCCCAATGTTTTTCACTATCGCCAGACAGTTGCAGATAAATTGACTCTAACACACAAGCACGTAACGAAAATCGATTTGCCGCTACTTTTAACAGTGTAGTATTTGCCATACCATTGAATTGACAACGCTCAAAACTTAATGGCGCACAACTAGCAAAACTATGCCCATTAAGACCATCAAACACGCTATCTATGATATGTATGGCACTCTTAACGCTAGTTTGCACAATTGGCTGAGTTTCATTTTGCCAGCTAAAATGACAACCATTAATTAGGTTACGACGAACGGATCGCACCGAAACCTGTGTTATGCGCAATTCACGATCAACCTTGCAACCACGCATTTGTAATCCATCTGCATTTACCCATAACATACCAGAACTAGGAATCGCCGAATCAGCGATAACAATAACATCTTCTAGTGTCAAATCGCTGATTTTATATCGAGCCACAAACCAGGGACAAATATGTTGCCGGACATTAATCCGTTTAGCACAACCACCCCACTGGGCACCAGAGTTTGCAAATGTCATCAGCCCAGAGTTACCGGTGTAGGTAAGATCATGTTCATACTGACCATGAGTGACAAATGGGCCTTTTTCTGCACTTTGCCCGGTGGCATGACAATTTTCCACCATACAATAAGCAGAAGCAGTAAAATCATTTAAATGCCTGGCATTTGCAACATAGCAATCACTGACATGCCCATATAAACAATAGATTTGTTGCGTCAAATAACCCGCTCCACCATAAGCCGTGTTGACAGGATTTTGCAACGAACATTGTTTTGTTATGTAATGAGTATTCCATCGACGCATTATTACTGGCCAAAAGCTGCCAATAGCATGAACAGCAAAAACATTGGCATAAATTGCATATTCGAAAGCTATTGGATGACTACCGGTTTTTGCATCAATACCAGCACCGGTAAAATGGAGGTTGCTGATCGTCACATCACACACTGACATGACTTTACGCCAACGGATAACACGCCCTGTATTAAGCTGCCAGCCATTAGAATAATTGATCTGAATATGCTCATTATCAATAATCGCGATTACCTGTACCAATTTTTGCAATTCGCGCTCATCGCTACCGACTAAATGATCAACTTGTAGTGCGTACCAATCTCCAGTCTTAAATTCGGTGGCGTCAGTAACTGGAAAAATATCAGTCTGCTCGTTCAATATTTCAGTCAAGGTAAATTTTCTTTCTTCAGTGCTAATTTTTCCCTGAAAGAACAATACTGCGGCAAATGGATCATCTGCGCCGTCAATAGGAACAATACCTTGTGTTGAAAGATGGTAATGATTAAAATTCAAATTAATACTTGAACGATTAAAATGATGACGGCGTTGAAATAATAGATTACTACCTGCTTCTATGCGCATAATAGACAAATCATTGACCATAGCGTCGAGTGCATCATCAGCTGGCGTTGTATCATCCATAATACCAAAGTGGAAAAAATCAGCTCGTCCTCCATGCTGTAATAACCAACGACCACCAGCAATAACGTTAGAAGCAATAACAGTCCCACCATTATCCTCTCTTGCGCAAGCGCTATCCCAAATATAATAACCACCACCACCATCGCCAGGTTGGAAATAACCACTAACATAAAGTGTGCCGGTATATTCACTATTTCTTAATATTGCTATTGAATCAAAATGTTGCATGTTAACCTCATTCCATAAGATTAAAATTATCCACATCTTAAATTAAATAGATGCAAACTCATTACATTGCATAATAATTTTGCAATAGTACTAACAAAAATAACTTGTATCTATTTCCGTTATCAATAATCAAAATTGCAGCGAAATATAATTAGTAGAAAGTGCTCGTGAAAGTAGAGCACAATTTATAATGCGAGACGATGAAAAAACTTTGTTTTAGATGAAATTAATCTTAAAAAATAAAAAAATTCATTTAATCACAGATCACTTTTTATATAAATATATACCCATTGGAAGATTCATTAATTTATAAGAATATGGTTCAAATTTCTCAATAATAAAGCCCCTTATATTCAACTACAATAAAAATAAATGATCCAAGCAATCAGTAGTTACAATATATTCACCACTAGTTTGAATTAATTGCTCGCTAACAAAAGTGTATTAATAATGAGAATCAATGAATTGCAAAAACAATTAAAATCATGATGATCGCGGCAAAGGCTGGATAAAAATTGTTGTTTAATTGAATATTATTTAGCTAGTTTGATAACCATTTCAATGTAAATAATAACAAACGGGAACCATCAAGCTCCCGTTATCAATTAAGTAAAACAGACAATTACATATGGCTGATAACCGCATCGCCAAACTCACTGCATTTCAATAACTTAGAACCCGGCATTAAGCGTTCAAAATCATAGGTGACGGTTTTGGCGGCAATCGCCCCTTGCATACCTTTAATGATTAAGTCGGCCGCCTCTGTCCAGCCCATGTGGCGTAGCATCATCTCAGCAGAGAGGATAATAGAGCCTGGATTTACTTTGTCTTGACCTGCATATTTCGGTGCTGTGCCATGGGTTGCTTCAAATAGTGCACAACTATCACCTATATTCGCGCCAGGGGCGATACCAATGCCGCCAACTTGCGCCGCTAAGGCATCCGAAATGTAATCGCCATTAAGGTTCATACAAGCAATAACGTCATATTCGGCTGGGCGCAACAAAATTTGCTGTAAAAACGCATCAGCTATTACGTCCTTAATAATAATATCTTTACCTGTCTCTGGATGTTTAATTTTCATCCATGGACCACCATCCAGTAATTCAGCACCGAATTCATCTTGTGCTAACTGGTATCCCCAATCTTTAAAAGCACCTTCAGTGAATTTCATTATGTTGCCTTTATGCACTAAAGTGACCGATTGTCGATTATTTTGGATAGCATACTCAATTGCTGCCCGCACTAGCCGCTTAGTTCCCTCTTCTGAACAGGGCTTTATACCGATACCACAGTTGGTCGGGAAACGAATTTTATTTACCTCCATCTCATCTTGTAGAAATTTAATAACTTTATCCGCCTCAGCGCTGCCCGCTTTCCATTCAATACCCGCATAAATATCTTCAGAATTTTCACGAAAAATAACCATATCAGTCAATTCTGGCTGTTTTACTGGGCTAGGGGTACCTTGATAATAACGCACAGGCCGTAAACAAATATAGAGATCGAGTTGTTGACGTAAAGCAACATTTAAAGAACGGATCCCGCCGCCGACAGGTGTAGTTAGCGGTCCTTTAATAGAGACATGATATTGTTGGATCAAATCGAGGGTTTCATCCGGTAACCATACATCTTTGCCATAAATTTGAGTTGATTTTTCACCGGTATAAATTTCCATCCAAGAAATCTTTTTGTCACCGTGATAAGCTTTTTTTACTGCTGCATCAACCACTTTCAACATCACAGGGGTAATATCAGCACCAATACCATCCCCTTCAATAAAAGGAATTATTGGATTATTAGGGACATTCAGCTTACCTGCTGCCAGGGTAATTTTTTCACCTTGTTGAGGAACAACTACTTTGTTTTCCATCAATCTCTCCTTTTAGTTATCTTAGCGCAATACCTATTAACTTATGGTAAGAATATTGCATGGTACTTGAATAATTTTCTACGCCAATGGCTGTTAATTTAAGGTATAATAGGGATCTCATTTTTTATTACTCATTGCTATGACAAATTTGCATCATAAAAAGTCCAAATCGAAACAATACCATGACAAAAATAGCGCAAATTTTGTCAAACATACGATTAATTCACGTAGAATATTACTGTTTAATAAACCGTTCGATGTATTGTCACAATTTACTGACCATATTGGTCGCCAAACATTAAAAAATTACATTCCAGTTACCAATGTCTATGCTGCCGGACGTTTGGATCGCGATAGTGAGGGTTTGTTAATTCTCACTAATGATGGCAAATTACAAGCGAAATTGACCCAGCCAAACAATAAAACAAAAAAATTTACTATGTGCAGGTTGAAGGTATACCGGAAGAAGCAGCATTACAAAAATTTTGTCGAGGCTTGCTATTAAAAGATGGTATGACCAAGCCGGCAAAAGCTGAACTTGTTGCTGAGCCAGATTGGCTTTGGCCGCGTCATCCTCCTATACGCATAAGAAAAAATATTCCAACTAGTTGGCTAAAGATCTCCTTATCAGAAGGCCGCAATCGGCAAATACGTCGTATGACAGCCAATATAGGATTTCCAACCTTAAGATTGATTCTCTATAGTATTGCTAATTTTCAATTAGATAACTTACAACCTGGTGAATGGAAGGAGATTGATCTTGTTTAAACCGCACGTTACCGTTGCTAATGTCGTTCACGTTAACGGTAACTTTTTAATTGTAGAAGAAATTATTAATAATAAATCAGTCTGGAATCAACCGGCTGGGCATTTAGAAGCTAACGAAACTATTTTGGCTGCCGCTAGTCGTGAGCTATATGAAGAGACTGGTATTAATGCGCTTCCACAGCAATTAATAAAAATTCATCAATGGGTAGCACCTGATGGCTGTGCTTTCCTACGCTTTCTTTTTTTGATTGAACTAGATGAAATGCCTGAAACCTCTCCACAAGATAATGATATCCATCAATGTCTATGGCTTACTGCAGATGAAATATTATCCAGCTCGTGCCTTCGTTCACCTTTAGTGGCAGAAAGCATACGCTGTTATATGAGCCGAAAATTTTTTCCGCTAGCATTAATCGATGCTTACCAATTTCATAGCGGCTGATAGAGATTAATCCAATGCTACTATGGTGCAACTTGACACAGCATGTTAAAATATTTGTTTTATGTTTGCCCGCAGTGAGATTTATTCATGTCAGATAACCCGTTGAAAAAAGTCATCGTTGGAATGTCCGGTGGCGTTGACTCATCCGTATCCGCTTACCTATTAAAACAACAAGGTTATCAGGTTGCCGGTCTCTTCATGAAAAACTGGGAAGAAGACGATAATGAAGAGTATTGCGCAGCGGCCACCGATCTTGCCGATGCACAATCCGTATGCGATAAACTCGATATAGAGCTTCATACCGTTAATTTTGCCGCCGAATATTGGGACAATGTTTTTGCTCATTTTCTTGCTGAGTATAAAGCTGGCCGCACGCCAAATCCTGACATTCTATGTAATAAAGAAATTAAATTTAAAGCATTTCTAGAATTTGCGGCAGAAGATCTGGCAGCAGACTATATTGCCACCGGCCACTACGCTCGATGCAAAACTGTTAATGGGCGCCATCAATTACTGCGTGGCCTAGATAATAATAAAGATCAGAGCTATTTTCTTTATACTTTGGATCAAGCGCAACTGGCACAAAGTCTTTTTCCAATCGGTGAACTAGAAAAATCAACCGTTCGCCGTATCGCTGAGGAAATTGGTTTAATTACGGCCAAAAAGAAAGACTCAACAGGAATTTGTTTTATTGGTGAACGTAAATTTCGCGACTTCCTCGCTCGTTACCTGCCGGCTAAACCAGGTGTAATTATAACGGTTGACGGTAAAATTTTAGGTGAACATTCAGGCTTAATGTATCATACGTTAGGTCAACGTAAGGGATTAGGTATCGGTGGTGTAAAAGAAGCTAATGATGATCCCTGGTATGTTGTTGATAAAGATATTAAAAATAATCGCCTAATTGTTGCCCAAGGCCATAATCACCCACGTTTGATGTCGACAGGACTTATCGTCCAACAAATCCATTGGATTAATCCACCAGCATTAAACGAAACCAATCAATACACAGTTAAAACGCGTTACCGGCAGCCAGATATTCCCTGTACAATTAAGCAATTAAGTGACAATAAAATCATCGTGCAATTTGACTACCCTATTGCAGCCGTCACACCAGGTCAATCCGCAGTCTTTTATCAAGGTGAAATTTGTTTAGGCGGTGGTGTTATTGAAACACGTATTCAGGAGTCAATGTGAGCAAAAATTTTTATGATATTACTCTTGCTTTTGCCGGTATCTGCCAAGCATGTCATTTAGTTCAACAAATAGCTCATAACGGAAAGATTGACGATAATGCGACAAACGTTATGATTAATAGCACGCTAAATATTAATCCAACATCCACATTAGATGTTTATGGCAATAGCGAAGCAAATCTTCGTGTTGGTTTAAATACTTTACTTGCTATACTTACCGTCTCAAATAATACCCTTTACTCTAATTTAACCCGCTACTTATTAAGTCTCATCGGATTAGAGCGCCGGCTAAGAAAAAATCCATCAGCAAGTAATGAACTTAGACAACGTATTGAACTCCTTCAACACCAAAAAAATTATTTTGAACCTATGTCCAGTGGTATTTTCAATGCACTGGCGGGTATTTATGTGGATGTGATTAGTCCAATTGGCCCGCGTATTCAGGTAACGGGTTCTCCGGATATCCTACAAAATAGTTCAATACAAGCTAAAGTACGTGCATTACTTTTTACTGGCATTCGTAGCGCTGTTCTCTGGCAACAAATCGGTGGCAACCGCCTACAATTAATGTTTTCGCGACAACGTTTGATCACTCAAGCAAAAGAAATTCTTGCTCATTGTTAATAAATTTGGGAGTCACTAGCAATGGAATTATCTTCACTGACTGCTGTATCGCCGATTGATGGCCGCTACAGTGATAAAGTCAGTCTATTACGTCCAATTTTCAGTGAATTTGGTTTACTAAAATATCGTATCCAAGTAGAAGTACGCTGGCTACAAAAATTAGCAGCATGTGCTGACATTAAAGAAGTGCCCCCATTTAGTGTCGAAGCAAAAACTTATCTTGAGCAAATTGTAACTCGCTTCAATGAAGATGATGCCATTCAGATCAAACAAATTGAACAAACAACGAATCATGATGTAAAAGCGGTTGAATATTTTCTAAAAGAAAAAATGGCTGCCATACCTGAATTAGAAAAAGTGGCAGAATTTATTCATTTTGCCTGTACCTCTGAAGATATTAATAATCTTTCCCATGCGCTAATGTTAAAAACCGCTCGTGATCAAGTAGTTCTGCCAAAATGGCGAAAAATTATTAATAGCCTAAAAGAGATGGCCCATCTTTATCGCGCTTTACCGCTACTATCAAGAACCCATGGCCAACCCGCGACGCCGACTACGATAGGTAAAGAGTTTGCCAATGTTGCTTATCGTATGGAGCGGCAATATCAACAACTTGAGCAAATCGAAATTTTAGGCAAAATTAATGGCGCGGTCGGTAATTATAATGCCCATTTATCCGCTTATCCTGAGATAAATTGGCATCTGTTCAGCGAAGAATTTGTTACTTCGTTAGGTATCAAATGGAATCCGTTCACCACCCAAATTGAACCTCATGACTATATTGCTGAACTATTTAATTGTATTGCTCGTTTTAATACCATTTTGCTCGATTTTAATCGGGATATCTGGGGTTATATTGCCCTTAATCATTTCAGACAAAAAACCGTCGCCGGTGAAATTGGTTCATCAACCATGCCACATAAAGTTAACCCGATTGATTTTGAAAATTCCGAAGGTAATCTTGGACTCGCAAATGCCTTATTAAATCATCTGGCAAATAAATTACCGATTTCACGTTGGCAACGAGATCTAACGGATTCAACAGTATTACGTAATTTAGGAGTCGGCATTGGTTATGCCTTGATAGCCTATCAAGCGACATTGAAAGGCTTGAGTAAGCTAGAAGTGAATGAGCAAAATTTACAAATTGAATTAGATGCAAATTGGGAAGTGCTGGCTGAAGCTATTCAAACGGTTATGCGCCGCTATGGAATTGAAAAGCCTTATGAAAAACTAAAAGCATTAACCCGCGGCAAGCGCACTACAGCAGCTGACATCAAAGCTTTTATTGATGATTTAGATTTACCAGAATCGGAAAAAAATCGTTTAAAAACAATGACTCCAGCTAACTATATTGGTTACTCAATCAAACTAGTGGACTATTTTAAATAGCATTCATCGGTGAGCAATATTCATTGCTCACCCTACTTTTTTATTTAATTAGCCAATCAAACCCCATAATTATTTTCTTTTCATTCACTAATATCTTGCCGTCCTCCAGCTATCCTTCTAACATAGGATTTATTACTGCTTTTTCTAGTAGATTTATTGAGAAATTGAGGTTGTTATGCGGATATTAATTGTAGAAGATAATGCGCTTTTACGTCACCATCTAACTGTCCAGTTAAAAGAGACCGGTCACCAAGTAGATGCAGCAGCAGATGCTAAAGAAGCCGATTATTTTTTACAAGAGAGTAATCCCGATATTGCAATTGTTGACTTAGGATTACCCGGTGAAGATGGATTAAGTATGATCAGGCGTTGGCGGCAAGACAATATTAAATTGCCTATTTTAATATTAACCGCACGTGAGCGCTGGCAAGAAAAAGTAATTGCCTTAAATAGTGGAGCCGATGATTATGTAACGAAACCATTTCACCTGGAAGAGATTTTAGCACGAATTCAAGCATTAATGCGTCGTAACAGTGGGCTTGCTTCACAAATACTTCAACTAGGTGACTTTGTTATTGACATGTCACGTAAGGAATTCACTATTAAAGATAAAAATATAAAGCTCACCGCATTTGAATATACGATTTTAGAAACCTTAATGCGTAATAACAGTAAGGTAGTGAGTAAAGAGTCACTGATGCGCCAGCTCTATCCAGATGCAGAATTGCGTGAAAGTCATACTATCGATGTCCTAATGGGACGATTACGAAAAAAAATTATGCAAGAATGGCCTAATGATGTCATTGTGACCGTTCGTGGGCAAGGTTACCGGTTTGACGCAGAACAGCCCGATGATGCTATTTAATTTTTTAAAACGCAAAAAACCCTTTTCGTTGCGAACACGTTTTTTACTTGCAACTTCAGGGATAATATTAGCATTGACACTCTCCTATGGTGCCGTTGCCATCGTTGGCTATTTAGTGAGTTTTGATAAAACAACCTATACCTTACTACGTAGTCAAAGTAATCTATTTTATAGTTTGGCTCAATGGCGTAATAATAAGTTAGACATTCATGTCCCGACTGACTTCAACTTAAATGCCTCAGCTTTTATTTTAATTTATAATCAACAAGGTGAAATTCTGTGGCGACAACACAACATTCCTGCTATTGAAAAAGCTATCGATAAAGAGTGGCTAAAAAAGGATGGGCTATATGAATTAGACACCGATTTAAATACTACACGCGAATTAATTAAAGTTTCACCTAACGGCAGTAAACCAGCGAAAAAAATCACTGATATTGAAAATCCCTCTTTAACACACTCAGTTTCTGTCAACCACTATCAGGCAACCAAAAATCTACCGCAACTTACCATTGTGGTAATAGATACCTTACCTTTCGATCTACAAAAAACTGGATTAGTTTGGGAATGGTTTGGCTATGTTATATTAACCAATTTTATTCTGGTCATTCCGCTGCTTTGGCTAGTGACTTCCTGGAGTTTATACCCGATTAAATCATTAAGCTCACAAATAAGCGGCATTGAAAAAGGCGAGCAGGAAGCACTGGATGAAAATCCACCATTAGAGCTCAGCGGATTAGTGCGTAACTTGAATAATTTACTGGTAAACGAACAAAAGCGCTATAGCAAATACCGTACTACACTGGCGGATTTGAGCCATAGCCTAAAAACTCCGTTAGCGGTATTACAGTCAACCCTCCGTTCTCTGCGCTCAAGTAAACAAATGACCATTGAACAAGCCGAGCCTATTATGCTGGAACAAATTGGCCGAATTTCACAACAAATAGGTTACTATTTGCACCGTGCAAGTATACATAGTGAAGATCATTTCGCGATCCGAGAAATTTCTTCTGTCTCGGCTTTATTAGATAATTTATGCAGTGCCTTAACAAAAGGGCGTCAATTTGACCCTCGATGTCTCGCCTGAAATTACTTGGCTAGGTCAACCGATAGATTTTATGGAAATTATGGGTAATATTATTGAAAATGCTTGTAAATATTGTCTTGAATTTGTCGAAGTTAGCGCTAATAGCACTGAAAATTCGTTAACCATTATTGTTGATGATGATGGTCCTGGGGTTGCTGAAGATAAACGTGATTTGATTTTTTTGCGAGGTCAACGCATTGATACACTACGACCTGGACAAGGTTTGGGACTCTCTATTGCGGCTGAAATAATTGAACAATATGACGGAGATATTGCTATTACTCATAATCCATTAGGTGGAGCACGAGTGATTGTCACTTTTAGACAACAATTCCCGGTGACAGATAGCTAATATCACTAAATAGCAACGCCATTTTCTTATCTTTTAGCTAACAAATTAAATAAATATGCAGAATAACATGATTGACTATCAACTGAATATCAATTGGCCAGATTTTATCAAAAATTTTTGGCAAAAACGGCCGTTATTAATTAAACAAGGATTGACTAATTTTATTGATCCTATCTCAGCTAATGATTTAGCGGGATTAGCCATGGAAGATGAAGTGGATAGCCGATTAGTAAGCTTTCAAGATGGAAGTTGGCATGTTACTCACGGCCCTTTTGATAACTATGAACAATTGGGCGAGACTGGATGGTCACTGCTAGTACAAGCCGTTAACCATTGGCATTATCCATCAACTGCCTTATTAGCCCCCTTTCGTGTTTTATCTGATTGGCGAATTGATGATTTAATGGTTTCTTATTCTGTCCCAGCAGGTGGCGTTGGCCCCCATATAGATCAATATGATGTTTTTATTATTCAAGGTCTTGGCCGCCGTCATTGGCGAGTAGGTGAAAAAATGACACTGAAACAACATTGTCCACATCCAGATCTACTTCAGGTTGAACCTTTTGCTGCCATTATTGATGAACAACTTGAGCCAGGTGATATTCTTTATATCCCGCCTGGCTTCCCCCATGAAGGTTATTCCATAGAGACTTCACTTAATTACTCGGTCGGTTTTAGATCACCAACGAGCCGTGAATTATTTAGTAGTTTTGCCGATTACCTGATCGCTAATGACTTAGGTAGCTACCATTATCGTGATCCAAATATAGCCACACGTGACAATCCTGCTATCATATTGCCCACTGAATTAACTGAAATACAACATATAATGCAACAATTGCTTGCTCAACCACAAATTTTTACTCATTGGTTTGGCACGTTTATTTCTCAGTCTCGTCATGAGTTAGATATCGCGCCGCCCGATCCATCCTATACCGTTGAGCAAGTTATTCAGCTTCTCCGTCAAGGAAATACGCTTTACAAACTTAATGGCTTACGTACTTTATGTGTAGCGGATCAATACTTTGTTAATGGTGAACAATTAAACTCATCTAAATCAAATATAACTGCCCTTAATATCCTGTTTGAAAAGTTGGAAATTCAAGCTGATATGTTAGGTAACGCATTGAATAATCATTATTTTATGCAATTAGTAACTAAACTAATTAATGATGGATATTGGTATTTTAACGATTAAAATTATTTAGCCTGTATACAATAAAACATGATTGGCTTGACGGGTCGATAATTTTATTTGGTAGCTTAACTATCATTCGTTCACAGCCACTCTGTCAGATTTACCATATTGCGCCGTTAATGTCACAATCCGTAGAATGACCTCAACTGCCTGCTGCATACCTTCTAAAGAGATAAATTCATATTTACTATGAAAATTATATCCACCAGTAAAAATATTAGGACAAGGTATACCATAATCGGTTAACAACAAGCCATGGGTGATATCTCGCATCGGTTGCACAATAGGTTTTAAATGACAGTCAATCATCGCTTGTTTAGCAATCTCAATAACATGTGGATGCTGGCAAACAACTTTATTCATATTGTAACAAATGTCATCGACCGTCAATTCAATGTAACAATCAGGATGCAAATCTTTTCCCAGTTCTTCAGCAATTTGGAACATAGCTCGCTTACGTTTGGCAAAGTTTTGCTTATCAAAATCACAAATAATGTAATTCATTTCAGTTTTTTCTACTGTGCCTTTAATACCATTCAGATGATAAAAACCTTGATCCATTATGGTAGACTTGGCTATTTCATGGCTTGGGATCTGATTATGAATACGGGTAGCCAATGTTAAAGCATTTACCATACCCTCTTTAGAACTCTCCTTAAGCGTCCCTTTACCAATAATTTTTATCCTTACGTTAGCGATATTAAAATTCTCGTATTCAAGCCCACCAATTCCCCTTCCAAGCAAACTATAAGCCCACTGAACATTAAATTTTTCTAAATCAATATTATGCGCACCACGACCTATTTTAGCATCGGGTGTAAACACAATATAAATGTCACCATGGGGAATATTTTGCTGTTCTAAATGACTTATCGCCGTCATAATTTCAGCAATACCCGCTTTATTTTCTGCGCCTAATAAGGTTTTACCATCAGTCGTAATTATGGTTTTACCTATCATTTCATGCAGAATGGGAAACATTACTGGCGATAATACCGAATTACCAGTACCTAATGCGATATCTCCGCCACGATAATTTTCAATCAATTGCGGCTTAACATTTTTACCAACGAAATCAGGTGATGTATCAAGATGGGAAATAAAACCAATAGCAGGGACAGAATATTCAATATTAGCGGGTAACTTTGCCATTACACAGCCGTTTTCTAACAGCTCGCTAGTAGAAACTCCTAGCTCTAACAGCTCAGTGAATAATAACTTTGCTAATTTTACCTGGCCAGAGCTGCTAGGCTTAGCTTTTGTATAAGTCTTTGACTGACTATTAATCGCAATATATTCCCAAAAACGCTCTAAAAGCCTATCCATTTCTCCTCCCTCAATGAACTGTTATCGCATTATGCGGAAGGAATTAATGACAATTATTGCGTCAAATCAGCTTTAGCAGCATATACTAATAAAACAAACTAATACTTAATCAGAGTTTGATCTCTGCAACTAAACCGTCAATATACTTTTCAACAATTTTAGTTGCTGAACCATAATATTTTTCATCAAACTGGCTTTCAACTTGACTGGGCTCAAGATTTAATTCAACAGTATGAGCACCAGCAAGTTTAGCTTCATGGACAAATCCAGCGGCAGGATAAACATGCCCCGATGTACCAATTGCGATAAAAATATCCACAGATGATAAAGCTTGGTAAATCATTTCCATACCGAGTGGCATTTCACCAAACCAGACAATATGGGGGCGCAAAGGCTGCGGAAATTGGCAACAGTGACAGCGGTCATTAGTAGTTAAATCACCTTTCCAGTCAATAACCTGACCTGATTGACAACAACGAGCTTTTAATAATTCACCATGCATATGAATAATGCGTCTATTACCCGCTTTTTCATGTAAATTATCGATATTTTGCGTAACTAATAAAAAATTATCACCCAAAAGATGTTCTAATTTTGCCAACGCATAATGGGCTGCGTTGGGTTTTATATCCGGTTGCTGTAATTGATAACGACGCTGATTATAAAAACGTTGTACTAATTCTGGATCTCTCACAAAACCTTCAGGTGTTGCGACATCGTCAACTCGATGCTCTTCCCATAAACCATCCGTAGCTCGAAAAGTACGAATGCCAGACTCAGCTGAAATGCCGGCGCCGGTTAAAATGACAATTTTTTTTCTTTTCATCTTATCAATCAATTGTTTTTCACGGTAAAAAAGACAACAACGAAATCTTTGTCGATGTAAGTTTTTCTTTTTGCGTAACTTTCTAAGCCGGCAATGAAACCGCATCATAGACAGTATCCTTTTTCATGCTCAACGACCCATTACTTTTAATCAAACAATCGCCTCTTTTAGATAATAACAGCAAAAACAACAACAGTTATTGCCCACTTAAAATTCGCGCCGGATCTATTTTTGTTGCCCGTTTAGCGGGATACCAACTAGCGAGTAAACTTAAAATTAATGTTGTTAACATGACATAAAATACATCGGTAATATGCAGCTCAGAGGGTAAAAAATCGATAAAATAAACATCACCTGACAAAATAGAATGACCAACAATATTTTCTATATATTTAATAATAGTCGTTAAATTTAGTGATATAAAAATGCCAACTAGCATACCAATAAAACAACCCACCATTCCCGTTATTAATCCATACCATAAAAAAATAGCGCGAATAAAACTATCTTTAGCACCAAGTGTTCTTAATACCGCAATATCACTGCTTTTATCTTTTACTGCCATTACAAGCGTAGATACAATATTAAAACAGGCAACACCTATGACCAATATCATGGCAAGATACATAATACCCCGCACCATTTGAATATCGCTATACATGTAGCCATAATCCGTTATCCAACTTTTAATAGTGACATAATGGCCAGTATTGATACCCGCATCATAGACAACTTTATTAGCGGCAAAAACATCAGTTACACTGATCTGAAAACCGGTGATACCATCACCATAGGCTAAATATTGCTGAGCATCTTGCAATGGCACGATTGCGAGTTGATGATCTAACATGCCATTTAATTTAAATACACCAATAACTGTGACATTAATTCGATTCGGTTGCTGAATACGTAATTTATCATCATGATTAGGGATCATGATGGTAATATGATCGCCGGGCGAAACTTTTAATGTTTCTGCGACACCTTGACCTAAAATAATTTCGTTATTGCCTGGTTTTAATTTTTGCCATGCATTATTTAAGATAAAATCGGGTAACGAACTGACGGTTTGTTCTGATGATAAATCAACACCAGCTACCTGAATTGCTTTCAAAGCACTGCCTTTTTCAAGTAATCCGGTAAAATTAATATAAGGTGATACACCTACCACACCCGGAGTTTGTCGAACTTTAGCTAAATCAGCTTGCCAATTTAAATAAGGCTGATTGACTGCCGCAATTTGGCCATGAGGGACAACGGAAAGAATGCGATTTTTTAATTCACGTTCAAAACCATTCATCGCACTTAAACCAATAATCAACACTGCAACACCAAGCACAATACCCAATGTAGAAATAATTGATATCAATGAAACCAAGCCAGCTCTTTTTTTGCCTCGACTAAAGCGAAGTGCAATTTTTAAAGCACGGGGTAATTCCACCATGATTATTGCACTCCTATTAAGTCCGATCATCTTGTAAATAACCATCTCGCATTTCTAACTGATGCGTTAAGCGACCTGCAAGTCGCAAATCATGAGTCACCACTAAAAATGCCGTCCCCTTTTGCTGATTAAGCGCCAATAATAGATCAAAAATGACATCTGCATTGTGTAAATCTAAATTACCAGTCGGTTCATCTGCTAGCACTAAAGCGGGTTCGTTCACGATTGCCCGGGCAATCGCAACGCGCTGACGCTCACCACCTGATAACTCAGCCGGGCGATGATTTACTCGATGCGATAAACCGACTGCTGCTAGCATTTCATCGGCTTTTTGCTGCGCTTTCATGTGTGCCATTCCGCCAATTAATAATGGCATCATCACATTTTCCAACGCGGTAAAATCCGGTAGAAGATGATGAAATTGATAAATAAATCCCAACTCTTGATTACGTAGTTCTGCTCTGCCACTGCTAGAAAGTGAACTAATTTTTTTACCATTAAAAATAACATCACCACGAGTTGGTGTATCTAACCCACCCAATAAATGGAGTAGCGTACTTTTGCCAGAACCTGAGCTACCCAAAATTGCCATCATTTCACTTTTGTTGATAGAGAAAGAGATATTTTTAAGTACATTGGTCGCAATTTTGCCATCTTGATAACATTTACAGAGGTCTTGGCAAACTAATAGGGGAGAATTATTCATAACGTAAAGCCTCTGCAGGTTGAACGGTGGCAGCACGCCAAGCTGGATAAAGGGTGGCCAATAATGAGATAGCGATTGAAGATAAAGCAATAAATATAATACGGCCAGGATCAATAGCTATCGGCAATTCGATACCTTTGGCTAATAAACCCAGCATTGGCATTATTATATTAAGCTGGCTAGCGATAAATAGACCTAATAATGTGCCAATAAGGGTACCAATAATCCCAGCTCCAGTTCCCTGTAGCATAAAAATAGCCATAATTTGGCCGCGCTTTAAACCTAATGTCTGCAAAATAGCCACTTCGGACTGTTTTTCCATCACTAATAATGAAAGTGAAGTAACAATATTAAACGCGGCCACGGCAATAATGAGACTTAATAATAAGCCCATCATATTTTTTTCCATTCTAACCGCCTGAAAAAATTCACCTTTTCGTTCTCTCCAATCCTTCCATATCATACCTACCGGTAACGTTTGTTCACTCAAGCTATCCACAGTTAATGGTGAGTCAAGATAAAGACGCCAACCCGTAATATTACCGATTGGATAACGCATTAATCGTGCTGCGTCCTGCTGATTAACCAACAATTCGCTATTATCGGCTTCACCTTGGCTAGCAAAAACGCCGGCTACAGTGAATAAACGCTGACTGGGTATTCTGCCCATTGGGGTAAGCTGACTAACACCAGGCACTATTAATCTCAATTGATCACCTCGCTTTACCTCCAATTGTTCAGCCAATTTTATGCCTAAAATAACATGGTAACTGCCGGCGGTTAATACTGTCGGATCAACATCTTGCAAATGTTTTAATAAAGGCTCGCTCGACGCTTCATCAACGCCAATCATGACCGCAACCCCCACATTTTGCCGGCTTTGTAATACCACATCACTTTCCACAATTGGCGCAATGCGATCGATTCCCTGTAGATAGGTTACATTTTTTGCTGGATATTCACTGGGATTGAGATTTCCTTTAGGTGTCGTTAAAATAGCCTGTGGCATGTATGCCAAAATACTCTGCTGTAATGAACGTTCAAAACCATTCATAACAGCAGTCACAGTAATTAATGCCATAACGCCTAGTGCAATGCCAATTGTAGATAAACTCGATACGAACCGACCAAAGCGGTCACCTGTTCGTCCACGCATGTAACGTAGACCAATATAAAAGATAACAGACTGAGACATGAAATCCGATATACCTCTGTTGCCAAAGCAAAGTGTTTGGCGATAATAAAGGGTAGCGTTACTGAATGGAACCACCCTAAGCCAATGTTTTACGATTTTTTATATCTAACTTAATAGATTAGACTATTTTTCGTTTGTTTTAGTGTCAACAAAACAAGTATTACAATTTCTATCAATGAGAATCAATTAATCCTTATGTCGGCAAAATATTATTACCAACTACCCAAACAAAAAGGTGATACTCGCCATTTGGGGTGTCTAATTGGCGCGGCGGCCGCTGTTGAGTGTGCTGATATTGTCGAACGCCATCCGGGTCTTGTTGTTTTGATCGCTCAAGATACGCATAATGCCTTAAAATTATGTGATGAAATACAACAATTTTCTTCCCATTCAGTGACAATGCTATCGGATTGGGAAACTTTGCCTTATGATAATTTTTCGCCACATCAAGAAATTATTTCAGTGCGGTTAGCCAATCTTTATCGACTGCCAACCCTGACAAAAGGTTTATTAATTGTTCCGGTTAATACCTTAATGCAAAAAGTTTGCCCTATTGATTTTCTAACCAGTAATGCCCTGGTTATGCAAAAGGGAGATAAACTTTCACGTGAAAAATTACGTAATAATCTTGATAAAGCCGGTTATCGACACGTTGAACAAGTGCTGGAACATGGAGAATATGCTACTCGTGGCGCGTTACTTGATCTGTTTCCAATGGGCAGTGACTACCCTTATCGGATTGACTTTTTCGGTGATGAAATCGACAGCTTAAGAACTTTTGATGTTGATAACCAACTTACTATAAGCGAAGTTGAGCAGATAAATTTACTGCCAGCTCACGAATTCCCCACAGATGATAAAGCGATTGAGTTATTCCGTAGCCAATGGCGAGAGCATTTCGACATACGCCGCGATCCTGAACATATTTATCAACAAATCAGTAAAAAAATACTACCCGCAGGAATTGAATACTGGCAACCCCTTTTTTTCAATCAGCCGTTATCTGCGCTATTTGACTATTTCCCCGCTAATACTTTGCTGATTACACAAGATTTAACCGCGGCTGTTGATAGATTTTGGGCTGATACTTATCAGCGTTATGAGAGTCGCCGTGTTGATCCCATGCGTCCTCTACTATTACCTGAAACACTTTGGCTAAATAGCGAACAACTTAATCGAGGTCTTAAGGCATGGCCACGTATCAAAATATCCGCTGAATCAATTGCCCAAAAAGCAGGCCATACTAATCTACCCTACTTAGCCTTACCTGATTTAAGTATCAGTCAGCAAAATAAAGCGCCACTTGATAAACTCGATCAGTTCAGCAGAAATTTCACCGGGCGGATTATTTTTTCTGCACAAAGCGCTGGACGCCGTGAAACTGTACAAGATTTACTAGCACAGATAAAAATTAATCCTAATAGAATTAAAACCCTAAATGAAGCCAACAAACCAGGCTTTTATATCACCGTCGGTGCGGCTGAACAGGGTTTTACTAATCAGGATCAACAAATTGCCTTTATTTGTGAAAGCGATATTTTAGGTGAACGGGTTATTCAACGTCATACTGAACAACGTAAAGCTATCAATACCGACCTATTGATCCGCAATCTGGCAGAATTACGGCCTGGGCAACCCGTTGTTCACCTGGAACATGGGGTTGGACGTTATCAGGGGTTAACCACTTTAGCAGCAGGCGGTATTCAAGCCGAGTACTTAATGCTGAGTTATGCTGGCAATGATAAACTTTATGTGCCGGTTTCATCGCTAAATTTGATTAGTCGTTATAGTGGCAGCAGCGATGAAAATGCGCCACTACATAAATTAGGTAACGATGTTTGGACGAAAGCCAAACAAAAAGCGGCTGAAAAAATTCGTGATGTTGCAGCAGAACTGTTAGATATCCACGCTCAACGTAGTATAAAGCCGGGTTTTGCTTTCAAACACGATAAAATGCAATATCAACTTTTTTGTCAAGGTTTTCCCTTCGAAACAACCGTTGATCAGGAACAAGCAATTAATGCCGTGTTAAGTGATATGTGCCAACCAATTGCTATGGATCGCTTGGTCTGTGGTGATGTTGGCTTTGGTAAAACCGAAGTGGCAATGCGAGCAGCATTTCTGGCAATAACCAATAATCAACAAGTAGCCGTATTGGTGCCAACAACGCTGCTAGCACAACAACATTTTGATAATTTTCGCGACCGTTTTGCTAACTGGCCGGTACGGATTGAAATGCTGTCTCGCTTTCGTAGTGCAAAAGAGCAACAACAGATTATTAACGCAGCGGCTGAAGGCAAAGTTGATATCTTAATTGGTACCCATAAATTATTGCAAAATGATATCCGCTGGCATGCACTCGGGTTATTAATTATTGATGAAGAGCATCGTTTCGGTGTTCGTCATAAAGAGTTAATTAAATCGATGCGAGCGAATGTTGATATTCTCACATTAACGGCAACACCTATTCCTCGAACCCTCAATATGGCAATGAGTGGCATGCGTGATCTGTCTATTATTGCTACCCCTCCTTCTCGTCGATTATCCGTTAAAACCTTTGTTCGTCAATATGATGACTTAATTGTGCGGGAAGCCATTTTGCGTGAGATATTGCGCGGTGGACAAGTTTACTATCTATTTAATGATGTAAAATATATTGAAAAAGCCAAAGAGCGTTTGGAGTCGTTGGTACCTGAAGCGCGTTTTGTAATTGGCCATGGGCAAATGCGTGAAAGAGAGCTGGAGCGTGTGATGACCGATTTCCATCGGCAGCGGTTCAATGTATTAATTTGCACCACCATTATTGAAACGGGCATCGATATTCCTAGCGCTAATACTATCATTATTGAACGCGCAGATCATTTTGGTTTAGCGCAATTACATCAATTACGTGGCAGAGTTGGTCGTTCTTACCATCAAGCTTATGCATATCTTTTAACGCCACATCCTAAAGCGATGACCATCGATGCGCAAAAACGGCTTGAAGCGATCGCAGCGCTAGAAGATCTTGGCGCTGGCTTTGCATTAGCAACCCATGATCTAGAAATTCGGGGCGCAGGGGAGTTGCTTGGTGCAGAACAAAGTGGGCAGCTGACTACTATCGGATTTACACTTTATATGGAACTACTCGAAAATGCTGTTGAGGCATTAAAGCAAGGCAAAGAGCCTTCTTTAGAAGAGCTAACCCGCCAACAGACTGAAATTGAGTTAAGAATGCCGGTATTGCTGCCGAATGATTATATCCCTGACGTCAATCTCAGATTATCTTTTTATAAAAGAATAGCCAGCGCCAAACATGACAAAGAGCTTGATGAGTTAAAAATTGAACTTATCGATCGTTTTGGTAATCTGCCCGATGCAGGCAAACAATTACTACAATCTACTGCCATCCGAATGCATGCGCAAGCATTAGGCATTAAACGCATAGAAGCGCATGAAAAAGGTGGATTTATTGAATTTAGTGAACAAAATAGAGTAAACGCCACTTTTCTTATCGCCTTACTACAAAACTCACCAGAGGTTTATCGACTAGATGGCCCTAATAAATTGAAATTTATTAAACCATTAATTACTTATGCTGAAAGGCTCACTTTCGTTAGCCAATTAATAGCCGATTTTCAATCACATCAAGTATAAATTAATTCATTGCGTCTTATTTTAATTAAATAAGACGCAATGGTTAATATCAAATCTAGCGTTATTAAGCGTGTTCAGCGTAAATTAGTGTAATTTTAATCGAGGTCGAATGATACGATTAATACTACCCACTAACATCATCAATCCCGTTTTAATATAACCGTGTAATGCTATCTGATGCATGCGATAAAGTGAAATATAGACTAGTCGAGCGATTTTCCCTTCAACCATCATATTTCCACGCACTAAATTTCCCATCAGGCTGCCAACGGTACTAAAACGAGACAATGAGACTAAAGAGCCATAATCTTTATAGACATACTCTTTCAACTCTTTACCTTCTAGTAATGCCAGGATATTTTTATAACATAAAGTCGCCATTTGATGAGCAGCTTGTGCCCGCGGAGGCACAAATCCACCCTCTTTTTTAGGACAAGAGGCACAATCACCAATGGCAAAAATAGTACTATCGAGTGTAGTTTGTAGTGTTGGTTTAACGACCAATTGATTAATTCGATTGGTTTCTAAACCGCCAATTTGTTGCATAAAATCAGGTGCTTTAATACCAGCCGCCCAAACCATAAGATCAGCGTTAATTTTTTCTGCCGATTTTGTGTTGAGGCCATCAGCATCGGCTCGGGTTACCATGGTTTGTGTTAAAACACGCACACCCAATTTGGTTAATTCATGATGAGCAGCGGTAGAGATCCGTATAGGCAAAGCCGGTAAGATGCGTTCTCCTGCCTCAACCAGGGTTACGTTAAGTGCTTCCTTATCTAAGCCTTCAAAACCATAACTAGTTAATTGCTCGATAGCATTATAAAGTTCAGCAGACAATTCCACCCCGGTTGCGCCACCACCAACAATCGCGATATTGATCTTATCATCCGGTTTATGTCGCACCGAGTAACTGAGAAATAAATTTAACATTTCATCATAAAAACGATGCGCTTGCTTAGGGTTATCTAAGAAAATACAATGTTTTTTTACACCGGCAGTACCAAAATCATTAGACACACTGCCTAACGCCATGACTAAAATATCAAAATCTAGCTGTCGTTCAGGAACTAATAATTGCCCTTCTTTATCATGTATCGCTGCGAGTTTGATGGTTTTATTTTCACGATCTATATCTATCAAACTACCTAATTGAAAATGAAAATAGTGATTACGGGCATGGGCCAAATAACTCAGTGCATCAACACCGTCGTCTAAAGAGCCAGCCGCAACTTCATGCAGTAATGGTTTCCACAAATGGCTTTGATTACGATCAACTAATATAATTTCAGCTTGATTCTTGCGCCCTAATTTAGTTGCAAGTTCTAATCCTCCTGCCCCACCACCGACAATGATAATCTTGGTTTTTGGCGTCATCATAACTACCTTATCCTAAAATAATTTTTTCTTATTTAAATATATATTTGATATTAGCTTTTAAATAGCATAATTTTTCAAAAAATGTTTATTTTACCTACAGAATAACATAGTTGATTATTTGCTCATACCTAAATTGATTAAAATCAATTTAGCTGGTTATTTTTACATCATTACTTATTAATAATAAATAAAACAAAATACTGTCATTGTTGATAATAACAAAAGCTAACTATCTAATTACTATTTATTAATAATCGTGTTTATATCGTTGTTGCAACACTAAAATCGAGATCAATATTAAAGTTAGGTAGATAAGTCATTAAATCGATGCTGCCATTTTCCCCATTAGAATCAAACGCAGCTATAAAATCAATTAAACTATCAAGTTGTCTATTATTAAGCGTTTCTCCCTGCCCGATCGCAGCGTTAATAACAACATTTTGTTGATCATAATCTTCGATTAATATGCCAGATAAACCATCAGCAGAGAGATACGATCGATTGCCATTGTGATCAACAATCTGATAATCAGCAATCCTTTTATCCTGTAAAATAATGGTATCTTTACCACCATTATTAATAATGGTAACGTAGCCATTAAGCTGATTAATAAAAATAATATTGTTACCTTTTCCCGCCGCTAAAGTCACATTTCCGCCGGTAGAGATAAGAATATCATCGCCATCACCGCCATAAAGTGCATCATCACCCTCACCATCGAGCAGAATATTGTTACCTGCCTTTACCGTAATGATATCATTCCCTTTTCCGCCTTTTATAATATGTCCTTTTTCACTAACATCAGTAACAATATCATTACCATCACCGGCATCAAGTAATTTGGCATTCATACGATAATCGAGTGGCAATACAATAATATCATCTTGTTCTGTTGCCAACTTAACAGGATCTAATGGTGCAATAAAGTTACCTTGTTCAGACAGAATTATATTAAATTTTTGCTGATTTTTGTCCTGTATTAGAATATTTAATGATTCTAATCGCTGCCAATTTATAAATTTTATTCTGGCTAGATTATTTTTTTATCTTTGTGTACTAATTCATTATTGTCAAAGAAAAAATCATAACCACTATATTCAGCAAGATAAATAATGATTCTATCATTGTCAGTGTAATTTTCACTTATTTTGGCATAGTCAAAAGTAATATAAATAGAGACTAAATTTAATATTGATATATCACTAATATAATAATGATCTACTCCTTTGGTTATATAACAATAACTATCACTTTTTATATTATAAAAATAATTATCAAACCGATCACCGGATAATACCGTTCCCAACGCCTCAAAGGTAGTTTGCATAGGCCTAATATTATCTGGTAAATGATAGATCTTTTTATAAGTTTCTATGCTATTTTCAGCCAAATCAATGGCAACAAAATAGGGGCGAGCCGTGGTAACATGGCGCTCAAAACGCCTAACATACATAGCTTCATATAATATTGGTTGATCTATAAGTAAATTGACGGACTGAGGTAGGTAAGGTGCCAATATAAAGCCATCCTGAGTGCGGATATTATATTGATGAGTTAAAAAATGCTTACCATTATCATAATAACCATAGGCATTTTTTAATTTAATTTCGATATCACTTTTGGCAACGTTATTTAGTTCAGATGGCACAGCTATTTCAATTTTTAGGATAATATCACGATCTTTTAATGCAAATGATTTTATCTCATCTAACTGATACTCCAGCTCGACAATAGTTTCACCGTTGTTGCCTTCTTCATCAATAACCACGTTAGAATGATAATTGAACATAAGCACGCCTTTGGCGTGAGCATCGCGGCAAAGGCGCTCTATTTCTAGGCAATTCCCTTCTCGTCTTTTATACTCTGCTCTATGTACATCCCCAGACCTGCAAAACTGCTATTTCAATACGATGACGGATGGAACCTTTTCATCGAAAATAATCACATAGATGAATGGCAACTACTCTCTGTCGAAAAGATGCTCGCCTGCAGCACCTGCGCTATGGGCGTTCGCCGTTATTGCTGTTCTTCACCTGAATGCTCTCATTCACGCTTCTTTTGTCAAACCTGTAAATCCAAAGCCTGCAGTGCGTGTGGCCTCAAAGGCACCGAACAGTG
>NZ_AUCC01000030.1 GCF_000429565.1 Arsenophonus nasoniae DSM 15247
GCACAGCTTCTCATCCTGTACTCTTATTGCAATATATTATTTTAGTTTCTTTGAAAAGTAATAAGCGATCTTTAGATGGTGGGTCGTACAGGATTCGAACCTGTGACCAATTGATTAAAAGTCAACTGCTCTACCGACTGAGCTAACGACCCATCTGAAGTTACCTGAGGTGATGGCGGTGTATATTACTTATTTTTACTAAGGGTGCAATTGTTTTTTTACTGAATGAATTTAAATGCTTATTAATCACACAATTATCCCCGAAATAAACAGCAGTATACACTTCGGGGTTATTCATTAGAGTGATGCTAATTTTTTTTCTGCCAATTGCGCACTCGGACTGCCAGGATACGCTTTAATCACTTGTTGATAAACAACACGTGCTTTATCACTTTGCCCTTTTTCTTGCATCAATAACCCTACTTTATAAAGGGATTCTGCCCCTTTAGGTGAATTAGGGTAGTTTTTAACAACGGTAGCAAAATAAAAAGCCGCATCATCTTTATTTCCCTGATTATAATTTAACTGTCCAAGCCAATAATTAGCATTGGGCTGAAGATTAGATTTAGGGTAAGTTTTGATAAAATGCTGAAAAGAACTAATTGCCTGCGCAATTTGCTGTTTAGATTTACTCTTAATAGCAAGTGCAACTGCCGTATCATAGTCAGCCTTTTCACTCGCTGGTTTAGCTGTAGTAACAGCATTACTGCTATTATTACTGTCAGCATTAGCCTTCACCTTATTTGCACCTGTGGTCAATGAGTCCAACTGCATATAAAGATCTTTTTGTCGCTCAATAACTTGACTTAATTGATATTGGTTTTCTTGAATTTGGCCACGTAAGCTATCAATGTCCCGCTGCGCATCCGATAACTGCTGCTGAATTTGATATAATAATTGCCCTTGAGAATTAACCGCAGTCTCAATTTGAAGAAGACGATCACTGGTAGAGCCTGAGCCGACATTAATGATTGGCGCTTGGGCAATAGCGACTGCTGGAGCCGCTACGCCAACCAATAACGACAGAGTCAAATAAAGATGTCTGAAGTTACTGTTCATGTAATACTCTTAATATGCCAGTACCGCACGACGATTTTTAGCATATGCTGATTCGTCGTGACCTAGTACAGCCGGTTTTTCCTTACCATAAGACACGATAGCAATTTGCTCACCGTTGACGCCCTTGCTCTGCAAATACATTTTTACCGCATTAGCACGACGCTCACCAAGTGCAATATTAT
Source organism: Arsenophonus nasoniae DSM 15247 (assembly GCF_000429565.1). Lineage (GTDB taxonomy): Bacteria > Pseudomonadota > Gammaproteobacteria > Enterobacterales > Enterobacteriaceae > Arsenophonus > Arsenophonus nasoniae. Next base: position 1,242 of record NZ_AUCC01000030.1, read on the forward strand.
ACTCTGGTGTACCCTTTTCATCTGCATGTCCTTCAACAGTAATCTTAACTGAAGGGTTACCACGCAGGAAAGTTGCATGTTGATCCAACAGTTGTGCATATTCTGGGGTGACATCGTACTTATCGAAACCAAAGTAAACAATGTTGTTACTTTGCAATTCTTGCATCTGCTGATGAGCTAATTGCTCCGCAGACAAGCTAGCGTTACTATCTGCTACATTGTTTTCAGTACCTGTCTTGTCATTGCCTTTTTTTGAGCTACATGCTGCAACGGCTAGCATAGGTAACGCTAACATTAGCCCTTTAAGCACTTTATTCAATTGCATCTTGTTCGATCCTTTAATAGTTATTACATACTTATTATTATGCATCACAAATACGGTGACCAGGCAGGAAATTTAACCTGTCCATCAGTCGCCGGCAGACGCGCTTTGAAACGCCCATCCGTTGATACCAATTGTAATACAGTCCCTAACCCTTGTGAGGAGCTATAAATTACCATAGTACCATTAGGTGCAATACTCGGCGTTTCATCTAGAAACGTATCCGTCAAATATTCAACGTTACCCGTTGCCAGATCCTGTTTAGCAATGTGCTGTTTACCATCACTCGAATTGACCATTACCATAAACTTACCGTCAGGGCTGACGCTTGCATCCTGGTTTTGTTTGCCTTCCCAAGTAATACGCTCTGGCACACCACCATTAATATTCAGTTTGTATATCTGTGGACGCCCAGCTTGATCAGAAGTATAAATAAGTGTCTGATTATCTGGCATCCAATTTGGTTCAGTATTGTTACTGCGACCATCTGTTATCTGGCGAGTTTGACCACTGGCCAAATCCATTACATACAGATTTAAACTGCCGCTTTTTGACAGAACAAAAGCCAGCTTGGTTCCATCAGGGGAAAAGGTAGGTGCGCCATTATGCCGCGGGAAAGACGCAATTTGGCGGACTTCACCCGTTGCTAACGTTTGTATAACCAACGCAGAACTACCGCTTTCAAAAGTTACATAAGCTAATTTTTCACCATCAGCTGACCAGGCTGGAGACATAAGGGGTTCGGGCGAGCGGTGGACAGTAAATTGATTATAGCCATCATAATCGGATACCCTTAATTCATAAGGAAACTTTCCACCATTGGTTTTCACTACATAAGCGATACGGGTACGAAATGCACCGCGGATACCGGTTAATTTGGCAAACACTTCGTCACTAATAGTATGTGCCGCATAGCGTAACCATTTTGCCGCCACTTTCAATTGATTTTGCGTTAATACGGCGCCAGGAGAATTCACCACATCAACCAATTGATAACTAATAATATACTGACCATCAGCAGCAGGTTGTACCTGGCCAACAACAACCGCATTAATGCCTAATGCCGTCCAAACATTGGGGGTGACTTCCGATGCGGTGGTTGGTTGTTGAGGCATATGGCTGGGATCAATAGGATTAAATTTACCGCTATTTCGTAAATCAGCCGCAACAATTTGTCCTACATTGTCGGGTAAAGTACCCGTTCCGGTCCATTTAAAAGGTACAATAGCAATAGGCTGTGCAGTATTGATACCTTGAGTAATTTCAATACGAATTTCTGCCTGAGCATATGCCGCCCATAGTATTAGAAAACCTAATAATAATTTAAATGCCTGCTTCATTTTTTCTCCCTTATCACGTATTCACGTCCGTAATAATTAGCTTAAATATTAACAAAGGTGAATACACAAAACCAGATAACTGAAAAACTTTTGTTAATTTTCCTAACCTTATGCTATTCATAACACTCATTTACTAAGGTTTGAAGACTAAAGTACTTCCCTGTTCATTAAATGCATCATAAATACTACGACTAGGCGGTTTAGGCATTATCGCTGTCTTGGCTGCACGTATCGCTGCGTCGCAGAGTGATTGATCATTTGCTGCGCTACTTTTAGCTGCAATACTAATTAACATGCCGTCAGGAGCAAGTTTTATGCTTAATTCGCATGTTTTGCCACGATAAATATCAGCATTATAAAATTTGCTCTGAATCGCGGCTTGGATCTTGCTCTGATAATTAGCCACGTCTGAACTGGATGCTCCACTTTTTCTATTTCCTCCTTCACCCGCCGCCGCTGCACCTCCGGTTTGCTGAGTAGGCTGTTGAGCAGTTAATCCACCAAGCAGATCTTCAACCGCAGCAGCCTGTTTGGCTGCATCGGCTTTTTTCTTGGCAGCTAGCGCCTTAGCGGCTTTTTCAGCTTTTTCTTTGGCCTCTGCTTGGGCTTTAACCTTGGCTATTTCAGCTTCTTTTTTAGCTTGCGCTTCTGCTTTTGCTTTTGCCTCTGCCTGCTCTTTTAGTAGCCGTTCTTGTTCTGCTTTAGCTTTAGCGGCAGCCTCTTCAGCAATTTTCTGCTGTTCTTTGGCATTTTTAGCCGCTTCTTCTGCTTGTTTGCGTTGTTGCTCGGCCTCTCGTTCTATTTTAATACGCTCCTCTTCAACCATTTTTAAGCGTTTTTGTTGTTCTTCCTGCTGTTTTTGTAGTTCTTCTTCTTGTTGTTGCAGACGTTTCTTACGCTCAGCATCGGCTTGTTTGGCACTAGTTTGCTGCCGTTGCAGTTGGTTATACTGTTCTATTACGGCACCGGGATCAACCATAATAGCATCAACTACTTCACCACCTTGACCGCCACCACCAAGTTTAATAATTTCATTCAATGAACCCAAAATAATAAAACTAAATAGTAAAACGTGAAGTATTATAGAGAGTACGACAGAGCGACTCAGTTTATTTTTTTGCTCTTTTGTCTTTCCCACAACAGATTTCCAAACCAGTAATTATGCAATTACATTAAATAGGCTGAGTCATAAAGCCAACCGATTTAATGCCAGCTTGATGAAGTATATTTAGCGCTTTAATAACTTCTTCATAAGGTACATCTTTAGCGCCGCCAATTAAAAAAATGGCCTGCGGATTTTTTACCAATGCGGCTTTTGTTATTGCCGCAATCTGTTCTGGCGGTAAAAGCTCTTCTCGATGACCATCAATAATGACACTGTATTGCCCTACGCCAGAAACTTCAATAATAATGGGTGGATTATCACTACCTGACACAATTTCTGATTGTGCCGCATCGGGTAATTCTACTTTCACACTTTGCGAAATAATCGGAGCCGTTGCCATAAAGATCAATAACAATACTAACAGTACATCCAATAAAGGAACGATGTTAATTTCAGATTTCAGTTCACGTTTATGTCGAGTCCGTGCCATCTCTCTGTTCTCCGCATTTATTGCTTTTCAGAAGCAAAAGCTTGACGATGCAAAATAGCTAAGAATTCTTCCATAAAATTGTCATAACTTTGTTCCAGTTTATTGACTCGCTGATTTAGTCGGTTATAAGCCATTACAGCTGGAATAGCGGCAAACAAGCCGATTGCCGTTGCAATTAATGCTTCAGCAATACCCGGAGCAACCATTTGTAATGTTGCCTGTTTAACCGAACCTAACGCGATGAAAGCATGCATAATTCCCCAAACGGTACCAAATAATCCAATATAAGGACTGATTGATCCTACCGTACCTAAAAAGGGAATATGTGCCTCCAATGATTCTAACTCACGATTCATTGATATTCGCATCGCTCTAGAGGCACCGTTCATCACGGCTTCAGGGGTATGAAGATTAGCTTGGCGTAAACGAGCAAATTCTTTAAAACCAGAATAGAAAATCTGTTCTGAACCGGTTAATGAATCACGCCGAGCCTGACATTCTTTATAGAGACGTGATAGCTCAATACCAGACCAAAAACGATCCTCAAATGCTTCCGTTTCTCGAGTTGCTGCATTTAAAATTTTGCTTCGTTGAATAATAATGGCCCAAGAAGCAATAGAGAATCCTATTAGGATCAACATAATTAGTTGAACCAAAAAACTCGCTTTAAGGAATAAATCTAAGATATTCATGTCAGTCACTGCTTAAACTCCGCGACAATAGACTCAGGAAGCCGGGTAGGCTTCATTTTAGATGTATCAATAGAAACAATAATTATTTCTGCTGTGCAAATTTCTTTTCTTTGTTGATTAATTAATCGGTGCAGAAAAGTCAATGATGTATGTTGAACATGGGTAATTTTTGTCTCAACGGTCAATAAATCATCCAATTTAGCGGGGTATAAATAGTCAATTGTCATTTTACGTACGACAAAAGCTAAATTTTCTTCTCGTAATTTCTGCTGTTCAAATCCTTTTTCTCGCAACATTTCCGTTCTAGCACGCTCGAAAAAATGTGCATAACGTGCATGATAAACTATACCTCCCGCATCTGTATCCTCGTAATAAACACGGATAGGCCAGCAAAACAGCATATTTTTACTCCCCTTGCTATCAATAAATTACCCCTCACTATACTTAAGTGAATCATCTATTGGAATGATTTATAAATAAAGTTACAAAAAAATAGTGAAATATAAACTTATTTTAAAAAATGAAACTCACTCGCAAGAAATAAAATAATCCGCCAGCCAGAATCAAAACAGCAGGTAATGGATAAAAAAAATAACGCCAAAACGCTTTTTTAGGTAAAAACCCAATACCAAAAATTATTCCACTACAGGTTGCCCAAATTAGCAATAATCCCTGCCATGTAGCAAGAGAACTGGTATTTGAGGCAAATAATGTTGGATCCCAGAGAACACAAAAAGCCATGGCAAATGCCATAAAGAGAATAAGGATCCGAAACGGACCCTTATTCATTAATCTGTAGATTTTATCTACCATTATCATTCACCAGTATGGTTAGCTTTGTTAGCCGCATTAGCTTCAACCTGCTCAATAGCCAGAGCTGCAATGACAGCGAAACTACAAGCAAGTAGCGTTCCTAAAATCCAAGCAAAATACCACATGCTATTCGCTCCTTAATATAATGAATGCTTGTTATTTTCAATATGCATTTTGTCAATGCGACCAAACATTTTGTAATAACACCAAATTGTATATGCCAGTATTATTGGCACAAAAATGATAGCAACAACTGTCATCACTTGTAATGTAAATAAGCTTGAAGTGGCATCCCAAATCGTCAAACTGGCATTAGGCTGTATACTGGAAGGCATAATGAATGGGAACATACTAATGCCGAAAGTTAAAATGATACATGCAATGGTCAGTGATGAAAATAAAAATGCCCAGCCGGCTTTATTAAGTTTGGTACCTAAGATAGTCAATATTGGAAAAATTAAGCCCAGTACAGGTAATGCCCATAAGCTGGGATGATGATTAAAATTAACCAACCATGCCCCTGCTTCTCTTGCTACTTCTTTATGTAGCGGATTAGAAACAGCATAGGTATCAATGCTACTTTTAATCGCATAACCATCAATCCCATATATCAACCAAAAGCCAGCACCTGCAAAAGTGATTAAGGTTAAAAAAGCGGTGAGATAAGTGATATTACGTGAACGTAAATGTAATTCACCTAGCGTGCGCATTTGAAGATAAGTCGCGCCTTGGGTAATTATCATCATTATAGAAATAATGCCCGCTAATAAACCATAGGGATTGAGTAAGCCCAAGAAAGAACCAGTATAATTCAAATACAATTGGTCATTGACTGCAAAAGGAACACCCTGTAACAAATTGCCAAAAGCAACACCAATGATCAGCGGAGGAACAAAGCTACCAATAAATATGCCACGATCCCACATATTACGCCATTTGGCGTTCTCAAGCTTTGAACGATAGTCAAACCCTACTGGTCTGAAAAATAGTGACGCCAAGACTAATATCATGGCAACATAAAAACCGGAGAATGCTGCTGCATAAACCATCGGCCAAGCCGCAAATAGGGCTCCACCCGCAGTCACTAGCCAAACCTGATTACCATCCCAATGCGGTGCAATTGAATTGATCATGATGCGACGTTCAGTATCTGTTTTTCCCATAAAGGGTAATAAGATACCAACCCCCATATCAAAACCATCAGTCACGGCAAAACCGATCAGCAACACACCAATCAGTAGCCACCAGATAAATCTTAGAACTTCATAATCAAACATGAATGGACTCCTGTTTACTAAGCGTCTTGGGCTGAAATATTTTGTTGCTCATAATGATAACGACCTGTTTTAAGGCTACTCGGCCCTTTACGTGCAAATTTGAACATTAAGAACAATTCAATAACCAAGAACAAAGTATACAGACCACATATTAGCGCCATCGAAAAAATTAGATCTGCACTGCTTAATGATGAATGCGCAACCGCTGTCGGTAAAATTTCACCAATTGCCCACGGTTGGCGGCCATATTCAGCAACAAACCAACCGGATTCAACGGCAATCCATGGTAACGGAATACCAAACATAGCTAACCGCAAAAGCCATTTTTTTTCGCCAATACGGTTACGAATAACAGACCAAAATGATAAGCCAAAAATAAGTAACATTAGGAAGCCACAAGCGACCATAATGCGAAACGCCCAGAATAGCGGTCCAACTTTAGGAATACTATCTTTGGCTGCCGCTTTAATATGTTCTTCGCTGGCATCAACAACATTAGGTGTATAGCGTTTTAACAATAATCCATAACCAAGATCTTTTTTATTTGTATTGAATGCTTTTCGTATAGCAGGATCGTTATCACCAGCCTGTAATCGTTTTAACAGGGCATAGGCTTTTATACCATTACGGATACGAACTTCATGTTGCGCCATTAAATCTTTTAAACCTAAAACCGGCGTATCGATAGAACGGGTGGTAATAATTCCCATTAACCATGGAATTTCCACTGCGAATTCGTTTTTCATTTTTTCGCTATTAGGTATAGCAATAAGATTAAATGAGGCCGGCGGTGGTTGGGTTTCCCATTCAGCTTCAATAGCGGCTAACTTGGTCTTCTGTACATCACCCATTTCATAGCCCGACTCATCACCCAACACTATAACTGACAATACTGAGGCGATACCAAAACTTGCTGCTATCGCGAAAGAACGTTTAGCAAAGGGTCGATCACGACCTCTGAGTAAGTAATAAGCACTAATGCCTAAGACGAACATGGCACCCGTACAATAACCTGCGGCAACGGTATGAACAAATTTAACTTGTGCCACGGGATTTAAAACTAATTCTGAAAAACTGAGTATTTCCATCCGCATAGTTTCAAAGTTAAAATCAGAAGCAATCGGGTTTTGCATCCAACCATTAGCAACTAAGATCCATAGCGCAGAAAAATTAGAACCCAGCGCAACCAGCCATGTACTAGCTAAATGTTGGGTTTTACTTAAACGATCCCAGCCAAAAAGAAATAAACCAAAAAATGTTGACTCCAGGAAGAACGCCATTAATCCTTCAATTGCCAATGGCACACCAAAAATATCACCAACATAATGGGAATAGTATGACCAGTTAGTTCCGAATTGGAATTCCATGGTCAAACCGGTTGCAACACCTAAGGCAAAGTTAATAGCAAATAACTTACCCCAGAATTTGGTCATATCTTTATATATCTGTTTACCTGAAATAACATATACCGTTTCCATTATGGCTAGTAAAAATGACATACCAAGTGTTAATGGCACAAACAGGAAATGATACATTGCAGTTAAGGCAAACTGTAAACGGGACAGTTCGACAATATCAAACATCTTGACTCCTTGCTCCTAGCAGGAAGACACCGACTTGCGGCGACCTGACTTTCATAATGCAAAGATGAAAGCCTCATAACTACCAGCTTTATACATCTTAAAATAACGATAAAAAATTTATCAAAATATAACAAACATCTTAATAATAGTACTCTTATATACACTTATAATAAATAGCTTTAATACGATTAAGATTGAAATTTTACGACTAAATCAACATACCGCTACATTTGAATACTAGCTAAATTTGATCTGTGCCAATTTTATTGAAAAATGAAAATAAAACCTATGTTATCGTTTGATTTAAATCAATTTTTATTAAAATTATCAATATATTAAAAAGCGACTTATTGTTCAGTACATGTTAATAAAATAGGCAATAATTCAAGCTAACAATTTAGCAGTTAGATGGCTTGGAACAACGATCTAAAACATTACTTAACAAACCAGAAATAGGATCTTTTCAATCCGTATAACATCATTTTTGCTATTAAAAAACTAAGTTTACCAACATTTCTCACAGCCTAAAGATAAAAAAGCCACTATCTATAGTGGCTTTTACTAATCATAGTATGAATCAGGTTATTTACTAGTCACTAATTGCTTATCGGCTGCAGTAATTTCAGCTAAACTTACGAACCGTTTTTATCCCTGCCGCGGCGAAAACAGTAAACCTTCATCTGCAATATCCTGCCACCAACCATTGCTCGTCATTATCTCGATGAAAAAACGGCTCAATGGGCAAAGTTTGTAAATTTATTCCCATTAAAAGTGTAAGCAGCAAAGTGAACGCCGCTATATCGATACACTACCGATTGCCAGTAAACTAAAAAAACCAGCGTAGTTGCATGCTGAATTTTTGCAAGACAGATAGCCTGACTGATGCTATCGCGTTTAACCAAGCCCTGATCATTAGGTTTTTTTATTGTGTTGAAAAGCTTAACTTAAACTAAACAATAGCCGGTACATCAAAATGCTCTTTGTTGTCGAAAGTTAATTCGATATTTCCTTCATTACCGTAACTGTCAACAACCTTAATAACAGGATTATTAATTACATCTTTCCAGCCTTGTTGATATATATTACTGCTAACCGGAATGGTATTTTTAAATAAAATTAAGTTAACAGCAGCACTTTTATCATCGATATATTCTTTTCTTACTTTTGGATTACACAGATATTGTGTAGGATAACTGCTAGCGTTATTATTTAGTATGTAAAAACCATCAATATCAATAATATCGTTCATTGAATACCATAAATTAACCTGATAACTATTTTCCTTATATTTTCCAATAACTGCGCAAGGATAATGAGGCTCCCTAAAAATAGAAAAACATTTAAAAACACGAGGTGTTTTCCAAACACTCATTTCCTGGCTTATATCCAAATTTTTTATCGGTCTATAAGTAATAGTATGTTCTTTAAAAAAATTATTCATTCCTGTTTCTTTACTAGGAAAAATTTTGATAATTGAATTCATTATTTTTCCTTTAATAGAAGAAGAACCGCTACTAGTATTATATGTTTGACAATCTAAATCAGCTATCTCAGACAATAGTCCTGCTTCTATCATAATGTTATTTTTATCACTATAACGTATAGGTTCTTTGGCAATAATAGTAATATTTTTCGGGTTTTTAAATTCACTGCCATCTTTGCCACTTGGGCCATTTTTAGTCGATGTGCCAAATTGAGACGTATTAAATTTACCTACACCCGGAATGTCAACACCACCGGCAATAACAGCCCCGTTATCCTGTCTGTCACAGGAAACAAACTTATGGATACTGATAAAACCGTCATCCATGACTTCAATTTTTTCATGCAAAGCATCGGCGCTTTGGATATATTCAATCACTTTGTTATATCCATTGTCTTTGTCGGATATTTTCCAGCCCGATTTCAGGTCATTACCCGAAAAAAAGTCACAAAGGAAAATATGTTCTCTTATATCCTCTTCTCTTAATGAAATAGGTGAAAGATTTTTATCTACTATACGTAGAGTAACCATAACCTCTACTTGATTTCTACCATTACCATAAATTGCAGCTTTATTATTAACCGAATTTGGAAAATCAATACTCAAATGGGTTAGGCGATAAAAATCATCCCAAATATTAGATGAACTCATAACAACCTCCAGAAATAAAAAATAAAGAAAATTTTTTTGCAATAAATTTAATTAAAGAACTTTTTAAATTCTTTATTTTTATGTTCACATAATATTTTATACTTTCCTATTTAATAAAAAATAAAAATCATGATAAATAAATTTCACTTAAGTAACAAATGGTTAGATTTAAAAAATTATTATATTTATGTTAAAAATAATATAAATTTATATTTATTAAAGTAAAATAAAATTATGATATTAAATGTTAACCGTTTTTTATTTTATGGCTGTTTTGATAGCCGCATATAATTGAATTATTTTTGATTACTGCTCTATGAGATTTAAGCCTCATAAATATAATTGATAAATATTTATTTGACTGATTTTTTATATAAAAACTAAACAATAGAATTCAGGCTATAGCAGAAGGGCATATATACCCTAAAATAAGGGGTCAATATCTTGAGGTGTAAATCGTAAAGTGGATAAAATGTGGATGATGTTAAAAAATCCATTTATACATCAATAAGTTATATAGCCAAAAAAGCCACTATCTATAGTGGCTTTTACTAATCATAGTATGAATTAGGTTATTTACTCGTCACTAATTGCTTAACGGCTGCACCAATCTCGGCTAAACTACGAACCGTTTTTACCCCTGCTGCTTCTAGAGCAGCAAACTTCTCATCTGCAGTACCTTTACCGCCAGCAATGATGGCGCCAGCATGGCCCATACGCTTACCTTTAGGTGCTGTTACGCCAGCAATATAGGCAACAACTGGTTTTGTGATATGTTGTTTGATATAAGCGGCCGCTTCTTCCTCCGCTGTACCACCAATTTCACCAATCATAACGATAGCTTCAGTTTGTGGATCTGCCTGGAATAGTTTCAATATATCAATAAAATTTGAACCAGGAATAGGATCACCACCAATACCAACACAAGTAGATTGGCCTAATCCTGCATCCGTTGTCTGCTTAACGGCTTCATATGTTAACGTGCCAGAGCGTGATACAATACCGACTTTACCGGCTTTGTGGATATGTCCGGGTTGGATACCAATTTTACATTCACCCGGTGTAATAATACCCGGACAGTTTGGCCCGATCATTCGTACCCCAGTTTCATCTAACTTTGCTTTCACGATTAGCATATCTAACGTGGGGATCCCTTCTGTAATGGTAATAATCAGTTTGATGCCACTATTGATCGCTTCAAGGATCGAATCTTTACAGAATCGCGCAGGAACATAAATTACCGATGCCGTTGCGCCTGTTGCTTTTACCGCTTCACGTACGGTATTAAAAACCGGTAAGCCTAAATGAGTTGTACCACCTTTACCTGGCGTTACACCACCGACCATTTTTGTCCCATAAGCAATCGCCTGCTCTGAGTGAAAAGTTCCTTGACTACCGGTAAATCCTTGGCAGATAACTTTAGTATTTTTATCAATTAAAATAGACATTACTTATTTCGCCTCCGCTGCTGCTACTGCTTTTTCTGCCGCATCGGTCAAACTGGTTGCCGCCGTGATCTTTAGGCCACTATCCGCTAACTTTTGCGCTCCTAGCTCAGCATTATTGCCTTCAAGACGAACAATGACCGGGACTTTTACCCCAATTTCTTTAACTGCGCCAATAATACCATCAGCAATCAAATCGCAGCGAACAATGCCACCAAAAATATTAACCAAAACGGCGCTAACATTTTCATCAGATAAGATAATTTTAAATGCTTCTGTTACACGTTCCTTCGTTGCCCCACCACCGACATCGAGAAAATTAGCCGGAGCGCCACCATGCAACTTGACAATATCCATGGTTCCCATGGCTAAACCAGCCCCATTAACCATACAACCAATATTGCCATCTAAAGCAACATAGTTTAACTCCCATTCTGATGCATGAGCTTCACGCGGATCTTCCTGAGAAATATCACGCAGCTTCTGTAATTCTGCTTGGCGATAGAGTGCATTACTATCCACACTAAGCTTGCCATCCAGACAAATTAAATCCCCTTGCTTAGTTATGACCAGGGGATTAATCTCGATTAACGCCAGATCACGCGCGAGAAAAATTGTCGCTAATCCGATAAATAGGTTGCTAAACTGCTCGACTTGTTTACCGCTCAACCCTAACTTGAAAGCAAGCTCTCGTGCTTGATAAGGCATAGGGCCAGTTAAAGGGTCAATAATGGCTTTATGAATAAGTTCCGGTGTCTGTTCTGCGACTTTTTCAATTTCAACCCCACCTTCAGTAGATGCCATAAAGACAATCCGACGAGTGGCACGATCTATTACCGCCCCCAAATAAAGCTCTTTATCAATATCCGTTGCTGCTTCTACTAAAATTTGATTAACAGGCTGTCCATGGGCGTCGGTTTGGTAAGTTACTAAGCGTTTTCCTAACCAATTTTCAGCAAAAAGCCGGACTTCGTCGCGATTATTAACCACTTTCACACCACCCGCTTTACCTCGGCCACCCGCATGCACCTGACACTTTGCCACCCAAGGACCATTACCCAATTTTGTCGTGGCATCTTCTGCCTCTTTTACTGTTTTACAAGCATAACCGGTCGGTACTGGCAAACCATAATCCGCAAGCAGCTGTTTTGCCTGATATTCGTGTAAGTTCATGATGCTCTATCCATAATTTAGCCTGACAGAGACATAACAAGTCTCTATCTATTTTTATCTAAACATTGGTCAATAAAAAATTAACCAAGCTTTACACTCCAGACTGAGTAAATAACTTCACTCTAATTTGGTTATCTAGATGTCTAACAATAAACGAGCTGGATCTTCCAACATATCCTTTATTGTCACCAAAAAGCTAACAGACTCACGTCCATCAATTAAACGGTGATCATAAGAAAGCGCTAAATACATCATTGGCAAGATTTCGATTTTACCATCAACAGCCATCGGCCTATCTTTAATAGCATGCATACCTAAAATTGCACTTTGCGGCGGATTAATAATCGGGGTTGACATTAAAGAGCCAAAAACACCACCGTTAGTAATGGTAAAGTTTCCACCAGTCAATTCTTCAACCGTTAATTTGCCGTCACGTCCCTTAACTGCCAACTCTTTAATACGCTTTTCAATTTCTGCCATGCTCAGCGCATCTGCATCACGTAATACTGGTGTAACTAAACCTCTCGGCGTGGAGACAGCAATGCTAATATCAAAATAACTGTGATAAAGCACATCTTCACCATCAATAGAGGCGTTCACTTCAGGATAACGCTTTAACGCTTCAACAACCGCTTTCACATAGAAAGACATAAAACCTAAGCGCACACCATGCCGTTTTTCAAAACTTTCACCATAATGTTTCCGCAAATCAAAAACTGGCTTCATATTGACTTCATTAAAAGTAGTCAACATGGCGGTATTGTTTTTCGCTTCCAGTAAACGTTCTGCAATGCGTTTACGTAAACGTGTCATTGGTACACGTTTTTCACTTCGATGTGAAGATGTTGATGATGTCGTTGTAGATGCATCATTTTGCTGCTTAATCGATCTGTTTTCGCTCGCTGTTGATTGGTTTTTAATATATTTCTCAACATCATCACGCGTTATACGCCCCCCTACACCGCTACCTTTGATATTGGCCGAGTTTAAATCATGCTCGGCAATTAAACGACGAACAGCCGGTGTTAATACATTATGACTCTCTTCTTCAAGACTAGCAGTTTGACGTTTCGCTGGTGCGGACTCAGTCGTCTCTTTTACCTCAGCCGGAATTCCCGTACTATCACTAAGCTTTATGCGACCTAATAGTTGTTTAGATAGAACTGTGGCTCCCTCTTCTTCCAAAATTGATTCCAATACACCTGAATCTGCTGCTGGTACTTCGAGTACAACTTTATCCGTTTCAATTTCCACTAGCACTTCATCGCGCTCTACCTGATCACCTGGTTTCTTGTGCCAAGTTGCCACTGTAGCATCAGCAACAGATTCAGGAAGATCAGGAACAAGAATTTCTATGCTACTCATTTTCTATCCTTTAATTTATTTACTTTTAGTGCATCATCAACCAATGCTTTTTGCTGTTCTTGATGAACAGATGCGTAACCTACGGCGGGTGAAGCAGATGCAGGGCGCCCCGCATAACTTAATAATGAACCTTTTGGAATTGCTTCCCGGATATTATGTTGACTACAATACCATGCACCCTGATTAAGAGGCTCCTCTTGACACCAAACAAAATCACGCACATGTGCATAAGGTTCCAGCGCTGTTTCTAAATCTTTATGGGGGAATGGATATAATTGTTCAATACGAATAATAGCCAGATTTTTTTGTTTGTTTTCACGACGTTGTTCAAGTAGATCATAATAAACTTTACCTGAACATAAAACGACTCGTTTGACTTTTTTCGCATCTATTGAATCAACTTCACTAATAACTTGCTGGAATTCACCATTTGCTAACTCTTCCAAACTAGAAACCGCAAGAGGATGGCGCAGTAATGACTTGGGTGACATAACAATCAATGGACGCCGCATATTACGAAGTATCTGACGACGGAGCATGTGATAAACCTGAGCGGGAGTAGACGGAACACAGACTTGCATATTTTGTTCCGCACATAATTGTAAATAACGCTCTAGACGGGCAGAGGAGTGCTCCGGACCTTGGCCCTCATAACCATGGGGTAACAACATCACTAATCCACACATGCGCCCCCATTTCTGTTCACCAGAACTAATAAACTGATCAATAACCACCTGCGCCACATTGGCAAAATCACCAAATTGAGCTTCCCAAATAGTCAAGACCCGTGGTTCTGCGGAAGCATAACCATATTCAAAAGCAAGTACCGCTTCTTCAGACAAAACGGAGTCCCATACGTCAAATATTCCTTGATTTTCACGTATATTAGCCAGAGGGACATACACTGAACCATTGGTTTGATTATGTATAACTGCATGGCGATGAAAAAACGTACCGCGACCGGCATCTTCACCGGATAAACGAACTTGTATGCCTTCATCGACTAATGTTGCATAAGCTAAAGTTTCTGCTGCTCCCCAATCGAGTAGTTTTTTACCGCTCGCCATTACCTGACGATCACTATAAATTTTTTCAACCCGAGGCTGCATGACAATCTCTGCCGGAATAGTACTTAAACGTTTAGCCAAATCTTGCAGTCGTTTCTTTTTAACTTTGGCAGGGTAAGCATCACTCCATTCATGATTTAAATAAGGTTTCCAGACCGAATAGTTAGTTCCCATTGGACGCCATTCTTCAACGACACAATCACCGTGATCTAATTTATCACGATAGAGATTAACCATTTCAGTTACTTCATCGCTAGTGACTGTCTTTTCCGCTATTAATTTATCGGCATAAATTTTACGCGGTGTAGCATGTTTTTTTATTTTTTGATACATAATTGGCTGAGTAGCACTCGGCTCATCCGCCTCATTATGACCATGTCGACGATAACAAACTAAATCAATGACAACATCGCGTTTAAACTTATTGCGAAAATCTAATGCCAGTCGAGTAACAAAAGCAACCGCTTCGGGATCATCGGCATTGACATGAAAAATAGGTGCTTGCACCATTTTCATGATATCAGTGCAATATTGTGTTGAACGTGCATCTTTAGGATTGGATGTGGTAAAACCGATTTGATTATTAACCACAACCCGCACTGTACCACCAACCTCAAAACCACGAGCCTGAGACATATTCAGCATTTCCTGAACCACTCCCTGGCCAGTTACCGCTGCATCACCATGGATAGTAATGGGCAGTACCATATTACTACGACCTTCATCTAAACGATCACGACGTGCACGGACAGAACCAATGACTACTGGACTAACTATTTCTAAATGTGATGGATTAAAAGCTAAAGCTAAATGAACCAAAGCGCCTTCTGTTTTAAAATCAGAAGAAAAACCCTGATGATATTTAACATCACCAGTTCCTAAATGATCTTTATGTTTACCGGCAAATTCATCAAACAGATCTTTTGGTTGCTTACCTAAAATGTTAACTAAAACATTTAATCGCCCACGGTGCGCCATACCCAATACCACTTCACGCGTATCCTGTTGACCTGCATGACGGATCAAATCCTTTAGCATCGGAATGAGTGAATCGCCTCCTTCTAGGGAAAAACGTTTTGCGCCAGGAAATTTTGCGCCCAAGTAGCGCTCTAATCCCTCAGCAGCAGTTAACTCTGATAAGAAGCGGATTTTTTCTTGTTTGCTAAATTGTTCGCTAACCGGCGTGGCTAGTTCTAGGCGCTGTTGGATCCAACGTTTCTCTTCAGTATTGGTAATATGCATGTATTCAGCACCAATAGAAGCGCAATAAATACGCTTCAGTGCCGTATACAGCTCACTTAATTTCATTGTTTCCTGGCCAATAGCAAAAGAACCAACATTGAACGTTTTTTCAAAATCAGCATCAGTTAAATCATGAAATGCAGGATCTAAATCAGGCACAGTTTCTTGTTTCCATAGCTCTAATGGATCAAGATTTGCATTTTGATGTCCTCTAAAACGAAATGCGTTTATTAATTGGAGGACTTTAACTTGCTTGGCATCCAAAGACGGATCACTAACCGAAGTTTGATAACGTGTAGAATCTTTCGCCAATGAACGAAAATATTCACGTGTTTTAGTATGGGAGTATTCACCGTTGGAGCTTGCACCTGGTAGTTTATCAAAAATGTCTCGCCAGTCTGCATTAACGGAATTAGGGTCAATTAAGTAGTCTTCATAAAGCTGTTCGATATAAGACTGATTTGCACCAGCTAGAAAACTTGAATCTAGCCAGTCCTTCATTACGCCGTTGTGCATTGTGATCCCTTAAGCCTATAGGCTTTAGTTTTCGTCGTAGTTAACAGTACCGTTTTTATATAGACGGTTTCAATAAAGATTCTTTGAACGTGTTCTATGCACGATTATTAATAAAGGGGGCTATTTATTAAATTCCCCTTATTATAAGAACCTTTAAAAACCGTAACCGGTTTTTAAAGGTTCCTTCTATAATTTACCACACAAAGTTAACAACAATTTAAAATAATCGTTTTCTATTTTTTATTTCCCGCAATATTTCTATTACGGGAAATTTTGCCCAAACTATGCACTACGCTTTAATAACATCGATTTAATGTGGCCAATAGCTTTAGTCGGATTTAAACCTTTTGGACAAACACTGACACAATTCATAATACTATGACAGCGAAATACACTAAACGCGTCATTTAAATTATCCAATCGGGTCTCGGTTTCAGTATCCCGACTATCGATTAAAAAACGATAAGCAGCTAATAAACCGGCGGGGCCAATAAATTTATCAGGATTCCACCAAAATGATGGACATGAGGTTGAACAGCAAGCACAAAGAATACACTCATATAAACCATCCAATTTTTCTCGTTGTGCTGGAGTTTGTAAATACTCACGAGCCGGGGAATTCTTGCCATCATTAATAAGGTAAGGACGTATTTTTTCATACTGAGTATAAAATTGAGCCATATCAACTACTAAGTCACGAACAACCGGTAAGCCTGGCAAGGGACGAATAACAATCTTTCTTTTATTACGACACAAAGCTGACAATGGTGTAATACAGGCCAAGCCATTTTTACCGTTCATATTTAACCCATCAGAGCCACAAACGCCTTCACGACAAGAACGGCGAAATGCTAAAGTCGGATCTTTTTCTTTTAGTTGGATTAACGCATCCAGCAACATCATGTCACGCCCTTCAGCAATGTCCAAACTGTAGTCTTGCATGCGTGGCATATTATCGACGTCTGGATTGTAACGATAAATGGAAAATTCAACTTTCATAATCTACTTTCTCCGCAACACTATTAACGTCCTACATTAATAAGTACGTATTTTGGGTGGGAAGGGATCACGTAACTCAGGTTGCATATTGACGGCACGGCGAGTCATGGTTCCAGACTGTGGTAAATATAGAGTATGACATAACCAATTTGTGTCATCACGATCAGGGTGGTCAAAACGACTATGTGCCCCCCGGCTTTCTGTACGGAAATTGGCTGCTTCTGCCGTTGCAAAGGCTGTTTCTACCAAATTATCAAGCTCTAAACATTCAATGCGTTGAGTATTAAATTCGCGTGAAGTATCATCTAAGCGGGCATTTTTTAAACGTTCACGAATGACTTTTAATTCTTCTAAACCTTTAGCCATCGCATCACCTTCACGAAAAACGGAAAAATTATGCTGCATACAAGCTTGTAACGCTTTACGTATTTCTACCGGATCTTCACCACTATGGGTATTATCCCAGCGATTTAAACGCATTAATGCCACATCAATATCAGATTCACTGGCATCACGCATTGAACCTTGTTGCAGTAAAGATTCTTTCAGATGTAACCCGGCAGAACGTCCGAATACCACTAAATCAAGTAATGAATTGCCGCCCAAGCGGTTGGCGCCATGAACAGAAACACACGCAATTTCACCAACAGCAAATAATCCCGGGATTACAACATCTTTACCTTTTTCATCAATCGTCAACACCTGACCAGTTACTTTGGTTGGGATCCCACCCATCATATAATGGCAAGTAGGAATAACCGGAATAGGTTCTTTAACGGGATCAACATGCGCAAAAGTCCTGGATAATTCAAGAATACCAGGTAGTCGTGACTCCAACACTTCTTTACCTAAATGATCCAGTTTTAATTTAACATGGGGTCCCCAGGGGCCATCACATCCCCGACCTTCACGGATCTCTATCATAATTGAGCGAGCAACAACATCACGGCCGGCTAAATCTTTCGCATTGGGTGCATAACGCTCCATAAAGCGTTCGCCATCTTTGTTAAGTAAATAGCCTCCCTCTCCCCGACATCCCTCTGTCACTAATACACCTGCACCCGCAATTCCAGTTGGATGAAATTGCCACATTTCCATATCCTGCAATGGCACATCTGCTCTGACGGCCATGCCAACACCATCACCGGTATTAATATGCGCATTAGTTGTTGATTGATAAATTCTTCCGGCTCCTCCAGTCGCCAAAATGGTGGCTTTGGCTTTAAAATAAACCACCTCACCAGATTCCATGCATAATGCGGTACAACCGACTATGTCGCCATCCTGATTTTTAACTAAATCCAATGAATACCATTCGGAGAAAATGGTGGTATGGTTTTTTAAATTCTGTTGATAAAGGGTATGCAAAAGGGCATGCCCAGTTCTATCTGCTGCCGCGGCAGTGCGAGCAGCTTGCTCACCACCAAAATTTTTTGATTGGCCACCAAATGGACGTTGATAAATACGACCGTCATCTAAACGTGAAAATGGTAACCCCATATGCTCAAGTTCTAGTATGGCCTCAGGCCCAGTTTTGCACATGTATTCAATGGCATTTTGATCACCGATATAATCAGAGCCTTTGACGGTATCATACATATGCCATTGCCAATCATCTTCATGAGTATTACCTAACGCAACGGTAATCCCACCCTGGGCTGATACGGTGTGTGAACGTGTTGGGAAAACTTTAGAAATTAATGCACATGACAAACCTAACTGAGAAATTTGCAATGCTGCTCGCATCCCAGCGCCACCAGCTCCAATAACAACTGCATCAAACTCTCTTACTGGTAATTTCATTTACGCTCCCCACACTACTATTGTTCCATAAATTAAATAAGTCATTAATATAACAATTAAAAAAAGTTGTAATAATAATCGCAATGCAATTGACTTAATGTAATCAGTTAGTACTTGCCATAAACCTATCCAGGCATGTATCAATATGGAGATGAGCGTTAAAATAGTAAAAATCTTGGTTATTGAAAAAGCAAAAAACGCACGCCAAACAGCATAATTTAACTCAGTTGTTACAATAAAACTGACAATATAAAACGTATAAAGGACAATAATAATCGCAGATGCACGAAGTAGCAGCCAATCTTGTGTACCGGTACGGCCTAATGTTGATGCGTTAACTACCATACAAAAACCCCCGCTAAGATCGACAAAATAGCGGTAATAATAAACGCAGCTATCGCTGAAATACGTCCGACTAACAAACTCTCACCGATAAAACCAAAATCCATTAGCATATGACGCAGGCCACCACAAATATGATATATCAGTGCTGTCAATACACCCCAAATAATGAATTTGATGAAAAAACTATGCATAATTTCAGTAGCATATTGAAAGCCTTCCAGTGAAGAAAGCGATAATCCCAACAGCCATAATAAAATACCGACCGCAACAAAGGTAATAACGCCAGAGACACGATGTAAAATCGAAGCGATTGCAGTAACAGGAAAATGAATTGTCTGCAATTGAAGATTAATAGGTCTTTGTTTTTTCACAATTTTTGCCCACACAGCTTTTTATTGTTTTCCTACCTCCGGACCTGGAGCAGAAATCAAACAGCGATCGTGATAACAAAGTACAACTCAGCTGATAAATTAATCCATAACATATTGGCAAAAGTTGTTACTTATTAACGCTGGGTACTCCTACCACAAGGTAATCCAGAGACCTCGTTTGCAGTATATGACCTTCACATGCCCATTACAATTACAACACATTATGTTTGGAGAGATTTAGCTTGAACAGTGAGTGTGATCACGATTTAAACATCGGTTATTAAATTGATAATGTAATTTGACAAGCGTTAAACATTTATCTTACATATGATTAAGTTAAATTAATTAGTCATTATTACCACACAAAAAAAGAAATTATGTAAAATAAAAATGCTAGATTGTTATCCATAAAAAACCTAATGTTATTGTTGAGATAATTTAAAATGTACAAGGAACATAATAAATTATGAAATGTTAATAAAAAGTTTCGTTTGATAAAAATTTCGTTAAAAATCATGATTCAAGCCTTTTAATTAATAAAATATCATGCAATTTCTAAGCGTTTTATCATGCTTTCATGGTTGTCGGAAATTGCGTTTAAGCGCTAAGGAGACCCGTAATGGCAGACAAAGAAAAAAAGACTATAGAATTAGTCGATAAAGATGCAGAAAAAATTGAGCTTGAAGTTTTAAAACCGACGCTTGGGGTTGATGTAATTGATGTCCGAGGATTAGGCTCTAAAGGTTATTTTACTTACGATCCTGGCTTTACCTCAACCGCATCCTGCGAGTCTAAAATTACCTATATAGATGGAGATAAAGGTATTCTTTTGCACCGCGGATATCCTATTGATCAATTAGCTACCAATTCTACTTATTTAGAAGTTTGTTATATACTACTTTATGGTGAAAAACCTTCGCAAAACGATTATGACAAGTTTAAAAAAATTGTCACCGAACATACCATGATCCACGATCAAATTACTCGGCTTTTGCAAGGTTTTCGACGCGATTCTCATCCAATGGCAATCCTTTGCGGTGTCACTGGCGCGCTGGCAGCTTTCTATCATGACTCATTGGATGTTAATAATCCGCGTCATCGTGAAATAGCAGCATTTAGATTACTCTCAAAAATGCCTACAGTTGCAGCTATGTGTTATAAATATTCTATTGGACAACCTTTTATTTACCCGCAGAATGACCTCTCTTATTCAGCAAATTTTCTTCATATGATGTTTGCTACACCTTGTGAAAAATATCCGGTTAATCCAATCATCGAACGAGCGATGGATCGCATTTTTATTCTACATGCTGATCATGAACAAAATGCCTCAACTTTAACGGTAAGAACAGCCGGTTCTTCAGGCGCTAATCCATTTGCTTGTATTGCTGCGGGAATTGCCTCTCTTTGGGGCCCGGCTCATGGTGGCGCCAATGAAGCCTGTTTACGGATGCTAGAAGAGATTCAGACTGTCGAAAATATTCCTAAATTTATCAAACGGGCAAAAGACAAAGATGATCCTTTCCGTTTGATGGGATTTGGCCATCGGGTCTATAAAAATTATGATCCCCGAGCCACTGTTATGAAGCAGACTTGTGATGAAGTACTTAAAGAACTTGAATTAAATGATAATATATTAGAAGTTGCCAAACAGTTAGAACATATCGCTCTCAATGACCCCTATTTCATTGAGAAAAAACTTTATCCCAATGTGGATTTCTATTCTGGCATCATTTTAAAAGCGATAGGGATCCCAACAACCATGTTTACGGTTATTTTTGCTATTGCGCGTACCATTGGTTGGATTGCTCACTGGAATGAAATGCATGATGAAGAGTTAAAAATCGCTCGTCCGCGCCAATTATATACCGGCTATAAACAAAGAGATTTTCAAAGCGATTTAACCAAAAAATAGTTAATTTTATTGTAATAAATAGACTGTGTCCGACTATTTTATTTTGCATAATCAACAACCACATAGAATACAAGACACAGTTTAGAGATAAACTAACTTTTAACGTTTTTTAGCTAGCTTAGTATTCTTCTTGACAAAAATCAGGCAGGATTGGCTATATCGACAAAAGTAACCTCAAAACCATACTCTTTTTGCAGCCATTCACCTAATACTTTAATGCCGAATCGCTCCGTTGCATGATGACCTGCAGCATAAAAATGAATCCCCATTTCTCTAGCAATATGAATCGTTTGCTCAGAAACTTCCCCAGTCACAAAAGCATCAACGCCAGCCTCAGCTGCCTGTTGAATAAAATTCTGTCCCCCCCCCGTACACCAGGCAATAGTGTAGATCTTTTTTGGACCATTATCACCACAGTACAGTGGTTGGCGCCCTAACCGCTCATTTAAACGTGTCATTAAATCATCAGGCGTTATCGGTTGCGCAAACTTTCCTATTGGCAATAAGGGCGTAATATAGCTCTCTATCTCAACCTCCATGATCTTTGCCAACTGCGCGTTGTTACCCATAATGGGATGGGCATCAAGGGGTAAATGATAGCCATAAAGGTTAATATCATTACAAAGCAAAGTCTTTAATCGCTTACGCTTCATATTAAGAATAACGGCGGCTTCATTTTTCCAAAAATAACCATGATGAACAATAATTGCATCTGCTGCTAATTTTACCGCTTCATCAAGTAATGCTTGCGATGCTGTCACGCCGGTTACTATTTTTTTTACCTCTGAGCGCCCTTCAACCTGAAGTCCATTGGGCGCATAATCTTGATATTCATTAATATTTAAGTGCGTATTGATTAGCTGTTCTAATTCAACATTATCCATTACTTACCCATCCCATTTGTAAAAATGATTTATTTAACTAAATAATAAACTTAAAAATATACTTCACCGCGCGTCAAAACAAAAACGTCCTATCACCACAAGTAATAGGACGTTTTATTTTTTTAATCAATTAATTACTTCATCGATTGCGTATCTTCAGCGCTGGCTAACCAAACAGGTTTATCACTAGTCTTTAGCCACATACGATGTAGGTAACTATAGAAGCGGCTACGGTCACGACGAAAAATCATGACAGGAAAAGCCACTATACCTAATAATACAACACCAACACGACGCAAGAGAACTTGATGCCAAGGGTATTGACGATACTCGGACATAAAGATCCTCCTTATAAAGTTATCAATTGATATAACCAATTGAGATATATTATGTAATTAATGAAAATTTTATCTGATAAAAACGACTATTACTATTCATCAGACCACCTTTTTGCTGTTTTTTTCAGCACTTTTACTTATGTCGTAATTTATTTACTTATTAATCAATAAAAAATCAACTCTTATTACAAATAATTAACCATATATTAACTATGGTTTATTTATTATAACAAAATTTACGATAACAGTAATATCTTACAAACTATTATATTGGCATTTTTATACTATTTTTACACTATGTGCCGACTTTTTATCAGATTCTTTGCATTGAAAAACTTAAGCTCTATACATCAAAAGCATGAGGAGACAAACTGTGTCCATTTTTACTATCACAGGGATCATTCTAATTGGAATATTATTTCTCTATTTGATTTATGCGCTTATTCATGCGGAGGATTTTTAAATGGTAAGTAGTGCTTTATTATTAATTACCAGTTTTTTAATTCTCCTGCTTGTAATCGCTAAATTTGTAGGAAATTATATCGCTCTATTGATTGAAAGTGATTTACCGATTTGGGTTTTCAAAATGGAATCCGGCTTATGGAGTTGTTGCCGGTTACGCAAACCCGGTGGTGAAATACATGAAATGAATTGGCGACAATACGTTATCGCGCTGCTGCTGTTCAATGTTATTGGTGGCATATTTCTCTTTCTACTATTAATCAATCAACAAAATTTACCACTCAATCCACAAAAATTTGCCAATCTAGATTGGGATCTTGCAATTAATACTGCGATTAGTTTTATCACCAATACTAACTGGCAAGCTTATAGTGGCGAAAACACCTTAAGTTATTTTAGTCAAATGACGGGTTTAACGGTACAGAATTTCTTATCTGCCGCGACCGGTATCGCGGTAGCCTTCGCGCTGATCCGCGCCTTTGCACGCCAAGGCGTCAAAACCCTAGGTAATGCTTGGATAGATATTGCTCGTATTACACTCTATCTTTTGCTTCCACTAGCGATTATTTTTGCCTTATTTTTTGTGAGCCAAGGTGTGTTACAAAATTTTTCGCCGTATCTAGTAGTAGAAACATTACAAAATCAAAACCAAATTATTCCAATGGGGCCCGTTGCTTCGCAAGAAGCAATAAAATTATTAGGCACGAATGGCGGCGGATTTTTTGCCACAAATTCCGCGCATCCTTTCGAAAATCCCACCGCATTAACCAATTTTGGCCAAATGATTGCCATTCTTTTAATCCCTACCGCACTCTGTTTTGCCTTTGGTCGCGTGGTCGGTGATAGTCGGCAAGGCATAACATTAATTTGGGCGATGGCAATTATTTTCATTATTGCTATCACTATTGTTATCTATTCAGAAACGCAAGGTAATCCACAACTGATGCTTTCAGGCGCCAACAGTAATATTAATCTGGAAGGCAAAGAAACCCGCTTTGGGATTTTAAATTCGGCACTCTATGCGGTTATCACGACAGCAACCTCTTGCGGCGCCGTAAACGCGATGCATGATTCTTTTACTGCGTTAGGGGGAATGATACCAATGTGGCTTATGCAACTTGGCGAAGTGGTATTTGGCGGCGTCGGTTCTGGATTATATGGCATGCTACTATTTGTCATGCTAGCTGTTTTCCTAGCGGGGTTAATGATCGGTCGAGCACCGGAATATCTAGGGAAAAAAATTGAAATTCAGGAAATGAAATTAACCGCTATTGCTATTTTAATCACTCCCGCTTTAACGTTACTTGGTACCGCACTGGCGCTTTTTACCGAAGCAGGACGTAGTGCTATTTTAAATCCTGGCGCTCACGGCTTCAGTGAAGTTCTTTATGCCTTTTCCTCAGCGGCGAATAATAATGGTAGCGCTTTTGCCGGATTAAATAGCAATAAGCTGTTCTATAATATTACGCTGAGTATTGTTATGTTTATCGGTCGTTTTGGCTTAATCACCGCAGTAATGGCTATTGCTGGTATTATGGTAGGCAAAAAACGCCAGCCTGAAAGCTTTGCCACTTTACCTACTCATGGCCCACTCTTTATTGGCTTGTTAATACTGACTGTTTTCGTTATTGGTGCACTCACTTTTGTGCCTGCCCTGGCGCTTGGGCCAATTGCTGAACATTTACAACTTTGGCATTCTGCCCAATAAGGGACTATAAATGAACAAAAAAACCAGCCTATTGTTTGATAAGAAATTGATTCAAAAAGCATTATTTGATGCTATAAAAAAATGTGCGCCGCAAATTCAGTGGCGCAATCCAGTTATGTTTATCGTTTATATCGGTAGTATATTAACGACATTAATTTGGTTTTATCAATTATTTACGCCATCAGTTGACAATAATACGCTATTTACCGGCATAATTACCGTTTGGTTATGGTTTACCGTGCTATTTGCTAATTTTGCCGAAGCACTGGCTGAAGGGCGCAGTAAAGCACAAGCAGCTAGCCTTAAAGGTGTTAAAAAACAAAGTATTACTACTCGTTTAGCCAGTGCAGATTATCAAGCAGCAAAAGAAAAAATTAACTCTGACCAAATAAGAAAAGGCGATATCGTACTGGTTGAAGCAGGCGAAATTATTCCTTGCGATGGTGAAGTGCTGGAAGGCGGTGCTTCCGTTGATGAGAGTGCAATTACCGGTGAATCAGCCCCCGTTATTAGGGAATCTGGTGGTGATTTTTCTTCGGTAACAGGCAGAACGCGGATACTGTCAGATTGGTTAATTATCCAATGTACCGTCAATCCTGGTGAAACTTTCCTTGATCGTATGATTTCTATGGTAGAAGGTGCCCAACGTCGCAAAACACCTAATGAAATTGCGTTAATCATATTACTAACTGCATTAACCATTATTTTTCTATTAACCTGCTCAACACTTTATCCTTTTAGTTTATTTAGTACTGAGGTGAACGGCAGCGGTAGTCCAATTTCTATTGTAGTACTGATTGCGTTATTAGTTTGTTTAATCCCGACTACCATCGGTGGATTACTCTCTTCAATTGGCGTTGCCGGTATGAGTCGAATGTTAGCCGCAAATGTCATTGCAACCAGTGGACGCGCCGTAGAAGCAGCGGGTGATGTCGATGTCTTATTACTCGATAAAACAGGTACTATCACTCTCGGTAATCGCCAGGCGTCTAAATTCTTATCTCTTAAAGGTGTTACAGAACAACAACTGGCTGATGCGGCTCAACTATCGTCGCTGGCTGATGAAACACCAGAA
This sequence comes from Arsenophonus nasoniae DSM 15247, assembly GCF_000429565.1. Classification (GTDB taxonomy): domain Bacteria; phylum Pseudomonadota; class Gammaproteobacteria; order Enterobacterales; family Enterobacteriaceae; genus Arsenophonus; species Arsenophonus nasoniae. The sequence goes on from NZ_AUCC01000030.1 coordinate 27,706, forward strand.
GGGCGTAGTATTGTTATCTTAGCTAAGCAATTGTTTAATTTACGCGAGCGTGATCTACAAGCATTAAATGCTACATTTGTTCCCTTTTCCGCCATGACACGGATGAGTGGCGTTAATGTTGGTGATCGTGTGATCAGAAAAGGCTCTGCCGATTCTATTCGTCGTTACCTAGAAACAAGTCATGCCAGATTCCCAGCCGAAACGGAAAAATTAGTCGAAGAAGTTGCCCGAAAAGGAGAAACACCATTAGTTGTTGTTGAGAATCAACAAATTCTTGGTGTGGTCGCCTTAAAAGACATTATAAAAGGAGGAATCAAAGAGCGCTTTGCTGAAATGCGCCGGATGGGAATTAAAACCGTGATGATCACCGGTGATAATCATTTGACAGCCGCTGCCATTGCTGCTGAGGCCGGCGTTGATGATTTTCTGGCCGAGGCAACACCTGAAGCTAAACTGGCATTGATCCGCCAATATCAGGCAGATGGGAGTTTAGTTGCAATGACAGGTGACGGCACTAATGATGCACCCGCACTGGCGCAAGCCGATGTTGCGGTTGCCATGAATTCTGGCACCCAGGCAGCAAAAGAAGCCGGTAATATGGTCGATCTTGACTCAAATCCGACTAAACTTATTGAAGTTGTTCACGTTGGTAAACAGATGTTGATGACCAGAGGCGCTCTTTCAACCTTTAGCATTGCCAATGATATTGCCAAATATTTTGCCATTATTCCTACTGCTTTTTCGGTTACTTATCCTCAGCTTAATATATTAAATATTATGCAGTTACACTCCCCCTCTTCAGCTATTCTGTCAGCAGTTATTTTTAATGCGCTAATTATTGTTGGCCTGATCCCATTAGCACTAAAAGGCGTTAGTTACCATCCCATGAGTGCCATCGCATTATTACGCCGTAATTTATGGATCTATGGATTAAGTGGTTTAGTTATACCATTTATTGGTATCAAGTTGATTGATCTACTGCTTAGCCTGTTTATGTCCTGATAAGGTATTGAATATGAATGTTTTACGTTCTTCATTTGTGTTATATATTTTTCTAACTATCATAACCGGAATTGTTTACCCATTATTTATTACTGGTTTATCAAATGCTTTTTTTAATCATCAAGCTAAAGGATCCTTGATCGAAAAGAATAATCGGACTGTCGGTTCGGCACTAATTGGCCAATCGATTACTGAGATTAAATATTTTCATGGCCGTCCGTCAACGACGACTGATACACCATATAATGCATTAGCTTCCAGCGGCAGTAACCTGGCGGTCAATAATCCCGCATTACACAAACTGTTTGCTAGCCGTGCTGAACAAATTAAAATGTTCAATAATCAAAACAACGTGGCCGTTCCAGTCGATCTGATAACGGCGTCAGCCAGTGGATTAGATCCTCATATTTCACCAAGTGCAGCTTATTATCAAGCAGGCAGGGTTGCTAAAGCACGCCGGCTTGCTTTGCATAAAATTAGACACCTGATTGCAGCTAACACCGAGCGACCCTTTTTAAGTTTTTTAGGTCAACCTGTTATTAATGTGCTTAAACTTAATATTGCCCTTGATGCACTTGAACAATCAGAGAATGCAAAAATACAATAAGGTTGATTGATGGAGAGCCAGGAACCTAAAAGCCCTACCCCGGAAGATTTATTGAGTATTGCCAATGAAAAAATTCGCGGCAACTTAAAGATCTTCTTCGGCGCCTACGCTGGAGTAGGAAAAACCTATGCAATGCTACAAGAAGCCCAACGGCTTCGCTCTCAAGGTCTCGATGTTGTCATCGGTGTGGTTGAAACGCACAATCGATCAGAAACCGCTGCGTTACTGGAAGGTTTGCCACAACTACCAGCAAAGCGGATCCGCTACCACGGACGTAAAATTAATACTTTTGATATTGACGGTGCTTTAGCACGTCACCCCGCTATTATTTTAATGGATGAATTAGCTTTTAGTAATCCACATGGCAGTCGTCATCCTAAACGCTGGCAAGACGTGGAAGAATTATTAGATGCTGGTATTGATGTTTTAACCACCATTAACGTACAACATTTAGAGAGTTTAAACGATATTGTCGGCAGTATTACCGGTATTCGCGTCCGTGAAACGGTACCTGATCATATTTTTGACCAAGCCAGTGAAATTGTTTTAGTCGATTTACCGCCTGACGACCTGCGCCAACGATTGAATGAAGGAAAGGTCTATATTGCCGGGCAAGCCGAACGAACCATTGAACACTTCTTTCGCAAAGGCAACTTAATTGCACTAAGAGAGTTATCTCTAAGACGTACCGTTGATCGTGTCGATAATCAAATGCGGGAGTATCGCGATACCCAAGGTTATTCTCAAGTTTGGCACACTCATGATAATTTATTAGTATGCATTGGCCACAACACAGGAAATGAAAAATTAGTTAGAGCAGCGGCCAGGCTAGCCGCTAAACTGGGTTGTAGTTGGCATGCCGTGTATGTTGAAACCCCAAAACTACATACTTTAGCCGAAGAGAAAAGACGTGCCATTTTAAAAGCATTAAAACTAGCACAAGATTTAGGCGCGGAAACCTCAACCTTAGCTGATGCCAATGAAGAAAAAGCCATTTTAGATTACGCCCGGGAACATAACCTAGGTAAAATCGTCATCGGCCGTAAGCAAAATACCACCTGGAAACTGCTCAACTGGAAAATACGCCCTGATTTTGCTGAGCGCTTAGGCAAACTAGGACCGGATTTAGATCTCATTATTATTGCATTGGATGAAAAAACCGCTTGGGAAAAAGAGAGCGAACGCCGGCCGTTAAATGACAAATGGCGAGGAAATATTCAGGGTTACCTGTTTGCCGCTCTGTTATGTATTACCATCACTCTATTTTCTAATCGCTTTTTGCTTAATTTCGATCAGGCTAATGTTGTTACTGTTTATGTATTAGCGGTGGTTATTATCGCGCTGCTGTATGGCCGAAATCCGTCTATCTTTGCCGCATTTATTAATGTTATCGGTTTCGATCTTTTTATTGTCCAACCCCACTTTTCCTTTGTTGTTTTTGACATGCAATATTTGATAACCTTTATTGTTATGCTGGTCGTTGGTCTTTTAGTGGGTAATCTCGCTGCGGGAGTGCGTTATCAAGCTAGAGTCGCTCGTTACCGTGAACAACGGACGCGGCATCTTTACGAAATGACCAAAGAGCTAAGCCGAGCGCTGAATGAAATTGATATTGCAAAAACCGGTTATCACTTCCTTTCCAATGCCTTTAAAGCAAAAGTCAGCCTGTTGCTACCCAACGAGCAGCAGCAACTGGTTCCGCTTAAGTTAGCCGACTATGGTCAGGTGCAAATTGATCAAGCTATTGCCTTATGGAGTTTTGATAAAAACCAACCCGCTGGGGCCGGAACGGATACACTACCTAGCGTGCCTTACCAATTACAACCGATTGCAACTTCAAAAGAAACTTTAGCCATTTTAGCTATTGAACCGCAAAATTTACGTCAATTACTGATCCCAGAGCAGCAACGACTGCTACAAACTTTTACTGGTTTGATTGCCAATGCATTTGAACGATTACAACTTGCTAGACAGGCAGAATCGGCCAAACTGGATGCTGAACGTGAACAATTGAGAAACTCTTTATTGGCAGCACTTTCTCATGATTTACGGACTCCTCTAACGGTAATATTTGGCCAGACAGAAATATTAATGCTGGAATTAAGTGCGGAGCATTCACCTCATACTGAAAAGGTCAACCAAATTCGTCAACAAATCCTAAGTACCTCAAGATTAGTCAATAATTTGCTTGATATGGCGCGGATCCAATCCGGTGGTATCGTGCCAACACTTGCCTGGGAATCATTACAAGAAATTATCGGCAGTGCCTTGCGTTCTCTCGAATATGCCTTAAAAAGCCATCCAACTAAAATTAATGTTCCAGCTGAGCTATTGCTTTATTGTGATGCCAATTTACTCGAACGTGTAATTATTAATTTACTGGAAAATGCGATTAAATACTCTGCTGAAAATTCACCGATCGGTATTGATGCCTACCCACAAGGTAAATATATCCATATTGAAATTTGGGATAAAGGTATTGGTATACCGGAAGGACAGGAAAAACTTATTTTTGATAAATTTTCACGAGCTAAAAAAGAATCGTCCATTCCTGGTGTTGGTCTAGGGCTGGCTATTTGTCAGGCGATTATTAAACTTCACAACGGCGAAATTTGGGCGGAAAATAATAAAAATAGTGGAGCTACTTTCCACTTTGTTTTACCTTTAATAGAAGTCCCTGCAATAGAAGAGGCCATTGAGACAGAGTGATTCAGCACAATATTTTAATAGTTGAAGATGAAAAAGAGATAAGACGATTTGTCAAACTGGCACTTGAAGGTGAAAATTTTCGCGTTTATGAAGCAGAAACTTATCAACGAGGACTTATCGAATCCGCTACCCGCAAACCTGATCTCTTGATCCTCGATCTAGGCTTACCTGATGGAGACGGTATCGATTTGATCCGTGACTTACGCCAATGGAGCCATATTCCGGTATTGGTACTGTCGGCACGGGCAGATGAAACAGATAAAGTTATGGCACTTGATGCCGGTGCCGATGATTATCTAACCAAACCATTTGGTATTAGTGAACTGTTGGCTAGAGTCAGAGTTGCTCTACGTCGCTATGCACGTAAAAGCCAGCCAGATCCCGTATTTCGATTTGGTGATATTAGTGTTGATTTAATTAATCGGCGAGTAACTAAAAATCAGCAAGAACTCCACCTTACCCCAATTGAGTTTCGTTTACTCAGTGAATTTATCACTAATAGTGGCAAAGTGTTAACTCAACGTCATCTGCTACGACAAATATGGGGTCCTAACTATATTGAACATAACCATTATTTACGCATTTATATGGCACATTTAAGGCAAAAGTTGGAAGACGATCCCACTCAACCAGTACACCTACTCACTGAAACAGGAATTGGCTATCGTTTTATGCCTTAATGATAACTCACTTAATCCAGATGAAGATAATGCACTCGATTATTGCATTATCATTGTTGTTATCAATTTTTAACTAAATAAATCTATTAGATAATTTTTACTAAATAATTAACTACTCAATCTGCAATAACCTGATTAACAATCTGAATAGCTTCCTGCTCAATCAACTTAAGATGCTCCTTACCACGAAAACTTTCACAATAAATTTTATAAGCTTCTTCGGTGCCTGAAGGTCGCGCAGTGAACCAACCATAATCCGTTATGACTTTTAAACCACCAATAGCCGCACCATTAGCCGGCGCTTTGGTTAATCGGGCAATAATCGGATCACCCGCCAACATATCTGCCGATACCATTTCAGCGGTCAGTTTAGCTAAACGCTGTTTTTGTTTATGGCTAGCTTTAGCTTGAATGCGACTATAGCAAGGTTCACCAAAACGATGAGCAAGTTCTTGATAGTACTGCTGCGGATTTTTCCCGGTCACTGCGGTTATTTCGGCGGCTAGCAAACAGAGGATAATACCATCTTTGTCTGTCGTCCATGGTGTTCCATCAAATCGTAGGAAAGCAGCACCGGCACTCTCTTCACCCGCAAAGCCATACTTACCCTGATATAACCCATCAACAAACCATTTGAAACCAACCGGTACTTCCATTAATTTACGGCCTAAATCGGCTACCACACGATCAATCATGGCACTAGAAACTAATGTTTTGCCTACCACCACCTCTTTTTGCCATTGTGGTCGATGACGAAATAGATAATCGATAGCAACAGCGAGATAATGATTTGGATTCATTAATCCCGCTGGCGTTATAATTCCATGGCGATCATAATCAGGATCATTAGCAAAAGCTAAATCAAATTTATTGCGCAAATCCAATAAACCTTTCATCGCCCAAGGCGAAGAACAATCCATTCGGATCACACCATCGTGATCTAACGGCATAAAACTAAATGTTGGATCGATTTGTTCATTAACTAGCTCTAAATCCAGTTGATAATATTCAGCAATACGTTTCCAATAATTTATTCCCGCACCACCTAATGGATCGACACCTATTTTTAAACCGGCTTTTTTAATTGCAGCCATATCGATAACTTCACTCAAAGCAACCACATAAGGCTCAACAAAATCTTGTTGCTGGTAGTATGGATCTTTAATAGCAATTTGATAATTGATGCGTTGGATAGCCGCTAATTGATTAGCAATGAATTGATTCGCTCGCCACTCAATTTCAACCGTCAGCCGTTCATCTGCTGGACCACCATGGGGCGGATTATATTTGATCCCACCATCTTCTGGCGGATTATGTGAAGGCGTGATCACAATACCATCCGCTTTTTTTTCGTGCTGGCGATTATAATCCAATATAGCGTGAGAAATAGCCGGTGTTGGTGTAAAACCGTCGTCTTGCTGCGCGATGACATCAACCCCATTCGCGATCAAGACTTCAATAACCGTCATAAAAGCCGGTGCAGATAAGGCATGAGTATCTTTTCCTACCAAACAGGGGCCAGTAATACCATTTAATCGACGAACTTCTACGATAGCTTGGGTAATAGCTAAAATATGTTGCTCATTAAAACTACTACGACAGGCACTACCACGATGACCTGATGTACCAAATTGAACGCTTTGAGCCGGGTTTTTAATTTGGGGTTGTAGCGAATAATATTGTGCAACCAATTGTTCAACATTAATTAAATCACTTTGTTGGGCAGATTGCCCAGCACGTTTATGCAATGCCACTTATTTCTCTCCGAAGGGACAGCGGTACACATAGCCATAATCACTAAGTGACCAATAATATTTGTTTAAATCGTACCACACACTTTCTCAACCAATTCAACAGGAAACTTCATATCTTGCATAATTTGTTCAATCATATTGCGTTTACGATTGGTATTAGTATTGGTGATTACCCAATAAGGCGTATCAGGTATTAGGCGAGGTTTTGTCTGCTTACCACTGGCTAATAAGGTCTGTTTATTGCTAGCAAAATAGATACGCGTTCTGCCATGGGTTGCTTCTGTTGCGGCCACAAAAGCGGATTTGTTTAAATTGTATAGGGTGGATAAAATAAGCATAAAGCGATCAATTGCTTTGCTTTTAGTGGCATAATCGTTAGAAAGCAATAAATCATGCATCACACTTGCTGCATCGTAGGAAGAAACTGATTTATTTTTTTTCACTTCAGCCGCTATATTACTTACGGTTACCGAGAGTGGTATATGCGACTGACTAACGTCAAACCCTAACAGACGTCGTAATATAACCGATGCATTTTCACCTATATGCTGGGTATGACTCGCGATATAGCGGTAAAGTTCTTCGTCAACTTCAATCGTTTTCATGTTATTTCAATCTGTTTTAATTAAAATTATCTGCCAATTATAAGATATAAACCTAAAAAACAAAACAATGAATATTTCAATTACTTAACTTAGTCTATTCATAAAAAAGTTTTCGTCTTGATGCTCAATTTGTATAGAAATAGCTTAATAACTTTAGCTTACTAAGAACAAAAATATCTTTATTGATATCTGAGATTAATCACATTATTCATATAAATAGCAAAATATTTTCGTGTCACTTCCCCTTTTCACTCACCAACATCAACTTAAATTTTAATACTGACCAAGCTAATAATTATTGGTTTCTCGCTCTATCCATGTCATTATACAAACTATTGATTAATGAAATGTAATATGACTATGTTGCTAAATAATTGGCTAAATTATCGTATCCATCATCAAGAAAAGCCTATCTCTTCTGCTGCGATTGTACTCATCCATGGCTTGTTTGGTGACTGGCAAAATTTAGGCGTATTAGCTCGCAATTTACAAAATCATTTCACCGTTATTCAACTAGATATCCGCAATCATGGTAGCTCGCCACAGGCAGAAACAATGCGCTATTCTGAAATGGCAACAGACGTTTTAGCGCTGCTAACTCATTTAAAGCAAACAAGCATTATCGCTATTGGACACTCAATGGGCGGAAAAATTGTCATGGCGATGACGGCAATAGCGCCTCAATTAATAGAAAAAATTGTGGTTATTGATATTGCGCCAGTCACTTATCAAATTAATCGTCATGAAAATATATTTTCTGCCTTAGAAGCAGTAACACAAGCAGGCGTAACTTCCAGACAGGAGGCTGCTGTTATTATGCGTAATACGTTAACTGAAGAAAGTGAAATTCAATTTTTACTAAAATCATTTGATAAAGGCAAATGGAAATTTAATTTACCTATTTTAAAAAAAGAATATAACCAATTGATGGGTTGGAAAACGATTCCATCCTGGCCTCATCCTGCACTCTTTATCAGTGGCAGCCGTTCTGATTACATTAGCGAAAATTATCGCAAAGATATTATTACTCAATTTCCGCAAGCTCAAGGCCAGATTATTTTAGGAAGCGGTCACTGGGTACATGCTGAAAATCCAGCAGCAGTCATCCGAGCTATTCATCGCTTTCTGGCTATTCCAGCTGATAAACAATAAATCGCATACCCTAATATTGCTCTTTTTATCTTGTTCATAAACTAATTTGAAACAGATAATAACTTTATTTCAATTTAAAAATATAACTAGTCTTAAAAACAGTAAGATCCTTTTTTAACACTTTTCATAAAAAAATAAGTCGATAGAATAAACTTTCTAACTAAGTAATATAATAAAGCATTTTATTAATATTAAATATATTTAAATGGCTTTATATTTTAATTTATGGCTATTGACTATGGATGAAAATAATAAAAAAACGCTTGAATTAATTTCTATTATCATAAGACTAAATAATAAAATAAATATTAATGAATATAATAAAGAAATAACTCAAAATGATAATTTTGTTGATTGCACAAAAAAAATTCAACAAATGTATCAAATTATCATAAAAGAAAAACGCTGCCATAAAAAAGAGTTATCGCGTCTGATTTTACCTGCCATTATTTATGATAATGTTCCATATATATTAGCCAGTTATAATGATGAACAAGTATTAATACAATCTGCTGGCAATAAACCTCCAGAAATTTGGCAGAAACAAGATTTTCTTCAACGTTGGAATGGCAATTGGCTTAAAATAAACCAAAAACAATCCCACTTTGATATTCGTTGGTTCGTACCTGAATTCTTAAAACATAAACAGATATTTATTGAAATCTTGTTTTTTTCATTTGTATTACTAATAAATATCTTTTCAGATAATACATTTTAATCAATAAGTTAAATAAAATTCATGTATCTATTTTATTTTTATATACACATACATGTACAAATTTATTTTTCACCCTTTACGCGCCACCTTTGCCATAACGCTAAGTACAAAACCTCAATCTCACACAAAACCACTTACCCGCAACCAACAACTAATAGTTAACAACTTCCTCCAACGCTGCTAATATGATGGTGGGGCTATTCTTTTTGCGCGTGTTGCTGATTCCAGATTGAATCAACGGGCATCTCTACCCTAACATCTAGCCATGTCGATGGCGGAATATCACACGGCTCACCATCGATATAATAAGTTGGTTTTCCATCAATAATCTCTTTAACTCTCAAATTCTGAAATTCTTCTGGCAAATGAGAGTGCTGTCGGTGAAAGGTTTGGATTTCAATATTGCCGTCAGGTAGGATTTTATCTTTGATATATATTAGCTCTAAACCATTGCTATTTTTTGGCACCGATACCCCATTATTTATACCCCATCCACCGTCTGCGTTATAACCCATGACGCCGGAAATGAAATATTTATCAACTTCTGTTCGTTGTACGTTGACGCCTTCTGATTCGTCGTTAGTTTCAAAACGACCATCAGGATGAATTTTAACGATTGGTGATGATTTTTTAAAATATCCGTTAGAATCTGCCCTCATTTTAGGAATATCAGAGGTTAGAGCTATAGTTCCGCCCTTTCCGGGTAAATAAATATTAAATTTTCCAACTTTTTCAAAATATGAACGTTGGTCATTATTATTAGAACCTATTCGCCAAGTATTACCATTAGCTGCGATTAATTCTATATATCCATGAGTACTAGGAGACTTAACTACTAATTTAGGTGCGGTTATATCTGTAGGATTATTAGTTAAAGCCAGTGTGCCATTTTTATTTGATGGAATAGTGACAACGGCTTTATTGTTATTTTTAG
>NZ_AUCC01000031.1 GCF_000429565.1 Arsenophonus nasoniae DSM 15247
CTGTCAGAAAGGCGGGATAAAATGGTCAAAAAACGATGGTTACAAACCGCAGCCTAGGAGCAGTGTGCCTATTATTAGGCTTTTAGATGATAATTTAACCGAATTACTGTTCTCATGGTTAATCAACGAGAAAACTGTCAGAATTTAATAGAAATATTAACTTCAAAACACCTCCATTAATACCTTACTGTATTGATTGAGATTCCTAACCATGAACTATAAGAGAAATAATTAGAAAATTTTTTCTGCTAAGTTCAATTACACTTTATTTAACCGCTTCTTACGAGCAATCAATGTGGCAAAATTCAATTTGATGCGATTACCAAATTTATCAGTTTTATGTAAATGCCCTGGTTCTTCATTGTATTTGATGATTTCCCAATCTTTATAATAATTTATTAATTCACTAGGTGCTAAAAAACTATTAAAAGGTAAAATTTCATAAGGAGTATCATCAGTTTCAACTGCACAAACAATTAAATTGTACCCATCAACATTTGTATGATTTTGCATATCCTCAATAATCTTAGCGATTTTATTTCTCTGTAAAAACATCAATACCACGGTTGAAATAATTATATCGTAATTTTCTGTCAAAGCATGATCATTAATGTCATAGATTGCTGTTTTTATCTGCTTGAAATCAGCGGTTTTTTTGACTATTTCAATGGCATTAATATGTTGAGGATTGATATCCATTGCAGTCACAGCATAACCTTGTAATGCCAAAAAAAAAGCTATTACGACCCCGACCTGAGCCCAAATCTAATACTTTACATGGTTTGGTAATTTGAGAAAGAATACAAACTTCTGAATGTGGAAGTGTAAGACCATTTCTTTTATAAAAAAATGCTTCTTCGCGGCAATAAAAATAGAGTTGACACTCAATATCATCACTAACAGATTCTATTTTATGCCATATTTGAGGCTGAATTTGCATTGGTTGACACTTTACATCAAAATGGTGCTGCTGCTCATTACCATTCTCATCAAATATCACAAACTGCATACTACCTCAATATATCGTCAATTGAGCCCATGTACCTTCTTGGGTATTATGACGTTTCATTAGTGCTAAAGGGATTGTGGACTTATTCCAATTAGTAAATTGTTTGTAACAAATAAGTTTGCTCATAATCATTTCTTTATAAGTTGCATTTTAAATGCATTTTAATTTTTTTTTCTGTATTGGTAAATTCCGCTGACAAATAAAATTGAATATATTTATTCTTAATTATTTTTGCTAAACAATCAGCTTGCTGTCCTCTCTCAGATAGAAAAATACTAGATAAGAAGCTAATCATCATGATGAAAGTAAATTGACTAGTTAGTAGACTACAAAAGAAACGGCTACCATTTGGTAGCCACTTTAGATGATATGCCATAACAAATAAATTTTTAACATTAAGTAAATTCAAGTTTTAAGCAAATACTTTATCAGGGCATAATAAAATTATGGATAAATCAAAAATCATAACTGACAGAAACCTTTAAAGTACGCGGAGTACCCTGAAAAATATAGGTACCATAGTCTTCAACGCCAGACCAATATTTTTCATTAGTTAAGTTATCAATACCAACCCGCCAAACTATCTCATTTTGATTATGATTAACTTGCATATTGTAACGCATTGCCAAATCCAAAGTGGTATAGCTAGCAAGTTTTTTACTATTTTCTATATTTACATATTGGGAGCCAGAATGATTTATCCGCATAATTGCCGTTAAACCGTCTATTGATTCAATGTCATATTCAGCACCTATAACCATGTAAAAACGTGGTACTCCAATCGCATCATTACCATCATTGACTCTATCTTGTGTCTTTGTTAACACTGGATTTAACCAAGTTGCACTAGTATTCAATCGCAAACCTAATACCGGTTCACCAAATATGTTTAATTCCATACCTCGATTACGTTGTTGACCAGTAAGGCTATAACGTTTTGTGACACTATCCAAAAGTGCAGACGGTTTTTTAATTTCAAATAAGGCTAATGTACCGCCGATCCGGTCAAAATCCATTTTCATCCCTATCTCATTTTGCTGGGAATAAGCAATACCTGTACTTTGACCATAATTTGATGCGTTCTTTGGTGCTATGCTTCCCGGTTGCAAGGCTTCTGTATGATTGGCATATAAAGCAACTTGCTGCCATGGTTTGTAAACTATCCCATAGGTAGGCATCCAATGGCCCTTGCTATACCGTGCATCACGCTCTTCAGCACCGGTTTCATTATTATAATTGCGAACCTCTACTTTCTGATGACGTGCAGCTATCAATAATTGTAATTTATCATCAAAGGCACTCAATGTATCACTTAATAACCAACCCTGAGTAAAGGCACGACCCGTTGTTAATGGATCAGAATAGTTGCCACCAAAAATGGTATTATCCGGCATAGCAACATAACGAGTATGATAAATATTAGTAATAGGATTATTAGTAGACATTCGCCATGCCATTCTATTACGTTTATTCTGTGCAGAATATCCCATATTCAAGCGATGAGTAATAAAAGCGGTTGCAAGCTGCCCCCTTACGCCGACCATAGCACTAAACGAATCAATAAAAAGTTTGGTATCAAGCCGGCTTACTGTTGCATCACCTTTGCGATTTATTACTTTCGGTGAGCTATAGGTACCTATTTCTTGGCTATGTTGACCACCCGCCCCAGCATACATTATCCAGTTATCAGCTAGATCATATTCAACTCGTGCGAGACCAAACTAGTTCTCTATATTACTATAACCCCACTTTTGACTATAATTGTGTCTGTTATTGGGTACTAGTGGAATAAAATTGACTTCACTAATATTTACACCCATGGTACCACCGTGAAAAGTTTTCTTTTGATAACCGAAATCCAATGAACTTCTAACTCGGTTACTATGATAATCCAAAGCAAGCGTGGCTAACGTGGTTCGGCGCTTATCATTTTTTACCGCAGTTTCTCCCTCGCGGTGAACTAAATTAAGACGCGCACCAAACTGATTATCTTCACCAAAACGACGACCAACATCTAATGTTCCACCCACTTGCGATATTGAAGTGTAGTCTAAGCCTAAACGGGTAATAGGTATATCCTCTGCTCGTTTGGGTTCAAGGTTAATTATGCCACCAACGCCAGAAGAAGCGGCACCATTGACTAATGCGTTAGCACCCTTGAAAATTTCAACCCGCTCAATCATTGCAGTATCCACCATCTGACGAGGTAGAATGCCAGGCAGTCCCCCGAGCGTCATATCATCGCCATCTAACTTAAAGCCTCTGATACGATAAGTTTCGGCAAAATTACCAAACCCTTGTATACTCTGAACTCCGGCATCGTTATTGACGACCTCAGCAACAGTTTTTGCCTGTTGATCGCTGACCATTTTCGCCGTATAACCAATGACATTAAATGGAACATCCATGGCATTTTGCTCACCCAACATACCAAGACGACCACCATGTGCAATATGGCCATTTAAATGGGCTGGCACAAGGGAATCTCCGCCAGATTGAAAGTCATTTTGCGACTTTGCATGCACGACAATGATATCTTGTTGATTTTTTATATTATTGATTTCAGCAGTTGCTGTTTGCGCTGTAGTATTCATTGTCAGCATCAATAACGAGCCACAAAATGGTACCTTCATGTATTTAATATTTTTCATATTTTATTCAAACAAAAGACTGGTGTTGTAAATAATGACCGCCTGGAAAGTTAATTTTTTATAAATCAGCAAAAACTGAACTGAGCAAAAAGCAGCCAACACTCATTTCATAGCCATGATGAATTGGAAATAACTTGCCATTATTCGGTCATGATAAAAAAACAGAAACCCTATATAATAAAATATATTTTTTATCATATAGTTACTGATGCGAACTCTTTACGTTTAACGCTTTACCTAAAATGATATATATTCCCTGTCAAATATAAAAAAGCAATTACTGAAATAGGAATTCATGCAAACGAAAATGAGAATTATACTCATTTGATTGAGGTAATCAAGAATCTATATAAAATATTAATAACGAAATAAATGTATATTTTAGCGTAAGTAATTAGCTAAAAATATTTTTTATTTATAAAATTCAATCTATTAACTCACTACTCGTTTAATTAAAATTAATTAAAATGGGTGTGTTAATATATTTTATACAAACCCATTTTCAAAATTTAATATAAGTAAATAATAAATATATAAAACCATATAAAAACTTAACTAATATAAAATAGCTTTAATAAAAAACCACCAGCATTAACCAGTGGCTATTAATAAAAATACTTTGCAATGAAAAATTATTGTATAATCCATTCATTACCATCAGAAACAAACATTAATTTTTCAGATTTATTTATTCTAAGCTGCTTATTATCAAAATAGAGGGTTGAAGGATAACTAGCATTAGATTTAATATATATTGATTTAAATTTATATTTGTTTGCATCTGGGAAATAAATTTTAGGTGCCCAGCTTCCATCATAAGTTTTTATGGCAATTAACGCATTATAATTTAAAGCGGCAGCTACTTCTTCTACCAAAATATTTTGACTATTCCTGATAGTAACTTTATGAATATTAGGAGGAATAGATACATTAAGATTACTAATAGTGTTAATACATTCTCCATCATTACATGCTGCATGAACGACAAATATATTATTACAGTTACCACTAGTGTAAGTACGTTGTTTAGCTAGAATGCGATTATCGCCTAAAGGATTGCGAAACATAGAAGCTTGCGCACCGATATCATAACAAGACTTTAATTGATTATGACCATGAGAATATTCGTCGACAAATCCTTTAGAATTATTTAATTTGCCATAATTATTTGGTACTTCAATAATACCGATCGTAGTTGATGTTCCATCCATTAAATCAGTAATCAAACCAGTAACTAAATTTCCATCTTTGCTAACATCCAGTCGATACAAATGTCCTGCTATCCATTGAATAACAACATCACACTGTACACCTGAACCAGCATAATAAAAATAACGGCAATTCCCACTTCGCCACCCTTTAGCCTGTTTAATTGAATAATTAAATGCATGAACGCCATTTTGTCTATTTTGTAATCCAATAAAACCAGTACCTCCATTTATAAAATTAAATTGATTCGCCCAATAATAATTTGACCTCGAGCCGCCATCATTATTAACTTGTAGGAAAAAGGATATTTTATTGAATGCAGCATTGTCAGGCCATTTATGTTGAATTGTTACAATATCACCGACTACAATCGCATTAGATAAACTACTCCATAAAAATACCAAAAATAATAAATAAATTTTCTTCATATAGTTATTCCTATTTATTTTATATTATTTATTAAATGATGAAATAATTGAGGTTTATTTAATTATTATCCACAAAAAAATATTTTATAACATATTGAATATAATATATTTCTGCTATTGCAAAAAAAATAAAAAATTATAAAATAGTTATATTTAAAATTAAGTTTAATTGACTAAATAGTACTAATTTTAGCAAAATGTAATTATGATTTAGTTATAATTAATATTTAGGTTGAATTATACTACAGCCCATTCTTTCAACTAATTTTCCTGGTTTTGATTTTATTGCTTGCTGAATATTTTCTGGTAACCCACTCCAAATAATTAACCCAGTTCTCTGTTCAATTTCTTTTACTGTGACTTGATATTGACAAAAATTCCCACTCAGTGGCGTATTTTGTTCCATAATAAATGCAGCATAAGAAGATTTTTCAGGACTGTCATTTATATATGTCACTTTCCAGTATCCACTAGGGATAAGATGTTTTTTGTCGCTATTAGGTAGCTTACCAATATTTTTTTCATATAAAGGACCTGTTACTGAAAACACCTTATTACCTACTCTGGCTAGCGCTCTTTCTTGATCTTCTAAACGCGCCCATGCGCCTTGATTAAGCTCTGCGACTTGTGGGGTGATATTAGATAAATAATTAAG
The DNA here is from genome assembly GCF_000429565.1 of Arsenophonus nasoniae DSM 15247. Classification (GTDB taxonomy): domain Bacteria; phylum Pseudomonadota; class Gammaproteobacteria; order Enterobacterales; family Enterobacteriaceae; genus Arsenophonus; species Arsenophonus nasoniae. The sequence goes on from NZ_AUCC01000031.1 coordinate 5,953, forward strand.
TGCCGGCCAGTCCGCCAAACCTGCCAAAGAAGCTAATGGCGCCTGATGGCCTCTATCCACTTTTAATGCTTTATTGGCACCAATATAATCTGCTGGAGACAAGGTTGCATTATTACTTAAATCTGGATCTTTTTTCCAATTTCTATCCTTACCGCTGCCTAAGCTATCCATCGTTATTAAGTAGGCAACCCAATTTGCAAATTTAGTATTACTGTTATTATTTAGCGTATAGACTACACGTTGTATCGTGGTATTACTTCCTCCTATTGGACAACCTATTCCACAATTTTGTCTAACTTGAGGCGTAATTTTTTCAATAGACTTAACAGGTGCTGGTTCATGTTGAACAATATTACAGCCAGAAATAAGTAAAAATAAATGGTAAAAATATTTTCATATGATAATTTCTCATCTTAATAGTCGATTTTTTTATATAAATTTTACTATAATATTTAAACCAGCAAACAAGCTATTTGACAACAAGATAAAACAGTAAAAATAAATATAAAATACAATAAATACTCTTATATAAATAAAATTTACAATATTTCACAAATGTTATTGCAATGTTGAAAAATATAGCGCACAATTAATCGTCATTTTTACTTATCATTGGAGGATAATTTTATGACAGGGTTATTGAAAACTTTAGCTATTATCATCTCTATTTTTAGTATTAATTGTGGCTATGCTGCAGCTGATATATTAAATGACAATATAAAAAGCACTGATATAACTACCAACATAGGTTTCAATCCACCTTTTGAAAAAATAATTACAAATATCATTGATGCCACGACAGAAATCAAGAATAGCGCTCCTCAGTTATCTAACTGAATTAGACATACCTCTTCAGTAAGAAGAGGTGTATTATCTCTAATTTAATAATTACGTTTTTTGTTAAGGATCACAAGATTAAATTCTGAATAACATTAGCAAAATTTGACAATACATGATTTATTAATATAAATAGTTTTATTAAAAAATTTAAATTAAAATATAGCAATATTTATTAACTAATAGTTTCAAATAAAACATTTAAATTCGTTTTATATTGTAGAAATATTACTCTATCAGTTAGGCGTTATTCCAATATATTATAAATTTATTCTAAAATGTTTTCTATTATTTTATCTAATTTCAATTATCAAGCCTTAGTCATTAATAAACAATTTTTATACTTATAAATGATAAAAACGCCACAGCTGACCAAGTAATTTGAAAACTCTACAGATTGTCATCTAATGACGACAGTATTAGAGATATTTCAACATTCTTTTTCTAATGATAGAGTATCTATTCTTGCAAACAAAAAAATATGATTGATTAATATTATCACTAATAACAAATATTCCTTAGACATAACTATCAATAACTAAATAATTTAGAAAACACAATATAAGAAACAAAATTTCAGATTAATATACTATGATAAATATTGTTATTTAATTTATAATCGATAGCGAATTTCACAAAAATAAAGGTTAAAAATGAATAGATTAAAATTAACGATTGCTCTTTCTTCCTGTTTATTATTAGCTGCTTGTGATAAGCAAACAGAAACAACTATGTCAGATAATGAAAATAAACCCATCCCGCTAGCAATTAAAATGATGGGAAATAGTTTCCAGCCTGATGTTAGTAATGTTGTTATTACTCAACGTACTAATCGTATTGAGTCTCCTGATTCAGTTGAAGTAAGTATTGTAGAGTCCGGCCTTTTAGACGATTCTGTCGAAGCAATCAAAACCATTTTTACTTTTATTCTTAAAGATGACAAATGGATCTTAGAAAAACCGCAAGATGTATTAATTAAATGCTATGAAGGTAGAGGACATAAGGATTTTTCACCTGAAACATGTGCCTAATCTATAGTTAAATATTAGCCAAAATGCGATAAAATTCTTAAGGTACCGTAACCAATTACGGTACCTTATAAGGTGCGATTAGCAGACAAGAAATTATTAGCAAATAAAATTAATGTTTATAGCAAATGTTAGTAAATGACAATATTTTAACTCTAGTTAATTTTATCTATCTTATTTATTCAATATGAGATATTGAATAGTAAATAAATATTTTATAACAAAAATCAAATATTATGTTTAAGCCTCTTTTCTTAGTATAAATAGCCTACTATTTTCATTCATTAGCATATTATGTTAATGAATTTTATTATGCTAATTTGGCGGAAATAACATAATCTGCACCATGTTTTAAACTTCCCTGTTGGGCAATACATAAAAGTGCCTGTTGTTCTAATTGATTGATATGCTCAAGCATCGACATGGCTAATTGTCGATCAACGAATGTATTAACCCGCTGGCGGCACATTTCCATTTGGCCTGTCAACCAATTGTGACCATAATTAATTGGATAATGTTTAAGATCTACTATTTCAAATCCCATTTGTTGTAAATGATAGATCACCCAATCGGCCGGATATTCTCGATATGGACGTTCACCAGCAAGTAATAAACATGCGTCACGCAAACGGCCAATACTTACCACAAGATGCCCCGCTCGGCAATTTGCATTGTAAGGGACATAAGGCTCCAAACCAGTAAAATAAAGCCGATTAAGGGTTAATGCTTTTAAAGAGGTATTTGCCAGTAAGGCACAAAGCCGTCTACCGCGCCTAATAAATAATCAGCTATAACAGTATCAAATCGTTCATTAACCATGAAATCACTATCAGCCCAATTACCTAATAAAAGACGATCCTGAGGTCTTTGTCTGGCAGAGATAATTTGCTGAATATCGGCTTTCATATTAATTGCACAAGTTACTGCAGTCCAACTTTCACTCTTAAGCTGGCTGATCCAGCTTAGTGAATTAATACCTGTACCCGCATCTAATATCTTGCCCCAGGGGTTATTACCATGAATCATTTCAATATGACGAAATAGTGTTGATACCAAATCAATTCCCCTAGAAATTTAGAAAGATAAACTTGCTCCAATAACAAAATTACGACCAGGCAAATACATTTCATTTTTAATATACGAGGTATGATCCCGAGCTGCGCCATTAAATAGATTCTCAATGCGCCCATACAGCATATAATCTAAGTCATTAAAATGATTTTGCCAGGTTAGGCCAATATCAACTCGGTTATAACCGGCTGTTGATGTTTCATATTGCGCTGTTTTATGTTGGCTACCAACATGAGTAAGTCGCAACCGGCCGTTTAAGGATTCAAACCATTGATGTTCAATGGTAGCTGAGATGCGGTAAGCCGGGATACGTGGCAAATAACCGCCACTACGAAGCTTGGCTTTAACAATATCACCCTGGACAGAGAACTTGGTATTATCCGTGAGTTGATATGATGCTTCAGCTTCAATCCCATTAAAAACAGCATCTTGCTGTACATAGTGTAGATGGCGATAACCCGCACCAGGTGAATAACCTGCATCCTTACCATAAATATATCCATCAATATGGTTATAGTAAGTATTTAAGCCAAATTGGAAATCGCCGGCAAATTTGGTAAAACCAATATCAAAATTAGTTGCTGATTCAGCTTTAAGATGTTCATTACCTGTTTCAATCGTCCTTGTTGCAGCATGGATCCCATTTGCATAAAGTTCTTCAGCAATAGGTAAACGTTTAGAATGTGATAATGAGGCCGTCAATGCATATTCAGGAGCCAATGTCCATGTTACAACGGCCGATCCGGAAGTACCACTATGTTGGCTAGAACGACTACCTTTTGTTACATCAATTTTTTGCCACTCATGACGAACGCCTAATTCATAACGTAATGGGCCGGCCTCAAATTCCTCAATTAAAAAAAGCGCCTGATTACGGGTCAAAGTAGCAGGAACATACGCTTCTAAACCTTCAGCAGAAAAATTACGCTGAGTAAACTGTCCACCTATTACCCCGTGCCAACCTAAAATAGGTGCATGGGTTAATTCTAGCCGTCCTTCTGTTGCTTTATTATTAAATGTCGTTTCAACTGTCTGACCTTCAATTTCATCATGACTATAATTCGTATGTGCCGCACGTAATCGGATACGCTCAAAACCGCTAAAAGGATCCAGATATTCGCTACGGATTTCCCAACGTTGCTGTTTCATATTCACAAAGGGAACACCATGGCTATGATTGTGTTGATGATCGTGCGCATGAGTAAGCCCATGATGCATATGACCATGATGATGCGTATGATCATCTTTCTCACAATGCCAATTTCCTGAAGAACTATGTTCATGGCAATGAGCATGGCTGTGACCCGGTAAACCATATTCATTATGTTGAATACCATACGCCAGACCAATATAGCCCTTTTCCCCAATCAAACTGGCACCAATATTAAAATTATTAGTACGATTATAAGAGCCCTGCAAGCGATAAGAATCTAGTTCACCGGCACGCTTTGGCATACGATAATCTTGCGCATGACGTTTTAATCCTTCCAATCGAAGCGCAAAATTCTCTTTACCTAATGTTAATCCGACCGCTCCAGTATTTTCATAAGCGACACTATTGGTCCGTAGATCAATCTGTCCCGCATAACCTTTTTCTGGTACTGAAGTGGGGATCCGATCATCTAGCACATTAATAACACCACCCATTGCACCACCACCATAAAGTAATGTTGCTGGCCCTTTTAAAACTTCAATTCGATTAGCTAAGAAAGGTTCGCTGGTGATCGCGTGATCAGGTCCAGCAATCGAAGCATCCAGTACATCAATGCCATCATTCAGTACCTTAACGCGTGCGCCCGACATACCACGAATAATTGGCTTTACTGCGCCTGCTCCAAAATGGCTACCATTAATACCTGGTATTTCCTCTAATGTTTCAGCAATAGAAGCCTTACGCTGCTGCGTTAACTCCTCTCCCGACAAAACCTTGGTTGGCGTTGTCATCAATAAAGAAGGGCGATTTAATGGATCGGTTTTTACAACGATAACATCCTTGTTCTTTTTTTCCGTACTTAGTTTTGCATCTGCCATTACGCCAGATGAAATAGCCATCCCAATTGCTGTTGTCAAACTGGACAATAAAATTTTCTTCATTTTGTTTACATTTCCTATAAACGAGTGCTCTTTAATTCCATTAATTGTATTATGTTATAATATAACATTAACTGTAGTGAAAAAATAGCCCATTTCTTAACAAATGAAATGATTATTAATAATTTCTGTAATTAATAATTTTTTAGGAGGGCTCATTAAGCTAATCGGGATATTAATTTGTTAATTAATATTTATAGAATTTTACACAAGTAATTTAGAGACTAACCACATATCATGTTAAAAGTACCAACATCACTACCAACAACAAGTTTTACCCACGCCGATTAGTCGTTCCTCTTGATCCAGCTCAATCCAGAAGTATGGTGAATTATTAAAATCTGCTTACCTTGATTAGCGATTTATCCACTGAGGAAAAAATTTTGTCTATCTTACGCCGCACGTTAATTGTCTTACTTAGTTGTACCTCGTTCTATATTTATGCGGCTTCCAATAAAGAATTAAATATTGCCTGGCCAGTGAATGTTGGGCCACTTAATCCCCATCTCTACACCCCAAACCAAATTTTTGCCCAAAGTATGATTTATGAGCCCTTAGTTAAATATCAAGCTAATGGGCAAGTAACACCGTGGCTCGCAAAAAGTTGGCAACATTCCGAAGATAGAAGAGTTTGGATTTTTACCTTACGCGATGATGTTACTTTTTCTAACGGTGAACCCTTTAATGCACAAGCCGCTGAAAAAAATTTTCGTGCTGTACTCAATAACCGCCAACGTCATGCTTGGCTAGAATTGACTAATCAGATAACCAATGTTAAAGCGTTAAATAACAATCAGTTACAAATCACACTTAAAAGTGCTTATTACCCTTTCCTACAGGAGCTATCTTTACCTCGACCTTTCCGTTTTATCGCACCTTCGCAGTTTAAAAAAAATGAAACTATGGATGGTATCATTGCCCCAATTGGTACTGGGCCATGGAAGTTACAAACGTCAAAACTTAATCAATATGATGTCCTGTTACGTAATGATCATTATTGGGGCAAAAAACCGATACTAGAAAAAATAACCATCAAAGTGATCCCCGATCCAATCAGCCGTGCTGTCGCATTTGAAGCTGGCGATATCGATCTACTATATGGTAATGACGGACTCTTACCACCCGAGATTTTCGCTTACTTAAGCCGTAATCCACAGTACCAGTCCCAACTCTCTGCTCCGATTGAAACGATAATGTTAGCCTTAAATTCTGCGCGAACACCAACTAAAGAGTTAGCGGTACGCGAAGCACTTAATTATGCTGTTGATAAAAAAAAGCTGATTGCCAATACGTTTGATGGTACCCAAAAAGTAGCCAATACCTTGTTTGCGCCAACGGTACCTTACGCCAATATCAAACTCCCTGCACGAGAGTATGACCCGCAGAAAGCTAAAGCATTATTGGATAGTGCTGGCTGGATATTACCAGCAGACAAAACAATTCGTGAGAAGGCAGGCGAACCATTAAGAATAGAACTCGCTTTTATTGCAACCGACGCCCTCAATAAATCAATGGCTGAAGTTATTCAGGCTAACCTACAGCAAATTGGTGTAGACACAAGACTAATAGGCGAAGAAGAAAGCAGCTTTTATGCCCGTCAACGAGATGGCAGATTTAGCATGATTTTTAATCGCACCTGGGGTACGCCTTACGATCCATACGCTTTTATGAGCTCAATGCGGGTACCTTCACATGCTGATTATCAAGCTCAATTAGGCTTATCGGACAAAAAGATCATTGACAATGAAATCACCCAGATCCTGACAACAACCGATGAGCAACAGCGCAAAATGTTATACGTTGATGTACTAACTCGATTACATCATTCAGCGGTTTATTTGCCAATTAGTTACATATCACTCATGACCATTTCACGTCCGCAATTGGGCCATATCCCGTTTGCACCTATATCGACAGAAATTGCATTTGAGCAAATCAACCCGGAGAAATCATAATGTTGCGCTATATTTTACGGCGTATTCTACTACTAATACCGTTGCTATTAGCCGCCTCAGTTATTGTTTTCGTACTGCTGCGTTATGGCACGGGCGATCCAGCCATGGACTATTTACGACTGTCAAATCTACCACCTACACCAGAAATGTTGGCATCAACACGCATAATGCTTGGCCTTGATCAACCCCTGACTGTGCAATATGGAACATGGTTATGGAAAGCACTGCATCTAGATTTTGGCAAATCATATGCAACTCAACGTCCTGTACTAAATGATCTTTTACAATTTTTGCCAGCAACTTTGCAACTCGCTGGAGCGGCATTATTCATTATTTTATTTACCTCTATCCCCTTAGGAATCTGGGCAGCGCGTCATCGAAATCGCTTACCTGATTTTGTCGTACGCATCATCGCATTTTTAGGCGTTTCCATGCCAAACTTCTGGCTAGCCTTCCTATTAATCATGTTATTTTCAGTTTGGCTAAAATGGTTACCTGCTCTAGGTTATGGTAGCTGGCAACATATTATCCTACCGGCATTTTCTATTGCTTTTATGTCACTAGCAATTAATGCCAGACTGCTACGTGCGAGTATGTTAGAGGTTGCCGGACAACGACACGTTAGCTGGGCAAGATTACGAGGACTCACCGAGAAACAAACTGAAAGACGACATATTTTACGTAATGCGTCACTACCGATAGTAACCGCTCTTGGGATGCACATTGGTGAGCTGATTGGCGGCACCATGATTATTGAAAGCATATTTGCCTGGCCCGGTATAGGTCGATATGCAGTATCGGCAATTTTTAATCGAGACTATCCGGTGATCCAATGTTTCACCTTAATGATGGTGGTGGTTTATGTGCTATGCAATCTGTTGGTTGATCTGCTTAATGCCGTTCTTGACCCACGGTTCCGACATCAAGAAAGGGGAAATGCATGAATTTTTACCTTTCAACTCGTTGGTCTGTACGCTTAGCGATCATCATTATTGCGCTACTGATTATAACAGCCCTTACCAGCCATTGGTGGCTACCTTACGATCCACAAGCGATTGAGCTAACACAACGGCTACTACCACCAAATCAGCAACACTGGCTTGGCACCGACCATTTAGGTCGCGATATTTTCTCTCGTTTATTAGCCGCAACACGCGTGTCACTTGGCTCAGTCATACTGTGTCTTATATTAATCTTGGCATTGGGGTTAAGCATTGGTGCAAGCGCTGGGTTATTGGGTGGCAAAATAGATCAAATTCTGATGCGTATTACTGAGCTTTTTATGACGTTTCCTACTTCAATTCTATCATTTTTTATGGTTGGCGTTTTAGGAACAGGGCTAACCAATGTCATCATTGCTATTGCTTTATCGCACTGGGCTTGGTATGCACGTATGGTGCGTAGTATTGTTATTTCTCTGCGTCAACGTGAATTTATTCTAATAGCAAAAATGTATGGCGCCAATAGCGGTCGTTTATTTATCGATCACCTAGCTGGTGCAATCATCCCATCGTTATTAGTTTTGGCAACCTTAGATCTTGGTCATATGATGCTACATGTGGCAGGCATGTCTTTTCTTGGACTGGGTGTTACTGCACCAACAGCTGAATGGGGAGTCATGATTAATGATGCTCGCCAATATATCTGGACTCAACCACTACAAATATTGTGGCCAGGCTTAGCCCTGTTTTTAACGGTGATGGCTTTTAACCTAGTTGGAGATGCCCTACGCGATCACCTTGATCCTTATCTGGTAGCGGAGCGTAACGACTAATGTCAGAGAGAATTGAATTGCAGAATATAACGCTTAAAGCCCAACGACTGCTGGTACAAGCTGTGTCGCTAACGATCAATAAAGGCAAAGTGCTAGCATTAGTCGGCAGCAGTGGTTGTGGCAAATCATTAACTTGCGCCGCCATGCTCGGCATATTACCTGCGGGCGTAAATCAAACTGACGGAAACTTACTGCTGGATGGGCAAATTATCTCTCCCCAACAGTTACGTGGCACACATATCGCAACTATCATGCAAAATCCACGTAGTGCTTTCAATCCGCTTAATACAATGATTAGCCATATTCAAGAAACCTGCCACGCTCTCGGCAAACCCGTTGATATTGCCATGATAAAAGCAACATTAAAGTCAGTTGGATTAGAAAATGCCGACCATATACTTTCACTTTATCCTTTTGAAATGAGCGGTGGAATGTTACAACGAATGATGATGCAATAGCTATACTCAGTGATACGCCATTTATCATTGCGGATGAACCAACGACTGACCTTGATACAGTTGCTCAAACTCATCTTCTGGATCTACTAGAAAATATTATCCAAACTCGTGCAATTGGCATGTTATTGGTCACTCATGATATGGGGATAGTTGCTCGTTTAGCTGATGACGTCGCCGTTATGCATGCTGGTAAAATTGTCGAATATAGCAACGTTAACGCCATTTTCAATAGACCTAAGCAGCAAATTACGCGTAATTTACTGGCGGCACATCTGGCATTATATGATCTGGGGTTATCTGTATGACATTACTTGATATTGACAAAGTCACTTTTGGCTATCCTCATCAGCCTCTACTTTTTAACCAAATAACACTAACTCTAAAGGCTGGAGAAAGCGTTGCATTATTGGGGCGCAGTGGTTGTGGAAAAAGCACGTTAGCGCGTTTATTGGTAGGTCTAATCTCACCTTGTTCAGGCGAGATCCGCTGGGGCGGAACTTCTCTAACAAAGCTAAAGGGAAAAGCTATGAGCCAGTTTCGTAAAGATATTCAGATCGTATTTCAAGATCCAATAACCGCCGTTAACCCACGTAAAACCATAGACGAAATTATTCGTGAACCCATTCGCCACCTTTTATCACTAACTAAAAAGGAAGAACAGGCACGCATAGCTAAAATGCTAAATGCGGTTGAATTGGATAGTTACCTACTCAATCAACGCCCATCTCAATTAAGTGGTGGTCAGTTACAGCGTGTATGCCTAGCACGTGCCATGGCTGTCGAGCCTAAATTGTTAATCCTTGATGAGGCCGTTTCTAATCTCGATCTGATACTACAAGCGGAAATTATTCAGTTACTTAAAAATCTTCAGCAACAATTCTACACGGCATGTTTATTCATTACCCATGACTTACGATTAGTTGAACGCCTCTGTCAACAACTCATGATAATGGAAAATGGCCAAATTATTGAAACTTCAGTGGTAAAAACGCCATTGATCTTACACTCGAAGACCGGTAAGGCACTACAGAATGCAGTTTTGCCAGCATTTCCTGTATATAATGACAATTCTATAGCAGAGGTATTTTTCTAATTGAATCACAGACTGTCCAGGTAAATTTTCAGCAAATCCGTGATGATTTGCTGAAAATATTTTTTAATTTGCCGACTTTCACTATTTATTTTCCTTACTGATAAATGACTAACTAATATATTTAATAATGGACTTTGATAAAAATTAGCATATTTTTAAATAATAATACTTAAGACTTTATTAACCGTTAAGGAAAAAATATGGCTTATTATGGTTGGGTTCTTATCAAATTTATTATTGGATTTGTCATTGTTATTACACATTTAAACCTTTCAGGTAAAACACAACTATCGCAAATGACGCCGATTGATTTTATAGGTAATTTTGTTTTAGGAGGTATAATTGGCGGGGTAATTTACACAGATTCAATTCCTCTATATCAATACATTATCGTTTTGCTCATTGGTGTTTCATTGGTTTCCTTATTGAATTTTATAAGCAAACATATCCACTGCATTCGTTCTGTCACCATTGGTGATCCAATTCCAATTATTAAACATGGCAAATTTTTAATGGAAAACATTCTGCAAAACAAAAATAAAATAGATATTTTAAAAATCTCCTCACAGCTGAGAGCACAAGGGATACATTCTTTTCAAGAAGTTGTTTATGCGCAGATTGAGCCAGATGGACAGATAACCGCTGTTTGTGAGGGCGCAAAAATGCCATCGGTGATCTTAATGAAAGATGGTGAAATAAGAAAAGCGGGGCTTAACGAAATTGAAAAAGATAAAGACTGGCTATTAAAAAAAATGAAAAAATTCAAAATCGAAGAAAAAAATGTATTTATTGCTGAATTCTGGCAAGGTAATTTATTATTTATATTAAAAAATGGTGACATTAAAAAACTACCCGCTGACTTGCTTAAAAAGCAGCTAAAATAATTTATTTACACTACAATAAACAACCAAATTCAATTTTTAAACTTCTAAATAAAATTTTCTAATAAATCAATCGTACAGGCATCAAAAAATACTTTTTAATTAACCGGCTGATTAAAATATTTTTAGCTGTCAATTGGGCTAACTTAAAAATAGTTATAAAGGATCCGACTATTTTAATATTTTCATTCATTAAAACTTATATAATGATTATAAAACTTAAATTTATCATCATCATATTAATAAAAAATAGTAAACCAGATTAAATGAAAAATTTCTTTTATAAAATATATAGATTAACTCTACTACACTATCTCTGTTTTTTACTAACTCACTAAATTCGTTGACACAGCTCACTTTATATCAACATAGCAACAATTAATCTTTCCCATTACCACTGAAATATTATACCCATAAGCCGATATCGACACTGCTGTCTCTTTTGCGTTAATTGCTTAAGATCAAAAAAAGCCAGCATTCAAGCTGGCCAACACCAGGGAAAACAACAACTTCGACATTAAGTTTGATAATTATAATACAGCAAAAAATTATTAAAAATAACAAATATAACGTTTAATGCTCAAATAATAACCATCCCATTAACTACTTTGATGTTAATCAAAATGTAATATGTGGTTAGCCAAAAGTGAACAATAAATAATTTAATTTTAAATGACAAACAGACATCGGAATGACACGGCACCTACTCTAATTGAGATATGGAATTCAAGTGAATATCGAGGCAAATTGCCAGATATTTACAGCTCGCGTTGGGATGACGGCGGTAAGCTAGTGCAATGGAATGGAATAGCACAAGTGATTCGTTCATTGTTTATGCCTACTTTATTGGCAAAATTGGTGTCCATCACTTTTATATTATTGATTTAGGGTATGACAAAGCACATACCCTAATAGAAAATAACCGCCAAATCCCCAAATGGGTCGCTATTGCTAAACAATTTCGGCTGCAAAATATCTGATATAGTGTTAATAACACCAAAATCCCGTGCTTACCTTGATCTACTGGACGATAAAAGAACCTAGATTTTGATATACTAATTGAAATAAAATGACTCCAATCCGTTATTGACTATCGTATCAATGCTCAAATCGGGCAATACGGTTATCTATTTTAATAAGAATAAATTCATGCACACATCCTGTTTGTCAAAGTCTGAACGTATACTCTTTCCGTTAAGTTTAACCTTATTTGAATTTAGCGTTTATATCGCTAATGATATGATCCAACCCGCCATGTTAGAAGTGGTAGCAAATTTTAATGCTGGCGTAAAATGGATCCCCACTTCCATGACCGCTTATCTAGCCGGGGGCGTCTTCTTACAATGGTTATTTGGCCCGTTATCAGATAAACGTGGTCGACGTCCCATTATGCTTATTGGCGTCTTGTTCTTTACTATTAGTTGTTTAGCCATTTTACTCGTTTCGAATATCGAGCAGTTTATTGCCATGCGATTCTTACAAGGCATCGGGCTATGCTTTATTGGTTCAGTTGGCTATGCAACTATTCAAGAGGCATTTAACGAAACAGTCTGCGTTAAAATTATTGCGCTAATGGCCAATGTCGCTTTGATTGCGCCCTTATTGGGGCCATTGGCCGGGGCTACATTAATTAATATCCTTCCCTGGCAAGGCATATTTGTTATTTTTGCTGTTTTAGCGTTAATCTCATTTGTCGGTTTGTTTTTCTTCATGCCGGAAACAGTAAAGCAAAAAGGGGAAACATTATCTTTTCCCCATTTATGGTGTGATTATAAACAAGTATTAAAAAATCGACGTTTTATCAGCGGCGCAATGGCGATAGGATTTGCCGCCGTACCGCTCCTTGCTTGGATAGCGCTCTCCCCCGTTATTCTTATCAGTGGAGAACAACTGTCAATGCTCACCTATGCGCTGTTACAAATACCGGTTTTTGGTGGATTAATTATTGGTAACTTAACGCTAAGCCATTTAACTGGAAAAAAAACTTTAGTTCAACTAATTAAATTTGGTGGAAAACCGATAATCATTGGTTTAATTGTGGCGGCTAGTTCAGCATTTTTCTCATTAGGCACTTACCTATGGATAACAGTGGGTCTATCTATATATGCGTTCGGGCTTGGTATGACTAACGCCTGTTTAATCCGACTAACTTTATTTTCCAGTGATGTTAGCAAAGGCACTGTTTCTGCCGCTATGGGTATCATTAACATGGTAATATTTATTTTAGGCATAGAGCTTGCCAAAATAGTTTATCTATGGAGAGATGCAAATGCTTTTAATCTGCTAAATTTACTTTGCGGCTTATGCTGGTTACTGTTAGTCATGTTTTTTACTTATAAACTCCCCCAAAAAGAAGAAGCATCCACAGTTAAACAACTCTGACGATTTTCGCTTATTCAGATAGCCACAACTGCATGCAACTGTGGCTAATGATATTTTTATAACCAACAATTCCGCTAACTTATTCTTCAATGAACTAGCTAACCAAGATAATTTTTTAGCACTAAAAATTATAACGACAAATTTTAAAACTAATTAAAATACGCTAAATTTAGAAATTAATTTAATCCAATCAATAATAAACCCTAACGAATACAGAGTAACCTCTCAAGAATTAAGCATCATCTCCTACGATTAATCGCTGCTATTAAATTTAATTAGGCAATTGCAAAAATTACCAACAATTCACATATAAATTATAATTATATATTATTTAAAATGACGTTAATTAACAAATGAAACAAATTCTTTTCATAAAAAATATCTGTTATGATTAGTTTCTATTAAATACTTAATAGCTATATTATAGGTCAATATGTGTTCAATAAAGTATTAAATATTTTCCATCATGATAAATTCAGTATGTCTGCTGCATTATTGGAAAAAAATGATATAGAAAATAAAAATATGAAACTAGGAAAGTTAATTGCAAGTGGTACAGAGGGAAAAGTATATCAAGATGCCAATAATAAACATTTTTATATAAAAAAACCGTATATTAATGATAGCTATATAGAATCCAAAATGAAAAAACAGGTAAACTGTTTTAATAAATATTATGGCGAAGGATCAGCGGCTTTCATAGAAAATGAGGGTATATTTTATATTAGAATGTATAAAGTGCCTGGAATACCCATTAGTAATATTGATGACAAAATATTCCCAGCAAGTGCACAAGAGCGCTTTCAGCATATGATCTGCGATTTAGGTGATAGAGGCATTATGCATGTTGATTTAAACTTTAAAAATATTCTTTATGATAAAAAAACAAATACATTTTATCCGATAGATTTTTCTAACGGGCATGAAACGTATCACAGTGGAAGCAAAAACATCAAAAATTCAATAAATAGTGTTTCAGAAATGATGTATGGTTGGGCGCTTAAGTATATTATCGAACACACATACTAACTTGCCAAAAATCAAAATAACCCATTATCAATCTCGCTGAGTATAAGCAATAACAAACCGCTCTCAGCGTTTTGCAATATCAATTCAACAAACTTTTATACTAAAGTGTTAGAGCACCAACAAAAGTAATAAACCCAATAATGCATCAACCTTCAAAAATTAAGTGTCACATCCTGCGGTCTCCACCAGTAGGTTTGGTTAAACTCTCGCTTTTAGCTTACCGCCATTCTTTAATCGTTTTCTTTTCAATCACTACATTGATGCGGGTAATTTCGCCCACCTTGTGTAATACCAGCTTGATGATGACTTTTTACCTTATAAATGGTTTTGCTATCCTGAATTAGTGTGCCGTACAATAAGCCCTGCATTCGGCAGTTGTCTTAGCGCAACCATGTTTACCACAGGCACAACTAATGCGAGTTAACATGAGATTTATCCTTTAGTTATATTTAGTATTAAGCAAACTTCTGTTTAATATCTAGTCAATAATTTTTAACACTAATTGTGTGAAGACTTATATAAAAAATACAATTCAAGCATCTCGACACAATTTTATTGCCTTTACACTAATGCTATTGAGTTACTACATAAATCAACTATTGTTAGTAATTCTTATTTAAGTTTGGAAAATAAAATATGAAATCATTATGCAAAGTTGTTGTTATTACAGTTTTTCTAACATTTAGTTATTCAGCAGGAGCAGCAAATAACAATATAAACATTGATACAAATAAAAAACCAACCAATAAATATTTTAAACCTTTTAACGAACCTAGTAAATGTATTCCAGTAAACTCCATCATCGATGGTTTACCTGCTGCTGAGTAATTTTCATTTTCAACAGTAGTAAAATGACAAAAAGTATTTTGTAATTCATTTTAAATATTTTTTATTTAATGATCAGAGAATAAATTATGAAATTATTACTTAAGATATTCACTGTTTTTTCTTTTCTGGGACTTAGCTTTCTTTCTTTAGCAGATAATAACAAAACTAAACAACACCTAAAAAATGAAACAGGAGGTATATGTCGCACAAACTTAGGCGATAATGCTATACCGACAATTTGTCTCAATCCTACCACCATGGTAAAATTTCCCACCTTTAATTACAAAATTTAAATACCCCAGCTATACCTCTTCACTTCAAGAAGAGGTAAATAACAAACCACTGCTATTGTATTAAATATAAATCTGTTTAATTTCTTACTGCATTTAGGTAATTATTTTTTATAAACATCTGTCACGTTTTTCCTCAATTCAAAAACAGCCTACTAAATGTTTATTTAAAAAAATTTGTTTGATATCTAGTAGATAATATTTCACACTCACTGTGTGAAAACTTATATAAAAAAACAAAAATATTCTATTTATAATATTTTATTGCATTTACATTAATGCTATTGAATAGTTTATCATCAAGGTTAATATTGATAATGATTTTCATTAATAGTTAAGGAATAAATTATGAATAGATTATTTAAAATATTTACGGCGGCATTTATTTTAGGGTTGAGTTCTTATTCGTTCGCTCAAGATGGAAATTCATCTGATAATAAAACTGATTTTGGAAAAGCAGAATTCACAGGCGGCATCCCATCAGAATCGCTTATAACCGACTATTCTGTAGACGAAAATGATCAACTTATATCTGTAGCGCCAAGAATGTAAAATTATTGCTGTTTTTTATAAAGCATATATTAAGGTTACTTCTTCATAATAGAATAGGTAACCTTAAAATCACCGCTTAGCAAATACCACTCTATTTACCAATCTTTTTAAAACAAATAGATAATTATTTTTTTGCTGATAAACTTATTCCCCCTAACAACTGTACCTTTAAAATTTCGAATTGAGTTCTAAGACGAAAATAATTTCGTTTAGCACCAGGCAAAAATCGATTGAATCTTGTATCATCTAACGGTTAGTCTTTGCACGTATGGCTTTGACAAGCAACCGAATAAAACATTTTTTAGTTGGTGACAAAAACCTTATACTATCAATGGGTTAAAAGTGAAAAACATAGCCAGACAATTGACTGGCGGCGTTAATAAACAATTTATTTATTTTTTAATACAATCCCTCAATTAACTGGTATGTCCGACAGGATTGGAAGCTATCAGTCTTTATACTAATCCAGTAAAAAGTAATTAGTCAGCTTCGATAAAATTACTTATTTAATCTTTATTAAATCTTTTTGCTATGTTTTATTTTAGTTTTTAATGCTTAAATTGATCACGCCAAAACCACTGTAAACATTCTTTAACTAAAGCGTATTTTTTATTATTAAAAACGGCTAAGGAAACGCTGTCGCTATAATCAATCTAATTTAGCGACAGGGTTAAATAATTTTTACTTTTAGCCAGTAATCATTTGGCGAATTTATAGGTTAGTTATTTTTACATCTAAAATACGATATGAAAAAAAATTTTCATCACTAGAATAATCAAATTTTATTATAGTTTCCCATCTATTATCTTTTAATTCAAAAACTTTAATTTTTTCGCCATAATTATCATGGTAGCAATATTCTAGAAAATGGTTTTTATACTCTTCAGAGGCTAAATCTTTTAATGTCAAAAAATGTTTTTTTGCTTCAATAGAATTTAATTCTGTTAGAGCGTTATTTAATTTTGCTATACAAGAATATGCTTTTTCTTTTCCCGTAGAAAAAAAGAAATCTTTTATTTTTTCCCATAAAGTTAATTGAATAGGTGAATTATTTTTTTGTATTTCTTTAATATCTCCAATACTGATCTTTTCTCTTATAAAAAAATTTTTTCCAATAGATAAACTCATGATTAAATCTCTACTAACTCTCTGATGTTAAAATTATATTCTTTATAATTTAAAACAAATAAATTGTTTTATTTATACAGTATTACCCTATCTATATTCTCTCAAGTGTTCAACCAAAATTGGTTTTTATTGGCTTAGCTGTTGCAGCAATTATGCAAGTACCATCTTGTTTTTAATAAACCAATCAAGCAAATCTACATCTTTTGCGAGAGTAAAAACCGACGCATCATTTTTTTAACCCATGTTTACCTGAATTGCCTGCCAGCTTTTTTTGGCTACCAGTTTTGGGCGACGACCCAATTTTCCCATCGTGCCTGCCATAGTAATAGCTTTCCCATCTTTAATTTCGATTTACTTCAAAATAGCTACTGCGTTCGGTCGTTGTCTGTCTTTGCCTAGCCGCTTTTATGGCAGGAGCGGAGGTTTCGGCCTAGCATGAGATTTATTCTCAGATTATACTTTTTCTGCTAATTGTATTAATAAATTAGCGGTATTTTTGCTACACATTTATATAAAATTCTATTAATTGTAATTTTATGGAATTTTTATTTACTTACACGAATGTTTCTTAAATGTTAATTATGCAAAGTATTATAATTAATACTTTTCACTTATCCATGAAAAATAAACGATGAACAAATTACTCAAAATATTGATTGTATCTTTCCCAGCGTTTGGCTTTGTCAGTATTTGCCATGCTATGGCTACACCTACACCGATATAGGTTTGTCAGAATATCGTTGTCAACAAAGAAGATAGTAAACGCCATTGTTATACATTTGACACTAAAGGCCAACGCTATAACATTGTTTTGCAAGATGATAATTGATTTATTTTTTACCAGATACCATACCGCCCACTTCTTAGCGACCTTAAGGCAGTGAGCCATCATTTTACCGTATTATGATGTTTTTGATTTGCAGTAATATCTGATGGTTTTACTTGAAGCCATTACTGCTATCGATAAAAAAAGTCTTCCACAACGCCTATTGGATGGCTCTTGCGTCCGGCAAAATTGCGCTAATACATTGATTTAAAATCAAAATTTTAATTTATTGTTATGTTATTTAAATATTAAATTTATTGTCTATTATTAATCATTCTTATATATATTTGGAGAATAAATTATGAAATCATTACTTAAAACAGCTATTGTTACATCGTTTTTAGCGTTTAGCTCATTTTCTATTGCTAATACCAATATACCTTGGCAATGTACCATAAATACTTTCATGACAGACACGGCTAAATCCATTAGATGGCAAAAAGAAAACTGTCTGCCACCATCAAACGAATCTACACCGCAAACTTCAAATGAAATAAATATATCCAATACACATGGATAAATTTACTTTTTCAAATTCGTTTTTCGATCTATAAATTTCTTTTATCCTTTCTCGAAACCCTAGAAACTATGTCTCTAAGGTTTCGAGCTGGCGTCTGAGACGGAGATAATTTCGCTCAGCGTCAGGCGCCAGCCAATTGGGTAGCCTTACATCAACCACATTAATATCTATTGATAATGATTAAGTCTAATTAGTGTAAAAACTTATATAAAAAATTAAAAAAATTCTATTGGTGATATTTTGTTGCATTTACATAAATGTTATTGAATTGTTAAGAATAAGTGTAAATACTAATAAAGATTATTATTTACTTCCGGAGAAACAATTATGAAATCACTATTCAAAGTATTGACTATTACATCACTTTTAGGATTTAGCTCACTTACTATCGCTCAATTCAAATGCACTTCACTGAATATTTTAATTGCAAGAACTGCTGAAGAGGAAAATGCGAGAAAGCAATGGGAAAAAGAAAACTGCGAATTGCAAGAAATTTGTCGTAACATATCCTACGAGGGAAAAGAATTTGAGGTATGTAGTCCACCCCTTGTAAGAAAAACGTCTACCGATGAAAAACGATAGCATGCATTTTTCAGATTAATTTTATGCTTATAAATCTCGCCCAGCCTTTCTTTTAACCCCAAATACTGCACCTCTATGGTTTCGAGCTGACGTCTGAGATGGAGATAATTTCGCTCAGCGTCAGGCGCCAATTGGGTGGGTTTTGCATCATCTAAGTTGGTGGCGGTAATATTGTCGGACTTTACACACCACTTTGACATACCACCGCTTAGTAACATTATAAAAATCGTTAGCAAACTTAGTAATTTCAGCTTTTGCATGAGTCAGTCGCTGTGTCCATATAGTAGTTAATTGATGCAGTAATTTTAGTTCTTTTAATAACTGTTCTTGAGTTCTGTCGCTTATCGAATTCATCCACCAGCCGATTATATTGATACTTAAATTGGGCATAATGGTTATATAAAAACCTGAGTAATACTGAGGCTAGTATGACGATTTATGCTATTGTTAATAACGTTTTATATCAGAAAGTGGGCAGAAAAAATATTATTTATTCAGTTGTGACAAATGATTCAAAAACTTCAGAAAACATACAAATGTCTGACTTTTTGCTTGGTGCAATTATAAATTCATAGTAAAAGAAAATATCTTCCAATAATAAAGAAGAATTAGTAAAAAAATTGCGCATAAGCTTGGATGGAATAGCTTATATCATGATACATGGCCGACGGAAAGGAAATTTAATATATAGCTTTCCATGATAAAACACTTGAGCCAAGAGATATTGAAACAAAAAATGTAAAATTATCTGTTCCACTTAACCGCTTTTTTATTACAGATAGGGCCCTTAATACTTGCATTACTTATGCTAAATGGACAACAAAGGAAATTTTGTGTTAGTGACCTTATGTGTGGTTAAAATAAAAAAAGATCTAACGATTGTCAGTATTGATTTAGGCCAGATTTAAAAAACCGATTGTCCTTTTCTTGTTACCCTGAAAAACCATTGAACTAAAGCCTCAACAGTTGTTAAACATAAAACGCTATTTTTCTATGCCTTATAAGAACAGCTAATATTTAATTAAACAAAAATTATCTGTTTAACGTAAGAAAATTATATGGGATGAGGTATGTCTATTAGCTACATCAAACGTAATGAAATGGTAAAATTAACAGGTAAAAGCAAAACGACACTATGGCGTATGTATGCAATAAGAAATGAGTTTCCAAAGCCAGAAAAAACAAAAAATGGAACATTTCTCGGTTGGCCAGAAAATATAGGCGATAAATAGGTTAGAAGTGAAAAACTAAGCTAGTAACTTGACCTGTGTTAATCATCAATTTATTTATTTTTAATGTAACTCATTGAAATAACTGGCACGCCCTACAGGATTCGAACCTGTGACCTACGGCTTAGAAGGCCACGACCACGCTTTTTCACCCTGTTTCATTCTGTTTCAAATACAAGCATCAAGTTGTTTTTAAATGGTTTTATTGCATTGCAATGTTTCATCGGGTTGCATATCATTGCATCATAACTTGACCCGTAACTTGACCTCAAAATCATGGCTAGCTCACTACTCACAGATACTAAAATTCGAGGCTTGAAACCCAAACAATCGGCTTACTATGCTTGGCAAGCCTCATCCTCTAGAGGCACTGGCCGCCTTGGTGTAAAAGTGTACCCATCGGGACGTAAAACATTCATATACCGATATTTCATTAACGGTAAAGCCTCTTTCATTACTTTAGGTGACTATCCAGCTTTATGCTTGTCTGATGCGAGCTCACGATGCAAAGAAGAAGCTCAAAAGCTACAACAGGGGCAACCAATCATAAGCCCTTATGCCAGCTTAAAAATGTTGTTTAAAAACTATATCACAGATCAACGACTACGGGGAAAACGTTCTTATGAGAAAACCAATAATCGGCTAAAACAAGTACTCGGCAGTCAACATATCAACGGTGATACACCTGCTCGTGACATTACACCCGAACATATTAAAAAAGTATTATCTGAATTTATTGAAAGAGGCGCTTTGGCTGGCGCAAATAAGGTTCGCGCTAATCTACATGCCGTTTTTAATTTTGGGTTATTTTCTGATAACGATCCGGCTAAGCTGGGAGGAAAAATACTGTACGGAATAACAAGTAATCCCGTAACAGTAGTACCCTCTCAACGCGGTGCAGATAAAGCGTTAGATCGCTTTCTATCTTGGAAAGAATTACGTATATTGTTAGAAACTATAAATGTACCCACTGAAGTATGCTCATTAAACCCTGATTATGCTCAACTGTTAATGCTTTGTATTTTTACTGGTGGGCAGCGACCTTGGGAGCTAATGACAAATACGCATGATAATTGGGATAAAAATAATAACACGCTAACAATTCCACCTCATATATCAAAAACTGGGGATTATCATGTAGTGCCTCTGTGCCCTACTGCCGTTAAGATTTTGACGGAGATGGAACAACGTTATCCGAATAATACTTTCTTATTTCCTTCTGATACCCAAGAAGGACATTTACTACCGAGTGAATACGCCAAACAATTAAGAAAATTTTGTGTGCGAGAAAAGTTCACTAAATTTACGCCCAGAGATATACGCAGAACATTTAAGACCTTAGCGGGTGAAATGGGGATCAGAGCTGAAATGCGTGATAGATTGCAGAATCATAAAATGCCTGGAGTATCTGCTCGACACTATGATCGATATGACTATCTAAAAGAAAAAAGTGAGATCATTGAGCTATGGGAGAAAAAGTTACTTAGCTTGTAATTTATCAATTTTTGTTACCCTTCCAACAGAAGTGACATAATTTTTTGAGTCGTTACATGTTGGGCTTATTACTTCGATTGGTATTTATTAACTTAGCTCGGTATACTACGCCCATGACAAAATCTTCACTATCCCAACATGACGCCGTGTTCAAAAAGTTCCTTGGCGATATCGCTGTAGCTCGGGACTTTCTTGAAGTGCATTTGCCACCCCATCTACGCGAGCGCTGCGATTTCAGTACTCTTGCAATGGAATCAGGCAGCTTTATCGAAGACGACTTGCGCACCCAGTGTTCAGATATGCTCTACTCTGTGCAGACGAATGCGGGGAAAGGTTATATCTACACAGTAGTCGAGCACCAGAGCCGCCCTGAAAAGCTAATGGCATTCAGGCTTCTACGGTACAGTGTGGCAGCCATGCAGCGGCATCTTGAACAAGGCAACGATACCTTACCGGTAGTGATCCCCGTATTGTTCTATCACGGTGCTACGTCACCTTATCCTTATAGCACGCACTTCCTAGATTGTTTTGCCGATCCAGAACTGGCAGCTACGGTGTACCAACAAGCATTCCCGCTGGTTGATATTACCACGATACCGGATGAGGAGATCCTGACGCACCGCCGAGTAGCACTCCTGCAATTGGTACAAAAGCACATCAGAACGCGCGATATGTTGGAACTTGCCGTAGAATTAGCTACTCTAATAGAAAAATGGCAGTATTCCAAAGAACAATGCAAGAGTTTATTATATTATATAGCTAAAGCAGGAAATACGATTGACGGCGAGGGATTCATACGCACCCTTGCAGAAAAAGCACCGACTTATCGGGAGGATTTTATGACGATTGCAGAACAGCTTGAAGCTAAAGGCCGCGAAAAAGGTAAGCATGAAGGCTACCAGCTAGGCCGACAGGATGCCATTCGTCAACTAGCCAAACAATTATTTGCTAATGGTGTTGATCGGCAAATTATCAAAATATCTACTGGCCTAACAGATGATGAATTAAATATACTACTAGTTTGATATAGTCCCCACCTTCAGATAACTAGCTGAAGATGGGGGTATGTTAACCAACTGTTTTTTTTGTAAATACATTCATTTCTTCTTGAGGTAAGTCTGTATTTCCCTCAATTTTGGATAAAATCTCTCTGAACTGTTCATCGTCCATAGATTCTAGTCGCAGAGCTGCCCGCTTTTTCTTATCTGGCAAATTCAAAAGTGACTGATTGTCTGGATCTAATAATTTTAGTAATAATCTAAAGCCTTCTTTAGAAAGAAGTTTTGCCAATTCTAGACGTTCCTCATCAGTCATGTTTTTTACAATGCTATTAATGACAAGTGTATTATCGTCTTCTTTTACATTATTCAAAGCATACTTTTTTTTTCTTGTTTTTGGGGATGCTTTTAGCAGATCGGATTCGCAATTTACTAATATTGGTGTGATTTGATTACTTGCATCTGTATCTTCATCGTGCAACAACCACATAGTATACTTTTTAAACATTTCTGTTTTTAATACTTTTTCCATTACCTCTGCTCTAGCTGGTTTTTGACCAGTTTCATAATTTTTCAGCGTACCTAAAGATATTCCTGTAATAGCTGAAAACCGCATTTGGGTTAAACCTTCTAATTTTCTCAGAGCTAGTAGTTTTTTTGAGTAATCACTTGACTTAGTCACCATGATACGACTATCCTTAAATTAGTCACCATAAGGTGACTTATGTATAAAACAAAAGCACGCGTATTGCGGCTAATGCACCCAACTTAAGAATACCAGAAATTGGGTTTTTAAGCGGTTAGAAGCGGTACGAAGCGGTTGGAAAGGATTAATCAGGGGGCGAAGTGAGCAACGACGACTACGAGATCAGATATCCGATAGACGCAGTGAACATAAAAAAATTTGCTGATCTGATCGGTAAAACTCCTAGTGCGGTCAAGGATATGGCTGAAGACCAAAAGTTACCTGTCATTTTCTTGAAAGATCCAACCAAACCCAACGCCAGAAGTGAACGGTGGATATATCTCCCTGAATTCAACCGCATAGTCCGAGAAGCCTACTTTAACCGTCCCGCAGAAGAACGAGACGCTTGGATTAAGTGGTTTAAGAAGTAATTGTACGAAAGGGCTGTGGCCCTCTACAGCAAGTTTTCCGGCTGTGAAAGTTCCTTAACATTTTGGTATCAGCAAAAAAAGTCTGTGAAACGGATGGCAGGGAAATTGCGCCTGTAATTTGCTGATAGCTTCGTAGGTTATTTATGCGAAGCGGAGTTGAGCCTACTTTCGTAGGGACTTTCCAGCCGGGGTACGCTGACGCTAGCGTACACAAACACCAAATAACCAATAGGTGGATTTGTAGTAAGCACCGTTTGTGCTTAGCATAAATCTTCTTGTTGAAGGATTTTTATCATGAATTCAAGGGTTAAAAGAAATTTTCTGCGAAAAACAAATTATATAGAAAAGTGTAAAAAGGAAGATGAAATCCGTTTATTCCGATTACATCTAATAAAAACACGCTCAACCGAAGAAATCATTAATCGTGTATGGGGCGAACATCATACACAAGAAAATGACGTTGTGAACCTGCTTGTTGCATTTAAAAATCAATTAGACAGACATCCCACAGATAGTGTCAACAATCGCTGTCTAACAAAAACTTATCTTTATACGGTGAAGAACCGTTATCCTCGCAGAAGGAGACGTAATGGATCTGGCAACCGAGAACAAAATTTTACGAATAATCAAAAACTTCACACAAGAGCAACTCGAGGCCTGCGATAAAGAAGGCGAACGCATTTATGAATCGTTAAGTGACGGGTATCTTGCTCACGTCTTATCAAAGCAAATCTTTATTTACGAAGATAATTATGATGAGTCTCTTCTCGCAATCCAAACTACCCCTGGTTTCAATAATGCACTCTATGACCTAGGTCAACAACTCGCCAAAATTCTTTATGCGAAGAAGTTTCAAGATTCCTATTACGAGGTACCCGCTTAATGACTGAAAAAACGCATTATAGAAAGGCGTTCGATTCACCTTATTTGAGCAGCGCTGATATCGTTGAGCCGACAGTGTTAACTATCTCTGAAGTTTTATTTGAAGCGGATAAGACCAGAAGAACAAAAGATGTTTTTAACACTGCTTATTTTAAAGAAAAGGAAATTAGACCCGGTGAGACAGTTAAGCCGATGATTCTCAATGCGACCAATAGCAAAATGGTGAAACAAATAACCGGTTCGCCATTTCTTGAAGATTGGCAAAATGTAAAAGTCATGATTTGCGTTGAACGGGTAAAAAATCGACAGGAGTATGTCGATGGATTAAGAATTTATCCTGCCATTACTCAGAAAAAAACATTAACACCTACTCAGGTTGAAATGTGGGAAAAGGCCAAACAAAGCTACATCAATAATGGGTCACTCGATAAAGTATTAGCACATGTTGAGATGTCTCAGGAAGACCAGGAACGCCTCAGGAAGGAGTGCGCTAATGCAATGGCATGATGTGCAGCAAAATACGGAAGTGTGGGATGCGCTTCGTTTAGGAAAGGTGACAGCATCGCAATTTAACTGTTTTATGGCCAACAAGGGAAAAGCTTTTGGCGAACCGGCCAAGCGATATGCGTTACAAATTGCTCTAGAAATTATTACAGGGAAAAAATCAGAATTTAGTTTCACTAATGAGCACATGTTACGCGGACATGAACAGGAGCCAATCGCCAGAAGGTTATACGAAGAAACAAATTTTGTTGATGTAACCAATGGCGGATTTTTTGATTGCGGTGATTATGGCGATAGTCCAGACGGATTAGTTGGAAATGATGGTGTTATTGAAATTAAGTCCGTTACCGCACCCGTGCATTATGCCACTTTGCAACGTGAATCTTTTGACCCAGCCTACAAATGGCAGCTTATAGGCCACCTTGATTGCACAGGAAGGGATTGGGTGGATTTTATTAGTTATTGCAGCGACTTTCCAGAAGACAAACAGCTGATTGTTTGCCGTTTGGAGAGGAGAAACTATCAAGAAGAAATCAATCAACTTCGCAAGAGGCGGAAAGATTTTCTTAATTTTATTGATGAGATAACAGGGATTCTAAAATGAAATTTGAAGAATTAAGTGAACAGTCACAAGAAGCTGCACGTGAAGTTTTAGTGTATACATTAAAAAAAGAAATAGATTCAAGAGGCGATATTGCCAGTAACAGGGCGAAGTATCTCACCCATGCTATTAGAAATAGCTTTATTGCACTGGAAGCAGAACAGCCAAAAAGAGGTTCTGGTGAAGATTGAGCATCATCAATTCCACTGAGGGGAGCAACCCATGATGAATAACATTATGTTCACTTACAATGCAGAATCAGCGTTGGCTGCGGGTAAAAGCGGATTTATTACGGAATCGGGCGCTTATGTTGTTACGATTCAGGAAGCAAAATATGTCACCAGCAGCAGCGGCGCTGAATCGATTGAATTTTCGGTTGAGGCGGATGATGGCAAAAAAGCAAACTACCTCAACGTCTACTGTAAGAAAAAAGACGGCTCGCCAAATCAATATGGTATTAACATGATCCACGCCATTATGGGCTGTGCTGACGTAGGACAATTAACGACGAAAATGATTAATGCCCATACCCATATAGCTCCAGAGCTTACTAATAAGCGTATTGGTCTTGTCTTGCAAAAAACACTAAAGACAAAAACAAACGGACAAGATACTTACAGTTTCGATATTTTCTTGCCTTTCGTGGCGCAAACTCGTCAGACATTAGAAGAGAAATTAAAAGGACTCCCTGCTCAAACAATCGATAAAAAGATTTCTACTCTACAGGATAAAGACGAACGCAAGAACGCCCCAGTAACCTACCATCAACAATATCAATCAGAATATCCAGGTGATGATGTTTTTTTTAGTGGATAAAATTTAATAGTATGAAATCTAAAGAAATTTCATGATTGCTATACCAATACCAAATAATGTAACGATAAGCCCACCAAGTTTAAAAAGCAGATCCTTGCTAACCATGCTAATGTCCTTACGGACATCTAGTATTTGTAATTCTACTTTCTCAAAACGATGCTCCATATCCTTACGAACATCGGCAATCTGAGTCTCAACTTTTTCAAAGCGATGCTCCATGTCCTTACGGACATTGGCAATCTCATGTCTAACATTAGCTATTTCATGTTGAACATCTTTTATGTCTGACTTAGTAGCAAAGTCAGAGACTTCATGCGATTGACGCACGACAAGGGTTATCGCCTTGGCTTGCTCCCTGTTTAAGCCGGAATTTTCTAGCTTTTCGACGAATTCTTGTGTGTCAAATGCAACTTGGCCCATCGTGAAATTTCTCCTTTTAGGTCAAGTGTAACCTTTTTTAATGCCAATCTGCAAAATTTTGCTAGCCCTCTAAGCATTTTGACAACATCTAGTAGATGAAGAAATCAATATGAACAAATTAATTGTAATCGAAAATACCGTCGTCCGTCAGGATGCTTTCGGACGTTACAGCCTGAATGATTTACATCGTGCGGCAGTTGCGCAAGGTAAAGCGACAGAATCGCAACGGCCATCAAATTTTTTACGAGGCGATGGAATCGCTTCATTTGTACAATCTTTAAGCAATGCTCAAAAAAGAGCTTCGGTTAATGTCATTAAAGGTGGTTCAGAATCAGGAACTTGGGCAGATGAACTTGTTGCGATTCGCTATGCTGCATGGATTGAACCAGAGTTCGAGGTTCAAGTATATGAGCAATTTCGTAATTCGGTGAAATCCAGTAACGGCGTATTAGTCGAAAAAGTTCAGGCTGGCTTGGCAATGCTGGCCTTTTACAAGCAGGAGCTACGTATAGCACCTTCGGCCATGTTGGGCGCAATGAAAAAGCTGCAATCTTCCCTCGGCATGCCAGATATTCTACCAGCCTACGCCGTAGATGCACCAGAGAGCAATGTAACAGGATCAAGTGAAGTCACACATTCACTCACTGAGCTTTTACTACTACATGGGAAACCCTATACGGCCCAATCTGGTTATCGGCGACTGCAACTGCTCGGACTTGCTGAACGTAAATCGCGGCCCAGTAGCAAGCATCCTGATAAAGAGAAGCTGTTCTGGTCACTCACTGAGAAAGGTTTGCAGTTCGGTAAGAATCTAACTGACCCGAATAATCCGCGCCAGACACAGCCACACTTCTATGACAGCCTGTTTCCGCGGCTCTTAGGCGTCATGATGAACGGAGGAATTGCAGCATAAACCCATGTACGCATTGACGAAAGAGCAAAGCATGAGTTATATTGTACTCAGCACCTTAACAAAACGGGTGCCGGGTTTGAGATCCCGATTCAACAAGCGGACATTAGCCGCTAAAAGCGGTTTTTTTGCGTTCGTTACACCAACGTTGCGCCCCTAAATTATGGTGGGACGTAGCGGGGGAGACGCAAGTCTCGCCGGGGTTCTTGTTGGCCGGTATCTCAACTCCGTTACGTCTCGCCACCCCGTTTGAGATCGGGTTGGTGAGGTTTGAAATAACTTCCAACAAGAGGCAACCGAGATGGTTACTACCCCAACCCAAACTCACCCTGAATTTATTGATACCTACTGGATTATCCCAGAATACTCAACTACCCCTTACGGCAAAGTGTCGTTTACACGCCAAGATCGCCGTATCTTCATCAGCTTGTTCAAAGACAGCCGCCTTATCTGGGCTGGTCGTAAACCTGTGCATGCAAGTATGGAGGGAAATTAATATGAGAATTGTTGATATCTCCCCTGCCCAACAGGAAAAAATAAAGCTAGAAATCACTTACGAAAGTCATAGCAGATTAATTAGAGCAAGAGAAGTCGCCGCTAACATTTACAAGTACTTTGATGCGGGTGAATGTTACAGCAAACCGAATCCCTGGCTTCCTGAAATACTCGACTATCTCTGCGCGGATATGGATTGTATTTTGCAAGAAATCGATAAGTACAGTTGAACGACAACTTATCTAACTATCTATTTTTCTTAAAATAATTAAAGGATTGTCGTTATGACTAACGTTACTTATGCTGATTTTGAAGCTCAGAAAGAAGAAAATAAAATTAATGTGTTTGAATTAGAAGAAGGCTACACCCGAATTTCAAATAATATCCTTGAAGCAATATTAACAGCAGGTTTAACACAGCATCAACTTTTAATAGTGATGGCTGTTCTTAGAAAAACTTATGGGTACAACAAAAAAATAGATTGGGTGAGTAATTGGCAATTATCGGAATTGACTGGACTATTGCCACATAAATGCTCCGCCGCTAAAAGTGCATTACTTAAAAGAAAAATTCTTATCTCATCAGGACGGTTTGTCGGAATCAATCAATGTATACAGGAGTGGCAAGGTAAAACCAACGCAGATAATGAGGTCTTGCCCGAATTTGATAACAAAAAAGACGACAACACACGTCAGATGAAATCATCCCAATTCGGGGACAGTCACTTACCTGAATCAGGTAACAACATAGAACCTTACCCAAATGAGGTAAATTTACCTCAATCAGGTAAAAAAAGTTTACCCGAATTAGGTAAGAAAAATACTTACCCGAATCCGGTAATTTACCCGAATCAGGTAAGAAAGAGTTTACCCGAATCAGGTAAACACAAAAGACAAACTACAAAAGAAAATAAAATAATAAATAAATATATATCCCCTATAGTCCCCTTAACGAAAAAATCTGAACTGGATTTGTCGAAGTTTGAGCAACTACCCAGCGAATCCGTTTGGGCGGATTATCTCCAGCATCGAAAAAACAAAAAGGCTCACCTCACCCAAACCGCCCTGAATCGACTAGCAACCGCTGTCAACGAAGCCAACGCGCTAGGATATTCCACCGATAACATACTGGCTGAATGCATGTTGCGAAACTGGCAAGGTTTTAACGTTGCCTGGTTGGAAAATAAAAAATCTTCAACCCGTCGTCGTGATGAGCTTGAGGCTGCCTGGAACGATACGAGTTGGGCTAATGGACTGGAGGGTGTTTTATGCAATGCGTTTCAACACTAACCGCTCAAATTCGTCGTCAACCGTCGTTTGCTCAACCGACTGAAAATCCGATTAATCCACAGTTCATCAAACTGTTTAATCGATTTTTTGAGCGTCTTAAAGTGATTTTTCCGGCCAGTATTTCAGTGCTAAAAACATCAGCAGAAATCGAAATATTCAAGCAACAATGGATCACTGCATTCGCTGAAAACAAAATCAATTCTGACCGTCACATCAACGCGGGGTTGCGGATTGCCAGACAACAAAAATCGCCGTTTTTACCGTCTGTCGGGCAATTTATCGACTGGTGTCAGCAAGGTTTGGCCGAGGAATACGGACTACCCACGCCTCAACAACTGAGCGAAAAATTACAAGCCTACTGCCGCCAACGAGGGCACGATGATATTCATGAATTTGACTATGGCTCGAATGCCAATTATTGGCTGGTTCATGAACTCTATCGGGCGATGATTGCTGAATCATTAAACGCAAGGCAGGTTGAAGACAGAGCAAGGCTGTTGATTGATGGCTTAACCAAAAAATTGCGTACCGGCTATGTGATACCCAAGCCACAATTGTCATTACCGCAAAAGACTTGCATGAATCCAACGAGCCAATCTGTAGCGCTGGAAAAAATCAGCGCCATCAAGGCAAAGTTCGGTTTTGGAAAAAGTCATTCTCAACAATTGCAAAAATCGGTTTGATGGATAGTATCAGAAATCAATTTTAACCACGATAAAACGCCCGTAGCGGCGTTTTCACTCTCTACAATACCTTAAACTACCACCTAATCGATAAAAGCGCTCATAGTGGCGTAAGGGTGGGATTTGTTAAATTTTCAAGAATAGTAAAATAATATGCTCAAAAAAAGCTGGTTTCGACATGAAGCCATGAGTACAAAACAAGCCAACAGGCTGGTTAAGCAATACACCCAGAAGGGCTATCATGTTGAGAAAACACTTAACAGCGATCCTGAATTATGGGATGTCGCCGTTAAACTGGTAGAAAGCGGTAATAATCACCCCACCCCACGCTGTATGATTAACAAACTCTGGAACTCTCCGTTATACAAAAATTCTACTGTGGTTTAGAAATTATGCTAATCAGTCATACACCGAAACCATTCAAAGATCGCTGGCGTACACCTATTGGCGTTTTTAAAACACTTGATGCTGAATTTAATTTCAAACTGGATGCTGCCGCCGATAAAAACAACGCGCTATGCAAAGCGTTTTTAACTGAACAGCAAGACGCACTGACATGCGACTGGAATAGCAACGG